>JBBAWV010000035.1:0-38690 GCA_040396995.1 Nodosilinea sp. | reverse complement strand
TTTGTTTCTCGATTTCGACGGTTCCACTCAACGCCGAAATTAACCAGTGTAGCCACGAGGGCCGCCACGGTGAATCGGTTGCTCCAAAGTCGGGGTTGGGCGATGAAGCCGAGGAGGGGGAAATCTTGGACATCATAGAACCGCAGAAAGGCAATGGCTAGGGTTAGCACCGCCAGGGTGGTAGCAGGCAGCAGGGAGAGGAAATTCAGCCAAACTGGGGGGGTGAATAGTCCCATTTTAACGGATGCATTTTGTGGCCTGATTTTAGGCCCAGTCCAAAGCTCACTCAACCGTCGAATGGCGGAATGTCTTCAGCCAAGTCCCGATCCAACACCTGCTGATACTCCTCAAGCTGCGCCAAGGCCAGGGCTAGGTCTCGTCGGTGGTCGTCGGTGGGGTCGAGTTGGTAGCGGACTTGCGCCGCAAGGCATCGTACTTGGAGTCGATCTCGGCGAGTCTCGCGTTCCCTTGCTTCAGCCAAGCGGTTTGGAATTGCGGTAGGTTGTCTATAGATATATTCGTGACGGTATGACATCTTCTGAGGCTTCCCCGACCGGGCTGTGGCATGGGTTGCGGCACTATTTCAAGCAGGATTTGCTGCCCCTGCTGGCGGATTTGCGGCTGGCAATTCTGCTGCTGCTGGCCATTGCCCTATTCAGTATTTCGGGCACCGTGTTGGAACAGGGCCAAACCCTGGAGTTTTACCAAACCAACTACCCGGAGGATCCGGCCCTGTTTGGCTTCCTCAGTTGGAAGGTGATTTTGACCATCGGCCTCGACCACGTTTACCGCACCTGGTGGTTTTTGGCGCTGCTGATCGTGTTTGGGGCCAGCCTCACCGCCTGCACCTTTACCCGCCAACTGCCCGCCCTAGGGGCCGCCCAAGGCTGGAAGTACTACACCCAGCCGCGTCAGTTCCAAAAGCTGGCCCTCAGCACCACCCTCACTGATGCGGATTTAGCGACCTTTGCGACGAGCCTAAGCAAACGCCGCTATCGAGTCTTCCAGGAGGGTACTTCCCTCTACGGACGCAAGGGCATCGTGGGGCGGATTGGGCCAATTATCGTCCACGCCAGCATGATTTTGATTTTGCTGGGAGCGATCTGGGGCGCAATGACCGGGTTCTTTGCCCAAGAAATTGTGCCCAGCGGCGACACCTTTCGGATTCAAAACATCTTTGATGCGGGGCCATGGGCCAAGGCGCAAATTCCCACCGATTGGGCGGTGCGGGTGAATCGGTTTTGGATTGACTACAGCCCCGACGGTAACATCGACCAGTTCTATTCCGACCTCTCGGTGGTGGACGCTACCGGGACGGAGCTAGACCGCAAAACCATCCACGTCAACGAGCCCCTGCGCTACCGAGGCGTTACCCTCTACCAGGCAGATTGGGGCATTGCGGCGGTGCAAATTCAGCTCAACCAAAGCCCCGTGCTGCAACTGCCGATGAAACTTTTGGACACCAACGGCCCCCGCTTTTGGGGAACCTGGGTGCCCACCCAACCCGACCTCAGTGCAGGCGTCACCCTCCTCGCCCGCGACCTGCAAGGTACAGCGCTGATCTACGACAACAACGGCCAACTCACCGCTACCCTGCGTTCTGGCATGGCCACCACGGTCAACGGCGTCACCCTGCGCCTGGTGGATGTGATCGGCAGCACCGGACTACAAATCAAAGCCGACCCCGGCATTCCCCTGGTCTACGCAGGCTTTGGTCTGCTGATGATCGGGGTAATCATGAGCTACGTCTCCCATTCCCAGGTGTGGGCCTTGGTTCAGGATGGCATCCTCTACGTCGGGGGCCGCACCAACCGTGCCCAGGTCAGCTTCGAGCGGGAACTGCTCACCCTCCTAGAAACCCTGCCAGCTTCGGAGTCCCTCACCCTAACTCCCTCTCCCAAGCTGGGCGAGGAACTTTGAGTTGTTTCTGGCTTCTCTCTCCCCTGGGCTATTGTGTAAACACATCTTGTTTTTATGTCGCAAGCCCTCGGGGATCCCCCTAAATCCCCCTTTCCAAGGGGGACTTTGACTCCGGCCTCCTTCCTTATTAAGGATGGCTTTAACTCCGGTTCCCCCCTTCTCAAGGGGGGCTAGGGGGGATCGATTGATGTCATCCCTGTCCCATCGCTCATCTTGGCTGCGGCTCTATGGATCTTCTTCGCTCCCTGCCCATCGGTCTTTATTTAGAACAGCCCGTCACCTGGCTGCATCGGCTCGATCCGAGGGTCAAGATGGTTTGGCTGATGAGCATTTTGGTGACGCCGATTTTGGCCAATGCCCAGTGGCGCTTTGCCCTAGTGGGGCTGCTGCTGGTGCTGACGATCTCCGCCCGCATTCCCTACCGAGTGTGGCGGCAACAGTTGGGCTGGCTGGCCTTACTAAGCTTGGCGGTGATGCTACTGACCTTTGTAATGCCCGATGGCCTAGAGGTAAGCCAGCCGGATCGAACACCGCCCTCGGAAGTGCTCAACCCTGCACCATCGGAACCGCCATCTGGAACTGAATCGGGCAATCAAGCAGGGAAAGAATCGGGAAACCAGGTTGATGCTCAGCCTGGGGATCAGCCCAGCCCTACGGAATCTGCCCCAGCCTTGCCCCAGCCCACCGCCTATCGTTACGTGGTGTTCGACTGGGGGCCGATCACCGTCACCCGACGATCCCTGGATTTGGGGATTCGGGTCGGCACTCTATTATTTACGCTGATCTACGGCACCAACCTCTATCTGCTCACCACCGCCCCCGAAGAAATCACCCTGGCCATGGAAGCCCTGATGAAGCCCTTGCGCTGGTTCCGGCTCCCGGTCACAGAAATTGCCCTGACGGTAACGCTCTCGTTGCGTTTCATTCCCCTTGTCTTAGAAGAAGTGCAAAACCTGGTGCGGTCGGTGCAAACGCGGGCCATTAACTGGCAAAAGCTGGGGGTACGGGGCTCGGCCCAGGTATGGCTGGCGGTGGTGGAACGGCTACTCGAAAACCTGCTGCTGCGGGCCGAACAAATCGCTGCCGCCATGGAAGTGCGGGGTTTCACCAGCCCAAACCAACACCAAGTCCGCTGGTATCAGTTGATCCTCCGCCGCTGGGATTGGTTCGCCCTCGGCCTGTTGGTCGTCCTCTGGTGGCTCCGCCTGTCCTGGGGGCAAAGTTCCCTTTAATCCAGCATCCGGACAGGGAAACCCCGCCCCTACCAATAACCAACAACCAATAACCAACAACCAACAACCAATAACCAACAACCAATAACCCTTGACCCCACCCATCCCCGATCCCCACCCCTGGCACCTGCGCTCCCTTCCCCTCAACCAGCGCACGGGTACCGAGATATTCCAAGCGCTCTATGGTTCTCTATTGGATCAGCCCCCCAGCCTAGAGACCTTGGCGGTGCTGTTGGAAAGTCCCTACCCGTTGCCAGAGTTGGCCCAGCCCCATCAGGCCCATAGTCGCTATTCGATTTGTGCTGGCCCGACCCGGTTTTGGGATGGACGGCCCCAACTGTGGACCTCAGATTTGGGCGAGATCCTGCCTACCCTGGCTCAACGGTTGCAAGGGGGATCAGGACTAAACCTGATGGGTAACGAAACTGACCTAGCAGAGCAAACCCTACCCTTTACCGGGGGCTGGCTAGGCTGGCTGGGCTACGATCTCGCCTGGGAAATTGAGCGGTTGCCAAGCCAGAATCTTGATCCCCTCCCTTTTCCTGTGGCGTTGTGGTACGAACCTGACACCTTTGCGGTACTGGATCACGCGGAGCAACGGCTCTGGTTAGGGGCTACTAACGAATCTGACTTAGCCCGTCTTGTTGACGCAGTACAGAATCTTTCAGGCCAGGATTTCCAGGGTTCCCAGGATTCCCAGACCTCTCAGAATTCCCAGGATTCCCAAATTCCTCAGGACTCTCAGAATTTCCAAACCTCTCAGGATTGCCAAGACTCCCAGGACGCCAACCCGTCCCCATGCCCTGATCCCCAGCGATCCCAGGATCCAGCTTTCTCCCTAACCCTAGGCATGACGGCTGAGGACTATCAATCTGCCGTCGTCAAAGCCAAGCAGCACATCCAGGCGGGAGACGTGTTTCAGGTGAATCTCTCTGGATCGGCGGGGTTACTTGGACTTGAACATTCTGATTCGCACCCTGCTCTACGGTCATGGTGAAGTTGGGCAGGGTGACCCTGGGCAGGCTGGGCTCAGCGGTGATGGAGAAGGGCGTCGCCGTCGAGCACCCGCTACGGTGTGGGGCCAACTGGGGGCATGCATTGTGGCCGACAGCCAGCCCGACCGAGAATGGCGCGAATCGCGCCAAAAGGCGAAGGCCCAGCTTTTGGCGCTGGGGCTCACCCTGGCCGATGACCGAGGGTGAGCAGGCATGGCCATCAGCAACGGAGCGAATTAAGTAGGGATTAAGACCTAAAAGCTCTAGAATGACGAACAGGTTTTAAAATGGTTGTTGCAAATTTGACGGATCTTTGCGGCCTTTCCCTGTAGTCACTTCATCGTCGTTCCTAACTTGAATGAGCACAGAAAACTATCTCAATCATCCCAACTTTGGCCTGCTCTTCAGGGTCTGCATGGTCGAAGAGGGGCAGGAGTTGTTTGCCACCCTCTATGCCCAGCGGTTGTTTTTTCTGGTCACCAATTCGGGCACGGAAGGCATCGTCTTTCAGCCCCTAGGCCGGAGCAATGCCCGTCAAATGCTCGAAAATCGGATGCGGCTGTTGCGTCGGGCGGGCCAGCAGGCCGACTACGACAAGCTACAGCACACCTATAAGCAGACGTTTCAATAACCTTTCAAGCACCTTTCAAGCACCTTTCAAGCACGGCAGCTACATGACAGCGACGGCCTCAGCCCAGCAGATCACGGAGCGAATTCTGGACTTGCAAGCCAGTTTGCCCTCCACCGTAACCTTGGTGGCTGTTACCAAGCTGCTGCCCGTTGAGGTGATTCGCATTGCCTATGCTGCCGGGGTGCGTCACTTTGGCGAGAGCCGAGTGCAGGAAGCTATCGCCAAACAAGCGGAACTTCAAGACTATCCCGACATTACCTGGCATCTGATCGGCCATCTGCAAACCAACAAGGCCCGCAAGGCAGTGGAGCATTTTCAGTGGATTCATTCCATCGACAGCCTGAAGCTGGCGGAACGGCTGAACCAGGCGGCAGCGGAATTGGGCAAACGCCCCCACGGCTGTCTTCAGGTCAAACTGGTGCCCGATCCGCCCAAAACGGGGTTTGACCTTGCCGCATTGGAGACCGCCCTGCCCGCTCTCAATCAACTTACCCATCTTGATCTTTGTGGGCTGATGGCGATTCCGCCCCAAAATTCCAGCTCCGACGACATTCAGCGGATCTTTGGGGGAGCCAAACAACTGGCGGATCGCATCAACCAATCCGACCTTTCAAACGTGCATATTCACCAACTTTCCCTAGGGATGTCCGGCGACTATCTCCTCGCCATAGCCGCTGGGGCGACGATGATTCGCCTAGGGACGACCCTCTTTGGCCCTCGCCCGATGCCCTAGCATTTGCCCTGCCCTTGCCCCTAGGATTGTCGAGAAGGGTATGCCCCCTGAAAAGCTCATGACAACCCCCCCAGGCTCTACACCACAAAGGTTTGAGCCGTCATGGCAGATCCAAAATGACACCCTCAAAGGGGGGCTTCTGGGGGTTGAATCAGGGGAAGGTTTAACTAAATGTAAAGCCCCTATCCGTTTTAAAAAATTCGTGTATACTGTGGCTCAATATTCTGCACGCAGGATATTTGCAAGGTCTGTGCGCCTTTCACATTCGTCCCATCAGGTGTCTCATGATCGCCATCGGTGATCCCTTTTAAGATTTGTTCCCGGCCCAAACAGTCGCTCCTAGGATGGCTGTGCTGCCGAGCAGCGAGGGGTTGCATCGAAGGTGAGAATCGTCGGGGCAGACTGTCAAAAACGACATTCTGCAAGGGGCAATCCCTACCGTCCATCGATTTATCTAAGTTTCTGAAAAAATCGTTGGCAAATTGATAATAGGCGCTATCATGGCCATCGGATAACCAAGGGGTGTGCAGCTCAGTGATCAACTCATCGGGTTTGCCCCAGCCTAAGAGAGTGATAGTCATCGTGGAGTGTAAGTTGTGAGCAATGTCTTCGCTAAACTGCGGGATTTCGTTGGCCTCAACGACCCAGCAGATTATGAGTACGAGTACGAAGAAATGGATGGTGAGGAGTACCAAAACCTGTATCAGGAAGAGAATCCTCAGCCCCCGGTTCAGCCCATGTCCGAAGAGCCTCGCCGCAGCCGTCGCTTGCGCGAGCGTCCAATGACCTCTGATACAGGAATGACCCCCATGGCCAGTAATGTAATTGGTATGCCCGGTGCGATGAACGGCACCTCTGAAGTGGTGGTAATGGAGCCCCGCACCTTCGAGGAAATGCCCCAAGCCATCCAGGCGCTACGGGAACGCAAGTCTGTGGTGCTTAACCTCACCATTATGGATCCCGACCAAGCCCAACGTGCCGTAGACTTTGTGGCGGGCGGCACCTACGCCATCGACGGTCACCAAGAGCGCATTGGCGAAAGCATTTTCCTGTTCACCCCCAACTGTGTGCAGGTGAGCACCCCCACCGAGTACGAAGAAGACGTGTTTGTGGGCCAGCCCCAGTCTATGCCCATGGCAGGCCAAATGCCCCCCGCTCCCGCTTGGGGCGAACAAATTGCTCGCATGGCCTAAGCTTGCCGTGGCATCCAGATCAACCCAGACGGTTAGGTCTGCTTGCCCTGGCTTTGCGCATGACATGTGTGCTCAAACTTAGGCTATCCACCAGCATGACTGCTCTTAGGTCTGGGCAGGTTCCGAAATGGAATCTGCCCGGACTTGTTACGTATTAGCCAACGTTTTTTGCCTCAGACCAGATCCGAGCTAGAAAACCCCGATTCTTAACCCCGCAAACGGTAGGGGCGAGGTTTCCTCGCCAGCTAATGATGCTGGGGGCAAATCAGTCGAATTTAGTGCAAGGGTATTATCAGTGCGGCGAGGCTTTTTAAGCTTTTAACCTGGTGTATGGTGAACGTAGTTCGTCAACGGTAGCGGTAAACAGCATGGCAGCGGAGACCTTAGGGGTGATTGGTGGCGGGGTGATGGGGGAAGCAATCCTGTCTCGCTTGATTGATCAGCAAATTTTTGCCGCCTCACAGATTCTCGTCAGCGATCCTCAGCCTGCCCGCCGTGAGTTTTTAGAACAGACCTATGAAATCCGCACCACGACGGATAATGCCGAAGTGGTGGCCCAGTCGGACACAATTCTGCTAGCGATTAAGCCCCAAATGTTGACCACCGTGGCCGAGGATCTAGCCGCCCGTGCCCCCCAGACCGCTTCACCTCTGGGGTTATCCATCTTGGCGGGGATGCCGCTCTCTCGCCTAGAGCAAGCCTTTCCCGGTTGGGCGATGGTGCGGGCCATGCCGAATACTCCAGCTACCGTGGGTGCAGGGGTCACCGCCCTTGCCGCCGGAACCCGTACCACCGCCGATCAGTTCGCCTGGGCCAAGACAATTTTTGCCAGCGTTGGCGAAGTCGTGGCAGTGACCGAATCCTTAATGGATGCGGTCACCGCCCTGTCGGGTTCCGGGCCGGGGTATGTGGCGCTAATGGTAGAAGCCTTGGCCGATGGGGGCGTTGCTGTGGGCTTACCAAGGGCCACCGCATTGCATCTCGCCATTCAAACCCTGAAAGGCACCGCCGAACTGTTGCAACAGAGTCAAATGCATCCTGGTGTGCTTAAGGATCGCGTCACCAGTCCGGGCGGCACCACCATTGCGGGCATTGCCCAACTGGAATCAGCGGGCCTACGGTCTGCCCTCATCGAAGCGGTGCGGGCGGCCCATCGGCGCTCGGTGGAACTCGGACAATAGCCCTCCCCTCCGTAATTCCTTCAGAAAGAATTCCCTCGCTTCTGGGTACCATACTGGTGTTCCTACCCTGTACCCCCGCCTAAGAGGTTGTTCCTTCCATGGATATGCTCACCCGTCTACTGGTGCAAGTCTTAATTGCCATTATGTGTGCCGTTTTGGCCAATTTTTTGGTGCCCCGCCGCATTCCTGGCAAGGCGGTGGGCTTGGTGATTACTGGGCTGGCTGGGGTGTTTCTGGGCGAGTGGGTGCTCGATCACCTCCTCAGTCAGTACAACCTCCCCTTTCCCTGGCTCACCTGGGCGTTTATGGGGGTGCCGATTCTACCCTCCGTAGTGGGCTCCATGATTGTTCTGTATGTGGTGTCAGCGTTCCTCAGTTGGGGGCGCTACGGAAATCGATGATTCCCCAGGTCACAACCCATCAGCCTGGTTGTCGCTGAATCGGTAGCCACGATGTAGCGATCTCGGCCCTGCTGCTTGGCCTGGTAAAGGGCTTGATCGGCCTGATCAATCAGGCTGTGGGGGGCCTGGGTTGGGGTGGGTAGAGCCGACGCAATGCCTAGGCTGACGGTCACATAGGGGTGATTGGGGATGCTACCGTGAGGCAGATGGGCGGTGGCAATTTCCTGGCGCACAACTTCCGCTGTATGGATGGCTCCTACCAGGTGGGTATTGGGCAAAATGATGGCAAACTCTTCACCGCCGTAGCGAGCGGCTAGGTCGGCAGGGCGCTTAATGGATCGACGAAGAGCTGCCGCCACCTGCTCTAGGCAGGCATCTCCCGCTAGGTGTCCGTAGGTGTCGTTGTAGGGCTTGAAATAGTCAATATCCAGCAAAATGAGGCTAAGGGGCAACTGTTCGCGGGTCAGGCGTCGCCATTCTTGATCGAGATAGTCATCAAAATAACGACGGTTGGCTAGGCCCGTCAGTTTGTCGTGGGTGGCAAGGTGTTGCAGTTCTGCATTGGCTCGTTGCACCTGCTCGTATAACTCAGACTTCTGGATAGCAATGGCCAATTGGTTCGCCAACTGGACTAGGGTCTCCACCTCCAGATCCGTCCACTCGCGGGGGGCATCGCACTGCTGGCAAGCCAGCAAACCCCAGAGGTAATCCCCCTGCAAAATGGGCAGCACCAGGTTGGCCCGCACCTCAAGCTGGGTCAGCATGTTGACATAGCACTGCGAGAGGGCAGAATTGTTGACATCTATCACCCGATGAATGCGCCCCTTGAGATAGGCTTGTATAGCGTTATGGTTGATTGAAAAACAGCGGTCTTCTACCTGAGTCTGACGTAACGACAGGGCCGCATCCGACACAGCCTCAGCAACGACTCGGCCACGCCCATCTACACCCTCAAAGTGGTAGACCATCACCCGCTGGGTCTGCATCATCTGGCGCAGTTCTTCCACCGCCGTTTCTAGCACCTCTTGTAGGTCGAGGGACTGGGAAATGCGCCGCGTTACCTGGGCCAACACCCGATCCCGCTGGGACTGCTGACAAAAGAGTTCAGCTTGGTTCACCATTTTTTGCTCGGCCACCACCATGGAGGTGATATCACGCACCATGATGAGCACCTCGGTTTCGCCCATCGGCACCACCCGCACCTCCTCGTGGCGCAGATCCCCCTTCACCTCAATATCTTGGCGATAGATCTGGCGGTGGCCCGTTTCTAGGGCTTTGTGGGTGTAGTGAAGACGTTTATCGGCTAGGTCTGGAGGCAGCAAATCGTAGATCGACGCTCGTTGGTCAGGGCAGAGATCTTGCCACAGCAGCACTTCACCGCTCTTGCTGAGGTAGAGGCAGTCACCGTCCCGCGTCATACGTACAAGCAAGTCTGGGATGGCCCGCAAAATGGCCTGCTGGTTGCTATCGTCTTGATCTAGCGCTTGACCTTCGATGAGCAGCCCCCGTTGTCCATCGGCCAAGGGCAGGGCTGAACCTAGGCAATACAGCGGATAGCCGCTCTTTGAGGACACTATCGGACGACTGTCGGTCATGGGGGATTCCTCAAGGAGTGCTTGACGATAGCACCGCAGCAGAGATACCCACCCCGACCCAACGGTCTGGGTCCAGGCCAACGCCTCATCCATGGATTTCAGCCCCATCCAGGCGAGGGCGGGCGGGTTAGCCCACAGCAAATCGAGGGACTCTAAATCGTAGAGCCAGATCGGGGTTTTTAGAGCCTCCAGAAGTTGCCCCGAAGCAACCCTAGGGGGATCTGGGAGCTGGCTCCGGCGGCTCGTATCAGCTCCGTATTCGGCACCATGGCCTTGGGCTGGTCTGCTGTCTGTCATCAAGGCTGCTGCTGCTAGGGGTACGGTTTTATCAGTGCCCAACACCCAGCCTAGCCCAATAGGCACTTTCCTCTTTTAGGATAACCAACTTTTTGCAGGGGTTGGCCGTAATCTCCACGAGATGTCCCAAAGGTCGTAAAGGGAAAAAAAGGGAGTGGTGATGGCAGAACCGCCCTAGGCTAGGTCTTTCACGCCCTCGCCAGCGCCAAAAACGAGCCTATTGACCGGAGTTCTGCCCCATTCTCCAGACTATTCAGGCTAAGGTAACACCGCTGCCAAGGCTTGCAGCAGGGTATCCACATGGCGCGGATCGCTGTTGTGGCCCATCAATCCAATCCGCCAGACTCGGCCCGCCAGTTCACCCAAACCACCGCCGACTTCAATGTTGTGTTCGGTCAACAGTTGCCGCCCCACCGCCTTGGCATCCACCCCATCGGGCACCCGCACGGTGGTCAGGGTGGGTAGCCGGAACTCCTGGGGCACATGGCAAGACAGACCCAACTCCGCCAGCCCCGCCCAGAGGTATTCTGCGGTGGATTGGTGGCGCTGCCAGCGAGCCTCTAGCCCTTCCTCCGCCAGCAGTCGCAGGGCTTCCCGTAGGGCATAGGTGAGGTTGATCGGGGCGGTGTGGTGGTAGACCCTAGCGCTGCCCCAATACTGCCGCAGCAGGGCCGCATCCAAATACCAGTTGGCCACGGGTTGCTGGCGTCGCTCCAGTTTTTCCACCGCCCGTGGCCCCATGGTGAAGGGAGAAATACCGGGGGCACAGCTCAACCCCTTTTGGCTACAGCTATAGGCCAAGTCCACCTGCCACTCGTCGAGGAAAATCGGCACGCCGCCCATACTGGTGACGGTATCCACCACCAGCAGACAGCCCTGGGCACGGCAGGCGGCACCCACGCCCTCCAAGGGTTGACGTACCCCGGTGGAGGTTTCGGCGTGGACGATGGCCATCAGATCCGGCTGGTGGGTCTTGAGGGCGGCGGTAATTTCCTCTAGGGTAAAGGCTTCGCCCCAGGGTTTTTGGATGGTGACGACCTCGGCCCCGTAGCGCTGGGCCATGTTGACCAGCCGATGACCAAAATACCCCTTCACCGCTACCAGAACGCGATCTCCCGGCTCAATGGTGTTGGCTAGGGTGGCTTCCATCGCCGCCGACCCGGTGCCCGCAATGGCGTAGGTAAGTTCGTTGTCGGTTTGCCAGGTGTAGCGCAAGAGCTCCTGCACCTCGTCCATCATCACCAGATAATCGGGATCCAAGTGGCCGAGGGGCTGGTGGTTCAGCGCCTCAATCACCTGGGGGTGAGCATTCGACGGCCCCGGCCCCAGCAGCAGCCGACCCGGCACCACCAGCGGAGCCAGGGTGGAACAGTGGGTATCGCGAACCGTGGAGGAAGAAATAGAGGGTGCAGTAACCATGGCAAAGCCTCGCGTTTAGGGCCGAAGGATTAGGTAGTACTATTTTCCTACGGAAGGGGATCGCCTAACCAGGCGACCACGCCCTTGGCTAGGTTAGGCGTGTTGCAAGCGGGTTAAGGAAATGCGGGCGGCTTCGGAAACCTGGAAATGGGCGTCTTTTTCCAGATAGCGCAGGGCGGCTTCGGTTTTGGGGCTGGGCAAGTGTCCGAGGGCTTCAGCCAACCGCTGGCGCACTAGCCAGTCGTTGGACTGGGCAAATTTGAGGATTTCATCCACGGCCTCCACGTCGCCAATTTCGCCCACGGCGGCAATGGCGGCTTGCTGCATTACCACTTCATCGCTCTGGAGCGCCTGCATCAAGACATCGTGGGCACGGGGGTCTTTCAAATTGCCCAGGGACACAGCGGCGCTAAACCGTACCAGCCAGTCCGTATCCTCATAGAAGGCCCGCACCAGGGTTTCAAAGGCGCGGGGGTCTTCCAAATAGCCCAGGGCTCCAGCGGCATCGGCCCGAATGCCATAGTCAGGGTCGGAGGTGAGCAGGTTGATCAAAATATCAAAGGCTTGCTCGTCGGGTTTGATGCCGAGGGCAAACACCGCCATGGAGCGAATTTGCATGTTGTCGTCGTTCAACACCTGCCGAATCAGCGGAGCCGCCTGAGCCGCCGGGACATCCCGCAACGAGGCCAGAGCAATCATCCGGTCTTTAGAATCTTGGCTTTGCAGCTTGGCGGCGATTTGGTCTAAGTCCACGGATGCCATAGAAATCTCAGAAAAGTTACATCTGTTTACATTATAGATGACCGCTATGGATGCCCTGTCGTGGACGCCCGGTTATGGGTGTCCTAATTCGTTATTCGTTATTCGTTATTCGTTACAGATGGCCTGCTTTCGTCCACCCAATATATCCACTCAATATAGATGGGGCTTGCTTCCGTCCACCCAATCCATCTGGGTTGGCCCCCAGTCCCCTAATCCACGCGGCAACGATCCTCACAGCCCGCCCCTCGACGCGCCTCCCGTTCCGCCATCAGGGTTTCTAAGCTGGGGCGTCCGGTGATGGCCAGCCGCCACCGTGCCCACACACCATAGGCCCAATCCACCAATGGCCCAATGATCGGCCAACCCGTGGGAGCATAGATCCAGCCTGCCCCCAGCACTCGGTAAACCTGGCGAAACACGTCCACGTTGTTGATCACGGTGCCGTCGGCCAGCACGGCATGAATGCGCCCCATGGCCGTTGCGTAATCGACACCGCCGTTGTCTGCGGCAGCATAGGTGTCCTCGGCAATGTCGGTAAACTTTACCAGCCCTCGGCCCTTGTCCTTTTGCTTCAGGGCGTTGACCTCCCACACACAGAGGGGGCACTCGCCATCGTAGAGGAGGTTAATTTTCCAGGTGGGGGCGGTGGGCTGGGGAATGGGGGTGGAGTCAAGACGGGGAGAGGTCATTGCCAGTTGCCAAACTTCAAGAAACGCCATGCCTACAGCTTAACGAAGCTTTACACCAGATGTACCCTGATCCGTTCCCCCTATCCGACCCGTCCTATTTACGCCATCGCCACTGGATGCAGATGGCTCTAGCCCAGGCCGAAGTTGCCGCCCAGGCTGGGGATGTGCCCGTGGGAGCGGTGGTAGTTGGCCCAGACAACCAACTTCTAGCCGCCGCCTGCAACCGCCGAGAACAGGATCACGACCCCACCGCCCATGCGGAAATGCTGGCCCTGCGGCAGGCGAGTCAACGGTTGGGCAACTGGCACCTCAACCAATGCACCCTCTACGTCACCCTAGAACCTTGCCCCATGTGTGCCGGGGCGATTGTCCTCAGCCGCCTGGGGCTACTGGTCTACGGGGCCGATGACCCCAAGGCCGGAGCGGTGCGCTCCCAGATCAACTTGCCCGATGGCCCTTGCTCAAACCATAGGCTGCCCGTCCTAGCGGGGATTTTGGCGGAACCCTGCCAGCAACAGCTTCAACAGTGGTTTGCCCATCGCCGCCAACGCCCCTGAACGCTGGGCGAATCCTCAAGCCTAATGACCGAAGACTCTTGGCCCCCACCCCTGCCCCTCCCTGAGGGAGAGGGGTTCTGCATCCGGCTCCCCTTCTCCCTCAGGGAGAAGGGGTTGGGGGATGAGGGCCAAGACTGGACGCTTTATTCATTGGGTTACGCTAATGCGGGTTTGGTGTAGGCTTCAATCTCGGTATGCGCCCCCAAAACTGTCCTGATTGCAGAAATCTTCTCAATTCTAAGGGGTTACGGTAGACCTACATTGTCTATGTCTATCCTGCAACCTCCTCCCCACCACCCATGACTTTCCCGGTTCTCCGCCCTATGTCGTCTTCGGACTTGTCTGAATCCAACTCGCAGCCCGCTGTTCCTGCACCCCAGTCCCGCTGTTCGCCCTGGCTAACCCCCATCGCCTACTGGCTGGGGCAATATCTTGTGTTGCCCGGTTACTTTGGCCCCATCGCGATTACAGGACAGGACAAACTCCCCACCCACGGCCCGGTAATTTTGGCCCCCACCCATCGCGCCCGCTGGGATTCCATTGTGTTGCCCCTGGCGGCGGGGCGTCCCGGCACGGGGCGAGATCTGCGCTACATGGTCACCGATGACGAAGTGAAGGGGATACAGGGCTGGTTTATTCGGCGTTTGGGGGGCTTTCCGGTGAATGTGCGCCGCCCCACGGTGGCCAGTCTGCGCCACGGCATCGAATTGTTACTCAACCAAGAAATGCTGGTGATCTATCCCGAAGGAGGCATCCGCCGCGAGGATCGCATTCATCCCCTCAAGCCCGGTCTGGCTCGCCTTGCCGTACAAGCGGAAGCCGCCCAAACCGATCTCAACGTTCAGATCTTGCCCGTAGACATCTACTATGGCGACGACGCCTACCCCTGCTGGCGTTGTCCGGTGCAGATCCACATCGGCGATCCGCTGGCAGTGAGGGACTACCTCCAGGGCCGCAACGCCCCCGAAGCCCTGAAAACTGGAGCCCAACAGATCACCGCCGACCTACAAACGCGGCTGGAAGCCATGGTGGCCGACCGACCCCAGGCCAACCCCATCTAGGCATCGGAGACAGGGTAGGGGCGAAGTCTCCTCGCCCAGAGGTCGGGGGCAGGGCGGGACACCGGATTTAGGGGACAGGATTTAGGGGACGGGGCTAAGGTGAACCTGGCGCAGGTAGGTTTGGCCCTCTTCGGTGAGCATGAGTTCGGCAAACTTGGAGCCAATGGGGGGCAGGCGATTATCGCGACGATAGACCACCGCTAGGGGGTAGGCCAGGGGATAGACCGACTGACTCAGAATCGTGGGGTCTAGGATATAGACGCCCTTGGTGCGGCAGAGATCCACGTCCGGGTGGATAGGCTGACCGGAGGCATTGCGGAGGGGCTGAACCGCCTGCCGTCGGGAGGAACCAAGGGCGAGGGGATAGACCGAACATTGGCCCCCAATGGAACTGAGGGGCGTGATGCCAAGGCTACCCACCCCAGCGGTTTCAAAATCGTTAATCATCCGGCGCAGCATGGGAAGGGGCGGTAGCCCCACGGGGGCCGCGCTGCTGGGGGCATTGGGGGCATCATCGGGAAAAATGAACTGTTCCAGGGCCGCTAGGGTGGTGGGGCTAGGGTTGACGTAGAGAGCCAGCGGTAGATTGAGGCCGGACTGAATTTGGCCCCAGAATTGGGTTTTACCCTGGTAGAGATCCTGCACCTGGGTGAGGGTGAGGGTGCCACCGAGTTGGTCGGGAAGCCCCTGGCTACGGCCTTGGTAGCTAAAGGCCACTACCACCGCAAGGCCATCGTAGGCGATGGGTTGGGCAGCTAAATCGGGCGGCAAGGGTTCAAAGATCGGCACCACGGCAAAGGCGGCCTGCCTAGTCTGCACCACCTCCAGGGCGGCGGCAATGGAAGGAGTGGGGCGGTAGATGAGGTTTAGACCGGGTTGATCCTGGGCCAACTGTTCTGCCCAGGGCTGGGTGAGGTCATCCTGGGGTTGCCATTGCAGCAAGGTTTCCCACACATCCCCCGCCAGGGCCGTATAGACAAAATTGCCCTCCGGTACAGAGCCCACGGCCTCAAAGCAGCAGGTGGGGGGCGTCGCTTGGGCCTCTAGCGGTTTGGGCCTCAGCCCTTGCCACAGCAGATAGCCTACCAAACCCACGCCCCCTAGCCCTAGCAGGGTTACCAGGGCCGTTTTCCATCGGGAACGACGACGACGATCGACCACGCTGGGCGGGGCCAATTGGCTGACCACGGGCTCCGGCGGTAGGTGTAGCAGGGCTTGGTAGGCTGCTTGGGCCTGGGGAAAGGGAGCCTCGATGCCCAGCAGTTGCCGGATAAAGGACTTCAGGGGCGGATGCACCGCTGGCCAGTGGGCATCGCGCTTGGGGCTGAGGCGTTGGCCGTTGGCATCGGTGAGCCCCCCCGTCAGCAGTTGAAAGGCGACTTGTCCCACAGCCCGCAAGTCCTCCTGGGCCGTGGGATGGGGGGCATCAATCACCAACGGGTCGATGGCGTCTTCCCAGAGGGCAAAATCCGTCAAATACA
Organism: Nodosilinea sp.; assembly: GCA_040396995.1. Classification (GTDB taxonomy): domain Bacteria; phylum Cyanobacteriota; class Cyanobacteriia; order Phormidesmidales; family Phormidesmidaceae; genus Nodosilinea. Next base: position 22,543 of record JBBAWV010000035.1, on the reverse strand, counting down.
CAAAGCCCTCGCCGCCTTGCTCCACCCACAGCAGGCTAGAAAGTTGGATATTGCCGTGGACAATCCCCGTTTGCAACCGACCGGGAGACAGCGCATAGCGCTGCTGGTGCAGCCCGGTCAGGGTTTGCAAGACCTGCCGCAACACCCGATGCACCTCCGCCCCTGTAAAGGGAGGCCGCACCGTCAGCAGATGGTTTAGATCAATCGCCTGATCCTCTACGGGGAGGATCAGGTAGGCTCTGGTCTCTCCCAGGGGGGCGAGGGCTTCGATGGGGGCAGTCACCCGCAAATCTTGGCTGCGGCCATCGGCCAGGCTTACCCCCACCTGGTTCAAAAACATATCCCGTCGCTGCTGCTGATCCCGCTGGTTAAAGTAGCGCTCCGGCAGCAGGTATTCCCGCAAGGTCACTGGGGTTTCTGCCCCCAGCAGGGTGGCTTGGTAGCTACGGCCAATGCCCCGTTGTCCCAGACATGGCCCCACTCGATAGTTGCCCTGTTCCCCCTGCACCACGATTCCCCTCGGCAGAGTGGCCATGAAGCCACAGCGAGGGCACGCCGTCGCCAGGGGGTCTTCCTCCACCGCCCGCTGAGCCAAGGCACAGTTGAGCGGTGCCCCCGTCTCACAACGATACTGGGGATAGTGCATCGGCCAAGGTATCACCCCCGGCAAAGCCAAGAGCCCAGAATCGATGGGGGCGGGTGGGGCGTCCTCCTCCAACAGTGCTGGGGGCAATACCTCCGGCTTGATTTGCTCTAAAACGGGTTGCAGCCATGGCCACTGGGCCAACCGCCGATAACGCGCCACCCGCAGCGGGCCGGGATACCGCAGCAGATAGCGGCGGAGAACATACTGTGTCAGCGAATGGTTCAGCACAACCTACCGAATCCCTAGGGCTTTTCCATCATAGACAGCCACCCAAGGGCAGCTCTTAGCCATTTATTAAAACTTTGTTCGATTTTTTCGGCTTTCTCCCGCACTATTCCTATGATGCCTGCAAGGGTTTTCAGAGGAAATCACCATGTCCCAAGCTCACGTTGTCCGGCTTTTTCGCGATGCCCAAGCCAATCCTGCCCTAAAAGATCGTCTCAGTGTCTCTGCTACGCCAGAGGAATTTGTCCAACTCGCCCAGCAGCATGGCTATGAATTTACCCTAGAAGAATGGCAGTCTTCCACCCGGTTTTCTGTGGAAGAATTGGACTGTGAACTCTCAGAAATTCCAGGTATTTAGGCCAAGGCTTTATCCCCACCCATGCCCCTAGGACAGTCCGAATTCTACCCAAATCCCTAAGAGAATGGCGGGGAAATAGGGGCTAAGGCGGCGGTGATCCGTTGGAAGAGTTGCTTGAGGCGGATGGGTTTACTGAGGTACTGGTTGGCCCCGGCAGCGAGGCAGCGTTCCTCATCGATGGGCATGGCGAGGGCGGTGAGGGCGATGATGGGCACCGTCACCAGGGCCGGATTTTGGCGAATTTGGCGGATGGCTTCTAGGCCGTCTAGGTGGGGCATTTGGATGTCCATCACAATCAGATCGGGCTGCGCCGTTGCAGCCAGGGTGACCGCTTCGAGACCATGGCGGGCCACGATGAGTCGGTAGCCTTTGGCTTCCAGATAGGAGGTGATGGTGCTGATGTTGGCTTCGTTATCCTCAGCCAGCAGGATCAGGGGGGCGGCGGCGGGTTCGGTCGAGGGGATGGCGGCGAGGGCAGCGGTGGCAACCGCATCTAGGAAGGATTCGCCGGGGATGGCGATGATCGGGATCTGCACGGTAAAGCAACTGCCATGGCCCAATTCGCTAACGAGCGTGACCTCGCCGCCGTGGGCGTTCACGATGCGTTTCACCAGGGAGAGACCCAGGCCCGTGCCTTCGTGTTGACGGTTGAGGGCGGCGTTGACCTGCACGAAGGGCTGAAACAGTTTTTGGGCATCTTCGGGGCTAATGCCAATGCCTGTGTCGGACACCGAGAGCGACAGCAGGCCCAGGGTATCGCCAGGGTTGGCCTGGGGGTGAATCCAGGTGTTGTCCAGGGCGGTTGGGGCGAGGGCGGTATAGCTGGCGGCGAGGGTAACCTGGCCTCCGTCGGGGGTGAATTTGACGGCATTGGTGAGCAGGTTGATCAACACCTGGCGTAGGCGGCGGTCATCCCCATAGAGGTCGGGCAGACCTTCAGGGATGAAGGTTGCAATCTGCTGGTGCTTTTTGTGGGCCTGCTGCTTCACAAAGGTGACGCTGGCCTTGCACAACGGACTGACGCCAATGGCACCGAAGTCTAGATCAAACTGCCCCGCCTCAATTTTGGAGAGATCCAAAATATCGTTAATCAACGAAAGCAGGTGGGTGCTGCTGCGTTGGACGGTGTCTAGGCTGCGCTGCTGGCGTTCGGTGAGGGGGCCAAAGATTTCCTCTTGCAGCCCTTCGGTCATGCCTAGGATGGCGTTGAGGGGGGTGCGGAGTTCGTGGCTCATGTTGGCCAGAAATTCGTCCTTGAGGCGGGTGGCCCGTTCGAGTTCGGCATTGGTGTAGCGCAGGGCGGATTCGGTGGCTTTGCGCTCCGTGATGTCTTCGATTAACCCCTCAATGGCTAACGGGTTGCTGGCCTCATCCCAAACGGAGTGCTGCACGACGTGGATGGTGCGAACCTCCCCATCCGGGCGGATAAAGGCCATCTCAAATTCCTGGGAGGGCAACCGCTCCGTGAGGAGCCGTTGCACTTCGGCCTGGGCTAGGGCCAAGGATTCTGGGCACCAGTTGATGGCGGTGGCCCAGGGTTGGCCCAGCACCGCCTCCGGTGGCAGGCCAAAGACAGACTGCAACCCGCCACTGACGTAAGTCACCACCGTTCCGGTGTGGCTAAAGATGACAAATCGATCCCCAATGTCGTCCACCAGGCGCTGGAACTTGGCCCGACTCCGCTGAATTTCCTGCTCGGCTTGTTTGCGGTGGGTAATGTCTTGGTGAAGGCCCACCATCCGTAGGGGTTGGCCTTGGCCATCGCAGTACAGCTTGGCCGTAGACACCACCCAGCGCACGTCGCCATCGGGGCGGCGGATGCGAAATTCGGCATTGAAGGGAATTCTGGCCTGTAAACCAGCCTCCAGTTGCGCTTCGACCCAGGGGATATCATCGGGATGAACCGCCCCCCTCCAGTCTGGATAGGTAATCGGTCGCCCCAAGTCTTGAAGGCCGTAGTCCTGATAGATTTGATCATCCCAGAGGAGGTTACTCCCCAAATCCCATTCCCAAATGCCGTAGGATCCGGCTCGTAGGGCCAGGGTGAGGCGGCTGGTCTGCTCCTTCAGCGTTAGTTCCGCCTGTTTTCGTTCGGTAATATCTTGGTTAATGCCAATCATGTGTAGGGGCTGGCCGTCCCCATCGCGCTGCACATGGGCAGAGGACTGAATCCACCGCAGTGCGCCATCGGTGCGATAAATCCGAAACTCTGTTCCCTCGTAGGGCGCACCCTGAAGGGCGGCTTGCAGCAAGGCTTCCACCGGATCAATATCCTCAGGGTGGACGAGGTTTCGCCAGGTTTGCCAGTCGGTCATCTGATCCGTCTCAGACAGGCCATAGATATGGCAGAGGGAGGGATCCCAAAATAGGTCTTGGTCTAAATCCCACAGCCAAAAGCCAATATGCCCCGCCTGTAATGCCAAAGATAAACGGCTTGCCAAACACTGAAGTTCTAACTCAGCCTGTTTGCGCTCGGTAATGTCTTGGGTCAGGCTCACCATCATCAAGGGCTTGCCCTCACCATCGCACTCCGCCTGGACAAAGGCTTGCACCCAACGTAGTTCGCCATCCGGTCGCCAAATCCGAAATTCAGCGGTGATGACATCTTGGCACTCCTGGACTTGGGATAATTGAGCCTCTACCTGGCTGCTATCGTCAGGATGAAGGAGATCACGCCAGTCTTGGTAGGTGGGAGGCCGCCCTAGGTCTTGCAGGCCGTAGATTCGATACATCTGCTCATTCCACACCGGAGGAGTAACAAAATCCCATTCGCCAACGCCGTAGGATCCGGCTTGCAGAGCCAGAGTCAGGCGGTTGGTTTGCGCTTGCAGATCCGCTTCAGCCTGCTTCCGCTCGGTGATGTCTTGGTTAATGCCCACCATCCGCACGGGTCTGCCCTCCCTATCGCGCTGCACATAGGAGAAACTCTGCACCCACCCCAGTTGGCCATCCGGTCGCGAAAATCGAATGTCTAAGTTGGCAAAGGTGGCTTGGCCTTGCAGCAGGCTCTCTAGTTCGGCCCCAAGCTGATCTACATCATCGGGATCAATCAAGGCCAGCCAGTCTTCATAGGTCACAGGTCGCCCCAGGTCTTGCAGGCCGTAGATTTCATACATCCGCTCATCCCACAGGGGAGGATTGACCAAATCCCAATCCCAGGTGCCAATCCATCCCGATTGCAGGGCTAGGGTCAGGCGATTGGCGAGATTTTGCGCGGCGGCTTCGGATTCGGCCCGTTCGAGGCGGGGGAAGATGCGGTTGGTCACTGCTTCGATCAGGGCGACTTCGTCCTCTCGCCACGTCCGGGGCATGGCATCGTTCACGGTCAACAGGTATTTCCAAGTGCCCTCGCGATGGAAGGGGACGCCCACACAGCCCCGGATCTGGAGGCTGGCATGGCCATCACTCGCGATGCGGGGATCCTGATCGGCATCCTGAATCACAATCGTTTCTCCGGCCCGTGCCGCCTGCCGAAACGCTTCGGTGACGAATTCCGAAAGGCGATACACCCCAACGGCATCGGGCTTATCGGCACTATGCCAGGTGTAGTTCACCGTGGCCTGGTCGGCGGCTTCGTCGATGTGGGCGAACACACAGAGGGTGGCCTGGAGATAATCGCCCACCTTGGCCCCAACGGTGCGTATGATTTCTTCGGCGGTGGACAGGCGGGAAAGATCGGTGGCCAAGTCCGCCAAAAAAGCCAAATTGCGTTCGGTGCGCTTGCGGGCGGTCACATCCTGGATCACCGCCAGCAGACGACGGCCTGCACTGTCCTCAACGGGGGTGAGAAAGATCTCCAGCACTTTGTCCTGGGGTGGCCATTCGCGCTCAAACCGCATCGAAACCCCGGTTTCCAGCACACAATCATAGTGGTCGTAGCACGCCTCAGTCTCGTCTGGGAAATGGTCGCGGATGGCCTGCCCCGTGAGATCCTGAATGCCAAACATCGCCTGCATGGCTGGGTTCATCGTCACATAGCGGTAGTCGCGCAGACCATCGGGTCGCAGCGGCAACCGCTCCAAGAGACACACCCCCTCATCAATGGAGGCAACCAGGGCACGGTATAGGGTTTCGGCATCACCTAGGGAGATGGCCGTCGTTTTCTGGCTCACCTCGGCCTGATCCACCTGGGCCGAGAGTTGGGCGATCTGGTGTTGCTGTTGATCAAGCTGCCGTTGCCACTGGGCCTGGGTCTGCTGTGCCGCCTCGCGCTCGGTCGCTAATTGTTGAGAGAGATGCCGAATCTGCTCCTGGGCCGCGGCCAGTTGCTGGGACAGGCTGGGTTCTGGAAACATGGGGTGGGCCAATGGTGTGTTCTGCTGCCATCAAAGCCGCCATAGAATATCGCGATAAGAAATGCCCCCATAAAGTTATATTGCGATAAAAAATGTCGCGATAAAATATTCAGAAACAACCTGTTAGGAAGCACGTTTTACCCACAGCGTAAACCGCCGAGGAGAGTTCCCCTGGCTATCAGGGCTTGGTCTACCTCGTCCCCTTATGACTCACGCATGGAAAAATTATAGCCACGATTCTGACCCCGCCGCGAACTTTTCCCCCACACCATAGATCGCCCCTCCTAGGATTGCAAAACACCCCTAAATCGGATCCTCAAACTGGGCCAAGCGTTGCGAAATATCCCTCACCCTAAACGTCCCCATCTGCTAGATTAAGCGGAGTCTTTGGCAACGAGAGATGCCTAACCCGCAGGCCAGGGTGCCCCTGGAACTCTAGGATGAGCCTAAAGGCCATGGTGATAGCAATTATTTCGAGAGGATGGTGAGGCATGGTGATCAGGGAAAGGGGTGGCCGAACCACAGGCCAGGGAAGGCTGATGGCCTGGGTGGGGCTGGCGATGGCCCTAGGGATGGTTCTGCCCGCCGAAGCACGGATCCAACGATCCCCAACGACTTCGACGGCTTCCTTAGGGACTATCCCAGCTACCCCGGCGATGGCGATGGATGGACACAGTACCGATGGACATGGGGAGAATGACCCTAGCGCTAATCCAGAACTAGAGGATCTGAACCAGCCGCGCCCCAGTGCCCCTAGCCCGGTGGAACTGGTCACTGCGGCCCACGGCAATCACTTTACGGTGGGCTTTCCCCAGGGTTGGACAATCACCCACGCCGAGACCTCGCCCTTGCTGAAGGCCCAGTCTCCGACAGAACCCGCCATCACCACCGAAATTTCCTGGTATGCCGAGGCACCGGGGCAGGTGTTTGCCGCGCTGATGGCCGATATCCAGGCCGAGGGCCACACGGTCGCTCGCTACGACGCCATCACCATGGACGGCACCACCGCAATACGGCTATGGCTGACGGATTTACCAGAGTCGGAACCCGCCCATGCCTTCCTGAGTGTGGTGGGCTATGGCAACGCCACCGCTCTTTTGGTCAGTCGCTACGATGCCCCCAGCCACGACCTAGATAACCTGCTTAGCCAAATCCATCAATCCTTCCGGCGCATGACGCCTAGCGCGGCAGAGCCCCAGTCTGCCCCAGCCGACGGCAGATAAGGCCCACTACCATACCCGCACACCATACCCGCACACCATACCCGCAACAGGAGCAGCATTCATCGTGACCATTTGGCAGTGCAAGCGATTCACCGTAGCGACCCTCATCCCCCTCAGCGTTCTGATCTATGCCTGTGGCAGTAGCATCCCCAGGGGTGAATCTTTATCCGAGTCCTCATCGGCGGTTCCCTGCGAAAGTGATGCTACCGGGGCAAAGGGCGAACTCTGCACCATGCCGCCCGCCGATAGCCCCGGTGCCCATGGCAGCGATACCGGGACGGCCCACGGCGATCACGTCATGGATCTTGGCCCAGCGGATGCCACCTACGACCTACGCTTCATTGACGCCATGATTCTGCACCATGGGGGGGCGGTGGTGATGGCAGAAGCAGCCCTAGAGCATTCCCAGCGACCCGAAGTACGCCAACTAGCGGAGGACATCATCGCGGCCCAGGCGGTAGAAATCGAACAAATGCAGCAGTGGCGACAGGAGTGGTATCCCGATGCCAGCCCAGAACCCGTGATGTATCACGCCGCGATGAACCACGATATGGCGATGTCTGGGGAGATGGCGGCAGCGATGCGCATGGATATGGATTTGGGCGGGGCCGACGATGAATTCGACCTGCGCTTCCTCAAGGCCATGATTCCCCACCACGAGGGAGCCTTAGCGATGGCCCAAGAAGCTCAAGCCAAGAGCACTCGTCCCGAAATGCAAACCCTGGCGGAGGCGATTCTGACCTCTCAGCAGGCGGAAATTGACCAAATGCAGCAGTGGAGCAAGGCTTGGTACGGCCAGTAAATGCCTTGCGCAAAGGGCGGTCATGTAGTACTAATGTATTTAGCTGTCCAAGACTTCTCCCATGGCGGTTGTGATTTGATCCACAAACTGCTGATGGTCAATCACGGGTTTGGAGATGTAGCCATCGGCTCCACTTTGGCTGAGGAAATTTTCCCGGTCGCCCTCCATGGCGTGGGCCGTGACCAGAATGATCGGCAAATGGGCGGTTTGGGGGTCGGATTTCAACAGTTGGGTGATTTTGATGCCGTCCATAGGTTTGCCCTGGTACATGCTGCGGGCCAGAGACACATCCATCAAAATGACGCTGATTTCGCCACTGCGGGCCAGCGTCACCACCTCTTCCACATCTTCGGTATGTTTAACGATCAAACCACCGCGTTTGGTCAAAATTTTGGAGAATACCCGTGCATTAACGACATCATCTTCAACAATTAGGACGGTTTTCATGGTGCTGATTTACCCGTATCGCCGAATTACTATGCTACAGAACCCCAAGGCTACCCCCAAAGTGACCGGGGCGATGGATTGGGGCTGGCTTGATCGCCTTTGATGCAAGACAGAACTAAGGCAACAATCCCATCAAAAAGCGGTCAGACCATCGAGCACCCCTGCCGAAAAGCTTGCCATGCCGCTACCCTTGCCATTAAGTTACAGCATTGTTAATCCTAAATCAGGTTAACCCTAAAACCAGCTGATCTCCATCCTAGCCGAGTCTAGGGAGAGGTTGGGTTATCCAGCGATCTGCCCGTTGGGTCTACGGCTTCTTTAAACTTCACCTAAATTTCCCATCCAGGAACCCCCACCCATGTCCGACCAACTGAACCTACTGGCTTCGGGGCAAATTGTGCCCACCTCGCTCCATACCGAGGTGCAACGGTCGTACTTGGAATACGCCATGAGCGTGATTGTGGGGCGGGCCTTGCCGGACGTGCGCGATGGCCTCAAGCCCGTGCATCGCCGCATTCTCTACGCCATGCACGAACTGGGCCTCACGCCGGATCGGCCCTACCGCAAATGCGCCCGTGTGGTGGGGGATGTGCTGGGCAAATACCACCCCCACGGCGATCAAGCGGTTTACGATGCCCTGGTGCGGATGGTGCAAACCTTCTCTAGCCGCTACCCCCTGCTAGATGGCCACGGCAACTTTGGCTCGGTGGATAACGACCCCCCGGCGGCGATGCGCTACACCGAAACCCGCCTTTCCCCCGTTAGCCATGGGGCCATGCTAGGCGACATCAGCGAGGCCCTAGTAGACTTCATCGACAACTTCGATAGCTCCCAGCAGGAGCCCGTGGTGCTGCCCACCCAGTTGCCCAACCTGCTGCTAAACGGCTGTTCCGGCATCGCCGTGGGCATGGCGACCAACATTCCGCCCCACAACCTAGGGGAGGTAATCGACGGGCTAATTGCCATGATTGATCGGCCCCAGATGTCCGATGACGAGCTATTTCGGCTGATTCCTGGCCCCGACTTTCCCACCGGTGGGGAAATCATCGGCACCGAGGGTATTTTGGACGCCTACCGCACCGGACGGGGCAGCATTCCGGTACGCGGCATCTGCCAGTTTGAGGAAATCCGTCCCGGCAAGGGTCGCCAGCGTCGCAACGCCATTGTGGTCACAGAACTGCCCTACCAGGTCAACAAGGCGGGCTGGATTGAGAAAATCGCCCAACTCGTCAACGCGGGCAAACTGGAGGGCATCGCCGACATTCGAGACGAAAGCGACCGCGACGGGATGCGGGTCGTCATCGAACTGAAGCGCGACACCCCGGCCCAAAAGGTGCTGCAAGACCTCTATCGCACCACGCCGCTGCAAAGCAACTTCGGCGTCATCATGCTGGCCTTGGATAATGGTCAACCGCGCCAAATGCCCCTGCGGGAGGTGATGCAGGCCTTTTTGGACTTCCGGGAAACCACCCTCACCCGCCACTACCAGCACCAGCTCGAAAAAACCGAAGCCAAGCTCCACATCACCGAGGGACTGCTGACAGCTCTGGGGAATTTGGACGCCATTATCGACATCCTGCGCAACGCCCCCGACGGCACCACCGCCAAGCAGGAGTTTCAGCGGCAATTTACCCTCAGCGAACGGCAGTCCGACGCCATTTTGGCCATGCCCCTGCGCAAATTGACAGGCATGGAACGCCAGGGCTTAGAGTCCGAATTTGAAGAACTCACCCAGCGCCGGGACGAATTGCAAAACCTTCTGGCCGACCGCAAGGAACTGCTGAAGGCGCTGAAAAAAGAACTTCGATCCCTGCGCAAAAAATTCAACGACCCCCGCCGCACCCGCATCCAAAGCGACGAAGAACGGGCGGAAGAAACCCAGCAAGTCGAAGAAATCATCGCCGAAGTGGAAGACGAAGAATCGATGGTGGAATTCACCCAAAAGGGCTACGTGCGCCGCTATTCCCAGCGCTCCTACCAACGGCGACAGGCCCGACTAGAGGCCGATACCGACCCCAAACTGCACCCCACCGAAGACGACCCCATCGTCCAGGTAGAACCCGCCCTCACCACCCAAGAAGTGCTCACCCTCACCCGCGATGGCCGCGCCTTCACCGTCTCCGTGGGCGATATTCCGCCGCCGCCGCGCCAGGGTAAGGGCGTGCCCCTGGTCAACCTGCTGCCCGATTCCGTCCCTGCCGAGGCCGACGCCATTGTGGCCCAGTTCGTTTTGCGCGAAGACCTGATGGAACACGACCTCATCCTCGTTACCCAAAAGGGCAAAATCAAACGCGCCCCCCTGAAGGAATTCACCAACCTCACCGGACGCGGCCTCACCGCCATGAAGGTGAAAGACGACGACGAACTCGCCTACGTGTCCCTCGCCCAACTGGGGGATGACCTAGTGCTAGCCAGTTCCGGCGGTCGGGTGTTGCGCTTCCCCATCGACGACGACAACCTACCCCTGATGGGCCGCACCGCCCAAGGCCCCCAAGGAATGCGCCTCGGCAAATACGAACGTCTGGTGGGCTGCGTCACCGTACAATCGGGCTACGACGAGGTGCTCCTCATCTCATCAGCGGGCTTTGGTAAACGCCTCCCCGTAGAAGACCTCCGCGCCACTAAACGCGGCGACCTCGGCAGCCAAGCCTTCCAATTCAGCCTCAAAACCGACAAACTGCTGGCCCTAATGCCCGCCCCCGCCCACAGCACCCTCACCCTCTTCTCCAACACCGACCGAGTGGCCATTCTCCCCACCGCCACCGTGCCCCGCCTAGGCCGCACCGGAGAATGCCCCCGTTTGGTGAAACCCAACAAGGAGGAAACCCTGGTTCGTGTAACTCAGGTGGTGCCTATCAACAGCCCAGAATCCGCGCCTGAAGAGGAGTAGAAGCTGACTCCGATGGGAACTCTAGGGGCTTGACCTCGCATGACGAGGCAAAAGTCCCCGGGGTGGCACTTCGTCCAGAAGTCTTACACAGCAAGCACTTTAAAGAGGTTTCAGTGTTAGTGGCACATTGCAAGCCTCTCGATTTTTGGTTTAGTCGTACGATGGGTCGGTGAAGCATAACCCATGCACAATAGGTTTTCTGGAAACAGCTAAAATAGGAGCATGACGGGCCATAGAGTCAGGAAATAGTGAGAGCTATAGTTGTTTCAATTAAAGATGAGCCCGCCTAGCCCCAGAGAGTCAGGCTCTAACAGGCTTTCAAGATTCTCAAACTAAACTGGAATGACTATAACTTGAATTAATCAATAGCTAGAATTCTTGAACTCTAAGCTGGCAATGCAGCAAGCTCGTTAGCCCTATTTCACAGTATGGTAAATCGATTAGCCCAGGTTCATATAGGTTTGATAGTGGCTCCCTTAGCCATTGCTTCCGGCTTACTCGCATCACCACCTGCACTCGCTATTCAACATCCTATGGTTAATTCCAACGATGCCCTGGCTCAAAATGATGCTTTGGCCGAAGCCGATCGGCTCTATCAAGAAGGATCGCGAATTCTACGGGAAGGAACAGACGATCAACTCCCGCAAGCGGTTGAGCAACTAGAACGTGCTAGGCAACTGTACCGAGCAGAGCAGTTCCAGGATGAGGAGGGCAGAACCCTAACTCTGTTAGCTTCAGCGGTAGGGCGATTGGGCGATCCTGCCCAAGCCATCGATTATCTTCAAGCTGCGTTACTGCTCTTTCGCTCAGTTCAGCAAGAAGCAGCGGAAGCCGATGCCTTACAAATAATGGGACTGTTTTATCAGCGATTGGGTGATAGTCAGGAAGCCTTGAGGCGGCTTAATCAGTCCATACCCTTGTTTCAAACGCTGGGCGATCAGGCAGGGCACGCGGTGTCGCTGGAATACATTGGTTCCATCCATCAACTATCAGGAGACAATTCTCTAGCTTTAGACTATTACCAACAGGCAATACCGCTGTATCGAGCAGGCAACAGTGAAGCCGGAGCCGCGATTTTGCTAGGGCGAATTGGCTCAATTCATGAGACTTGGAGCGAGTACCCCGAAGCATTGAATTACTACCGTCAGGCTTTGGATATCCAGCGATCACTGGGCAATCGCGACCGAGAAGCGCGCTTACTCAGCAACATTGGTGTGGTGTACTCCTTGATGGGCGATGATACCCAAGCCTTGCCCTACTACCAAGAGTCGCTGCCCATCCGCCGGGAGGTTGGCGATCTCGAGGGAGAGGCGCTGACGGTATACAACATCGGTGCGGCCTACTACAACTTGGGCAATGACCAGCAGGCGTTGACGTATTTCACCCAAGCCTTGCCATTGCTGGAATCGATAGGCGACCAGGGACGTGCAGCGGCTGTTTCAGAGGTCATTCAATTATTGGGTGGGCATCCGTAGGCAACCGTCGCAGGATGGGTTATCGAAGTGTAGCCCATCGTTATAAATTTTGAGATTTGAGGACCTATCTAATACCAAATCCGACTTGTTTGCCCCCGGTATCAGCGGGCGAGGAGACCTCGCCCCTACGGTTTGCTGGGCTGGGAATCGGGGTTATTCGATTAGGATTTGGTATAACCTCAGTTCGGTTTAAGCTCAGCGGCTCTATGCCCTGGGAGCCCACCCTGACGGGAAGCAAGCTACACCCCCAGACCCTCTCCCTGTGGGAGAGGGGAGTCGGAAGAAGGTTCCTAAAGATTGCATCCCTGGGTTTATCCCGAACTCAGGTTAGTTAAAGGCCCAAACACTCATAAAGAGAAACAGGGCCAAGATCGCAGGCCAAATTAAATTCCAGGAGAAGACCACCTGCTTTTCACGAAAAACAGGCCAGATCATAGCTGCAATCATGAGCCCAAATATAGCGGGTTTCACTCGAATGAAGTACACCGCTAAGATCCCCCCAGCCCCCCTTATTAAGGGGGGTATAAGGTAAATCTTATACAGCAATAAACTGGGGGGATCTGAAGCTAAACAAGCTTGTACCTCACTGAAGCGAGAACCGCTATAGGTAATAGAAAAACGTTGTGTTGGTGGCCCCAATGGCGTCAGTGCTGCGTTTATAGAGATAGCTGCTAACACCCATAGTCACCATAGAGGCTAGGGCAAAAAATAGTCCTTCTTTAGTTGTCGTCATGGCAAAGGTTCGCTGCACAAAAGAATGTTATTAGGCAGCAGAAATCTCTCAACTATCGTCCTGGGGGCGTTTCGCCGCTGGATTACCGTAGGCGAAACGCGACCGTAGATCCGGTGAGCTATTGATGCCGCCCAATAATAGTCAAATTCTGGCAGACCTTCGCAATAGCCACGATCTGCAACTCTACGATTCCCGGTTCATCGCATGGTGACAAACTCTTCGGCGGAGCTGGGGTGGATGGCGATCGTGGCATCAAAATCGGCCTTAGTGGCCCCCATTTGCACGGCAATGGCCACACCCTGGATGATTTCGGCGGCATAATCTCCCACCATGTGCGCCCCTAGCACTTTGTCAGTGGGCTGGTGGACGACCAGCTTCATCAGGGTGCGGGCTTCCATGCCGGGGACGCTGTAGTACATGGGCCGGAAGCGGGAACGGTAAATTTTGATGGTTTCCTCGCCATACTGGGCCTTGGCCTGTTCCTCCGTGAGGCCCACGGTGCCCATTTCGGGGGTGGTGAAAACGGCGGTGGGCACAATGGCGTGGCTCATTAGGCCCGGTTTATTACCAAATTCGGTATCGGCAAAGATACGCCCTTCCTTGATGGCCACGGGGGTGAGGTTGACCCGGTCGGTCACATCGCCCACGGCAAAAATATGGGGCACGGCGGTACGGTGATGTTCGTCTACAACAATGGCCCCATGGTGGGTTTCAACACCTGTATTCTCTAGGCCAAGCCCCTGGATATTGGGGCGGCGTCCGGTGGCGGCAAGACTAACCGCATCGGCGAGGATGTGCTCTTGCTTTTCGGGGGTAGCGATGGTGATATCCAGGCCCGTTGCGGTTTTGTGGATGGCGATCAGTTCGCAGTGGGTCATCACGGTGATGCCCTGCTGGGTCATGGCGTTTTGAATTTCGGTGCGCAGTTCTTCGTCAAAGCCGCGCAGAATTTTGTCGCCCCGAATCACCTGCACCACTTCGCTACCCAAGCCGTTGAGAATACAGGCAAACTCGCTGCCGATGTAGCCGCCGCCGAGGATCACTACCCGCTGGGGCTGTTGGGGCAAATGGAAAATGTCGTCGGAGGTGATGGTGTATTCAATGCCCGGAACATCGGGCTTGACGGGCTTGCCCCCCACGGCAATCAGAATTTTTTCGGCGGTGATTTTTTGATCGCCCACTTCCAGGGTGTGCTCGTCCACAAAGCGGGCATGGTGCGGAAAGAGCTGTACCGAGGATTTGTCCAGCATCGAGCCATAGATGCCATTAAGGCGGGTCACTTCCGTATCTAGCGCCTTAATCAACGTGGGCCAATCGAAGTGGCGTTCGCCCACCGTCCAGCCATAGCCCGCCGCCGCCTCAAACTGATCTGGGAAATGGGAAGCGTAGACCATCAGTTTCTTAGGCACACAGCCTCGGTTTACGCAGGTGCCCCCCAGGCGTCCGGCTTCGGCCAAACCCACCTTGGCCCCATATTCGGCGGCACGACGGGCGGCAGCAATGCCCCCAGACCCGCCCCCGATCACAAACAAATCAAAATCGTAGGCCATGGTTCTATGCCCCCTGGTTGATCACACTGGTTTCTAGTGTATCCAGGTTGGACAGGGGGCACGGGCTTAGTTCGGCACAATTTCCGTCACCACTTGCCCACCGTTGTTCGCGCCGCCATCCACCGTAAAGATGCCCTCCTGCAAGCGGCCAATGCCCCGACTACCGTTGAGGTTTAGGGTGGGGTTGGTCTGCTGATAGTTGACCCGGCCTTCGGCCAGCAGGGTTTGGCTGGGGATTGTCCAGGTGAGGCGGTCGGTGGTGAGGCGGGATTGGGGCTCTTGGCGCACGGCCACTACATTTTGGCTGACGGTAATCACTTCATCGGCTAGATTCATGGTGCCTTGGCGGGCCGTCACCACCAGATTTTGAGTAGGATGGGTCACGGTCAACGGCTGATTGAGGTTAATCTGCTCCTCCGCCACGCGCCATTCCAGTGCCTCACTGCTGGCGGTAAGGGGAATGTCTAGGATCTGCATGGTCACTGCACCTTGGAGCGTGGCCACGTTATCGCCGAGGTTCACCTGTCCCCGCTGCCCCTGCACCACCTCGGTGATAGTGGTGTCTTTGAATTGCTCAATGCGGAGGGGGGCGGGGCTATCAATCCGTTCTTGATCCCAATCCCAGGCGAGTTGTTGGGCCTGGAGCTTCAGCCAGGGCTCAGTTTTGGGGTCTTCTACCACCGTATTGGCGACCACATTTCCCTGCAATTCCATCCGGTTTTCGCGGTTAAATACCCGGAACTCGTCCGCCGTGGCCCGCAGTTGGGGGTGGCTTCCGGTCACATCCTGGCGAATCACCAGCACATCTTCCTGGGGTCGCCACTCCATTTCCTTGCCCCGGAGCACTACGCCGTTTTGAATCCCCTTGGCTACGATATTGCCGCGCAGCACAATGGTGTTGCCGTTGTCGCGCATTTCCCCGGTGTCGGCGGTGACGTTGTAAATCACCTCGCCATCTTGAAACAACTCACCATCGGGACGGGTGAACATGGCGACGGAGCGATCTGGGCTGTAGGTGGCTTCTTCGGCCTTCACCCGCCACAGCAATACTCCGTTTTCGTCGGGCTGTTCTAGGGTCACATTTCGCAGGGTCAGCCCGGTTTCAACCTCCTCCTCCGGCGCTTCGGGCGGGGGCGGAGCCAGCGGCCCAATTCCCAGCCAATACGCACCTAGGCCGATTACCGCCACGACCATACCCCCAATGGCAATCCGTCGTGCCTTTACCATCGTGATTTCACTAGGGCTATCCCCGCGCCAACGTTACCGCTACCTATCCTATCCCCTTGTGCTCGACTCTGGCGGCAGGTCATCGGTTCCGCCAACGCCGGGGGTCAGCGGGCGATAGGTGTAGTTGTGCTGGGGGGCACGGGGATTTTTGCGAATATCGTCCTTCACCAGTTCTAGATCAATGTAGCGGTCGGCCACGTTGATCAGGCTGTCGCTGGTCATAGAACGCAAGCTAACGACCTCAATGCGGGCTCCCCGGTAGCTGGCGGCATCGGCGGCATAGGCCAAATCTCCGTCGCCGCTAACCAACACAGCCGTATCGTAGTAGTTAACTAGGGCCACCAGATCGACGGCGATTTCCACATCCAAGTTGGCCTTTTTAGACCCGTCGGGCAACTGCACCAAATCCTTGGCAATCACGCGATAGCCATTGCGGCGCATCCACAGCAAAAAGCCCTGCTGCTTTTCATTGCTGCGATCTACACCCGTGTAGAAAAACGACCGAAACAGCCGAGAACCCGCCGTCAGCTTACACAGCAGCTTGGTGTAGTCAATTTCAATCCCCAATTGCAGGGCGGCATAGAACAGGTTAGAACCATCGATAAAGATGGCTACCCGGCCCCGGTTATCGAGCACCTGCTCAGGGGTAAAAATGGCATCTTCACTCATTAAAGAATGGGCATCTAGCATGGGGTTTTTATCCGGTTGTATTAAATCGTGAGGGTTTTAAAGGGGCTTTTATGGGCTGGAAAAACGCATTCTCAAAGGCTCAAAATCGATGACCTTATCAATAACCTAGGCCGTGACTTCAGCAACCTCAATCCGCTGAAAAATGGGCTTTGCCTCTCCGAGAGACTGCCCCGAAGGCAGCACTCCCCAGGTGGACTGTTCAGCGTAGGACAGTTGGTCGCTCATAGAGCGCTGGTTAAAATCCACCGTGTAGCCAAGCTGCCGATAGATCTCGTTGCTCAGCCCCGGCACCACCGGCGACAACAAATACGCCGCTAGGCGCACCGATTCGAGAACCGCGTATAACACGGCTTCGGTTTCCGCCTGCTTCCCTTGCTTAAAGAGACTCCAGGGGGCTTCCTCATCGAGAAACTTATTGCTGGCCTGCACCAGTCCCAAAACAGCGCTACAGGCTTGGCTAAATTTCAACTGTTGATAGGCCTCGGCAACGGTTTCTCCCAAGCCTGTTCCCATGCCCTTCAACCGATGCTCATCCGTTAAAGACATAGGTTCCCCATGGGGCACCTTTCCTCCACAATAACGCGCCGCCATCTTAATCGTGCGATTTAACAGATTTCCTAAATCATTAGCCAAATCGGCATTGAGAACGTTGATAAATCGGGTTTCGTTGAAGTCGCCATCTTTGCCGAATTCAATTTCCCGCAAGAAATAATATCGGACAGCGTCGGATCCATATTTATCGACTAATTCCACAGGATCAAGGGTATTTCCTAGGCTTTTGCCCATTTTTAGGCCATCTTTGGTCAAAAAGCCGTGGCCAAAGACTCTTCCCGGCACAGGCAATTCTGCCGACATCAGCATGGCGGGCCAATACACAGCATGGAACCGCAGAATATCTTTACCGATAAGGTGAATGTTAATGGGCCACCAGTTCGCGACAGCGGACTCTAAATTGGGGGCTTCATCGGGATCTTGCAGAGCGGTAACATAGCCCAGCAGGGCATCAAACCAAACATACAGCGTGTGGTTGGGATCGGTGGGCACCGGAAAACCCCAGTCCAGATTGACGCGGGAAATGGAAAAGTCTTGCAGTCCCCGTTTGACAAAGCTTAGAACTTCATTGCGGCGGGTTTCGGGCTGGATAAAATCGGGCTGTTCGGCGTAGAGTTGTTCGAGCTTTTCCTGGTAGTTGGAGAGCCGGAAGAAATAGTTTTGCTCGTCGCGCCATTCCACGGTTTTGTTGGGGTGCAGGGGGCAGCGGTGGTCATCCAACAAATCCCGTTCTTCTTTAAATTCCTCGCAGGAGACACAGTACCAGCCCTGCTGCTGTCCCTGGTAGATATCGCCCTTGTCCCACACCCGCTGAAAAAACTCCCGTACAATCACCTCGTGGCGCGATGATGTGGTGCGAATAAATCGATCCCATTGGATATTTAACTTCTGCCACAGGCTTTCAAACCCAGTCACCACTTGATCGCAGTGATCCTGGGGCGACACCCCACGTTCTTCGGCGGTGCGGAGAATTTTTTGGCCGTGCTCATCGGTACCCGTAATCATCAACACGGGTCGCCCCGTCAGGCGATGAAACCGGGCTACCACGTCCGCCGCGATGGTGGTGTAGGCGCTGCCAATGTGGGGCAAATCATTGACGTAGTAGAGCGGGGTGGTGATGGCGAAGGGGGCAGCGTTGAAGGTCATAGAACGGTGTGTAAAGGTTAGCCTTCGGGCAGTTGAAAACCCTGGTTCGGCGGCAGTCATCCCTCTGCCTTAGGCAAAAGCACTCAAACCGCCAAAAGGCCATCATACAAGCAACCCGAACCCCTTGCCTAATCAGGCATCAACGGGGAAAAGGTAAGCTTGGTCGGCTACAGTCTAGCCCCTGTCTGGTCTGTACCCTTCACAGTGCCCAGAAGATTTAACCATTGTGCTTCTAACCTTGGTGTGCTCTGACTAGATCGCTCGCGTCAAACCGGACTTCGTTGGGGAGAATCCGTAGGTTTCGACCATCCCCCGCTAGAATGGAGGTGTCGAAATGCTTCATACTTTGTTACAACAAGTAGAGATGTTGGGTTGGTATTAACCTCTATGTTCGGCGGCTTTACCGGGTTCCAGCCAAACGCAGCAAACGATTTCGGCGAACGGATGATCAATTCCGTGGTCACTCAGTCCCTTCGGCACATGTTTAGCCGCAGCGATTCCATTGATGTGGCCGTCCGCTGTTCGCCCCCCAGCAAGCTCTTGCAGGGCACGGTGGACAGCTTTCGGATGGAAGGACGCGGTCTCGTCATCCGCAACGAGTTTGAAACCGCAGAGATGATGTTTGAAACCGATGCCGTCGCCATTGATGTGGGGGCAGCCATCGGCGGCAAAATTCGACTGCGCCAGCCCACCCAGGCCATTGCTCAAGTCGTGCTCACCGAAGACTCTATTAACCGCGCCTTTGGGGCCGATCTGGTACGTCAACACCTCGAAGGGGTAGACGACGAAGTCCTCACCAACCTCTCCGGCGGCGAGCCGCTCACCTTCCGCGATATTCACATCACCCTCCAGCCCGATCAGCAGGTCACCATTGTGGCCAAAACCGACCTGCCCAATAAAAAGGATGTGCCGATTCAACTCACGGCCACCATCACCGTGGAAAAGCGGCGGCGAATTATCTTTGCCAACGCCGAATTTTTAGCCGATGGCATCCCCGACACCGTCCGTTCTCTCTCCGCCACCCTCACCCAGGGCTTTGCCACCGTCCTCAATCGCATGGTGGATCTAGAGCGCTTTAACCTAGATGGTGTGCTGCTGCGGGTGAACCGCCTAGAAACCCAGGGCAATCAGCTCGTCTTCAGCGGCTACGCCCAGATTGACCACTTTCCCGGCACGGCTTAGCGATACGTCAATCCCCACCCCTAGGATGGTTCTGGGCGGTGGAGTGGGCTAAGATAACCGAACAGCGGGATTTTTATCTCGCTAGAGTTTTATTGAGGCAGACACCGCAGCTATGGCCATTGCTCCCATCATTACCGCCCCAGAGGACTTTACCTCGCCCGCCCTGGCCCCATGGGAGCCCCTGCCGACGAATCGTTCCCTGCTGCTGGTGGGGCACGGTAGCCGCGACACCGATGGCCGGGATCGGCTGCTGGAATTCGCCGCCGCTTACCAGACGTTAGACACCTCTCGCCCGGTGATCCCCTGCTTTTTGGAGCTCACAGAACCCACTATCCAGGACGGGGTGGATCAATGCGTGGCCCAGGGCTATACCGATATTTCGGTACTGCCGATTTTGCTGTTTGCCGCCCGCCACAACAAGTTTGACGTCACCAACGAGCTCGACCGCGCCCGCCAGCGCCATCCCCAGGTCACATTCCACTACGGTCGCCACTTCGGCATCACCCCAGAAATCATTCGCCTCTGGCAAGACCGCCTAGAGGAACTGGACGGCCCCGCCTTCAACCCCCAGGGCATTTCCCGCGAAGACACCGTGCTGCTGTTTGTGGGACGCGGAGCCAGCGACCCCGATGCCAACGGCGATGTTTACAAACTGGCCCGGATTTTGTGGGAAGGGAGCCGCTACCACACCGTGGAAATCTGCTTCATCGGCATCACCCACCCCCGCCTAGAGGAAGGTTTTCGTCGTGCCCGTCTGTACCAGCCCAAGCGCATCATCGTGCTGCCCTATTTCCTGTTTACCGGGGTGCTGGTAAAAAAAATTGTCGATATCACCCAACAAGAACAGGCCCAACATCCCGATATCACCGTCACCTACCTGCCCGAAATGGGGAGCCACCCCCGGCTGA
This sequence comes from Nodosilinea sp., assembly GCA_040396995.1. Lineage (GTDB taxonomy): Bacteria > Cyanobacteriota > Cyanobacteriia > Phormidesmidales > Phormidesmidaceae > Nodosilinea. Next base: position 2,194 of record JBBAWV010000035.1, on the reverse strand, counting down.
TGCAAATTTTGCGAGAGCGCGAAATTGAAACCCAACTCGGCCAGGTGCAGATGAACTGCGAAATGTGCAAGTTCCGCCTTGCTGCGGTGGGGGCAGGTGCCAGCCACGATCACGGACACGGCCATGATCACGGACACGCCCATAGCCACGGACACGGGCATGGGCACAGCCACGGACACGATCACAGCCATCACGATCATGGTCATCACCACCACGGCGAACCCGTAGACCTGTTTCCTCAGCCGGAGGACTACCACCAGCGGGCGTGGCAGGTTCCCTAAAACCCGATGACGGTCTCCAAGGCTTAAACCGGGGCGGTGATGGGGCTGGTTGTATCCACCTGGATTTGGAGTTGCGCTTGTAGGGACTGATCTGGCTGCACCCAGAGGAGTATCCCAGCGGCTCCGTCTTCCTGGGAGCGATCCCCATCGCGGGTAGCTGGCTCGGCCCAAACTAATTGACGACTTCCTGGGGCGAGGGTGGTTGCAGCCATCGGAGTTGGGGTGAGCCACACCGTCGGCACCTCCGGCCAGGTTTGTGGGGCCGATCCGCTGGGGTCAATCTGCACCCCTGCCAGGGCCATCAACACACCGGGCCGATCCTGAAGGCACTCTCCCTGGGGGAGCCACAGGGCCGCTGCAAACCCTTTGTCTAGGGCATAGTGGTACAACGAAGCAGCGGCAATCACGGCCTGCTCAAAGCTTTCCTCCGACCAGTTGGCCCTGGTGTTGAGGGCAATCACCACTTCCTGGCTGGCGGTGACTTTCTCCAACTCTCGCACCCGAAGTTCGCCGTAGCGGGCACTGGTGCGCCAATGGATAAGCCGAGTGGGGTCGCCCCAGCGATAGGGTCGTAGGGAGCGGGTGACGCCCTCTGTCGCAGGCTTGACCACCGGGTGATAGTGCCACTGCTGCCCCGATTGGTCGCCGAGGGTATCTAAAATGGGGCAGTTTTTCAGGGGCAAAATCTGCGGGTAAACGACCGCTGTGGTGGGTAAGGCCAGATCTCGCCGATACCAAAATAACCCCAGGGGGGCCGCTGATCGGAGGGTGAGGGCCGACCAAGCATAGATGCCGCGCCGGGTTGTGGGTACCCGATAGCGCCAGGGAAAGGTTTGTCCAGGGTTGAGGTGGCGCAGGGCAATGTGCTGGGGTGCAGCGATGGCCGGGGCCATGGCATCCACGACCAAGAAGAGATCCCTCGGTTGGCGATGGTGATTGGTGATCAGAACCTCCACGGCCAACGGTTCCCCCGCCGAGACGGGCTCGATGGGCAAACGCTCTACCGTGACCCCATGAAGGTTACGCCGGGGCAATTGCGTCGCCAGGGCCAGCAGCGCCAGCATAATGCCGCTCATCACATAGAGCCATCCGGCCAGGGTATTGGTAGCCGCTGCAAACAAAAAAATGGCCAACGCCAGCAACAGCCCACCCGCATAGGCTGGTTTTAGCCCCCGTCGTTCTAGCCCGCGTCCCAACCCTGTTAAACGATCCATGGACGGTGAAAAACTCCCCGTAAGCACTGTCTGCCTAGAGCATAGCTAACCTCAGCCCCCATCGCTATGTTTTCCCGCCTTGCCTTCTCACCGCCAGTCGTCGCAATCCATGGCCGAGCGCAGGGCCGAGCTAGGGAGCCGAGTCGTCCGTCCTGCGCTCCCCCGGCTGTGGTTCAATAGGAGCAGTTGTTGTGGAGAGATCGGCCATGGGAGCCATTTCGTACGTTTTGTTTTTGGGTGGAATGTTGGGGTTGGCCCTAGGGCTGTATTTTGGCCTGCGGACGGCTAAGCTCATCTAGCAAGATCGAATCGGCCCCAGTCCGCACCCAAAAACCCCGATTCCCAGCCCGACTAACCCTAGGGGCAACGTTCCCTCAACCGTGAATGCCGGGGGCAAACAAGCTGGATTGAGTACCGAGGATACAAACCATCCCTAGGTTGGCCAACGCTGACCTAGGGATGGTTTTCGAGGCGTCAGGGCGCTGGGAAGAGATCGCTATCTGGCGGCTATCGGCAGCGTGTCACACTGGATTGGGCTTCTCCCCGCGATAGCAGATCCGACAGGGTGACAAATTGATAGCCCTGGGCCGTGTAGGTGGCAAGAATTTGCCGCACCAATTCCACGGTCTTTTGGCGACTCGTCCGGGGGAATCCATCGGGATGAGGACTAGAGTCGTGCATCAACACAATCCCTCCGGG
>JBBAWV010000034.1:23105-38874 GCA_040396995.1 Nodosilinea sp. | reverse complement strand
TAAGGTGGCGCGGGGCTGATCCTGAATCGCGACCAGAGAGTCTTCGGAATGCACCAGCAGGTCTGGGATGCGGCAGCGGGCACGGCGTCCCATGACCGCTACTTCGGTGTTGTAGGTGACACGATCTAGGGGCAGATGCTGGAGGAACTGCACCATTAAAAATCGGGCTAATTTGAGGTTTTCTGGAGATTCTGGGGGCATCGCTACAGGTTCCCCATCCACCAGCTCGTAGCGGGTATCGGTGCCGTCGTCATAGGCGAGGTAGTCCTCGAAGGTGAGCAGGGTCTTGGGCGATAGGGTGCTAGTCATGGCGGCACGGTGAGAAAGGGACAGCGGCCTAAGCTCATCCTAAAACATCTACCCCCTAGGCCATCGATACTCAGTAGATCACAAAATTCATGTAGACCAGCCATCTTGGCTGTCTCTGTGGCAGGCAGGATGCCTACCCTAGGTGGGAGCTTTGTCGAGCTACTGGTACTAAACTGCCGTCCTAAACCACCCTGCTCCAGCGCAAACCCCGCCTTCAGTGGTTCGGTATCCTCCCCTTTAGGGAAATCGGGGAACCACGCACTATAGATATAGTTCTTAAGCCGGAGCAAGGAATATGGGAAAAGTTGTAGGGATTGACCTCGGTACCACCAACTCCGTGGTTGCCGTGATGGAAGGGGGGAAACCCACCGTTATTGCTAACGCCGAAGGGTTCCGTACCACGCCCTCGGTGGTGGCCTACGCCAAAAATGGAGATCGCCTGGTGGGCCAAATCGCCAAGCGCCAAGCGGTGATGAACCCCGAAAACACCTTTTATTCGGTGAAGCGTTTCATCGGTCGCCGCTACGACGAAGTGGGTACCGAATCCACCGAAGTGGCCTACAAAGTATTGAATGTGGGCAACAACGTGAAAATTGACTGTCCCCAGGCGGGTCAGCAGTTTGCCCCCGAAGAAATTTCGGCCCAGGTGCTGCGGAAACTGGCCGACGACGCCAGCAAATACCTCGGCGAAAAAGTGACCCAGGCGGTAATTACCGTACCCGCCTATTTTAACGACTCCCAGCGCCAAGCCACGAAGGACGCCGGGAAAATTGCGGGTCTGGAAGTACTGCGGATCATCAACGAACCCACCGCCGCCGCCCTCGCCTACGGCCTCGACCGCAAGAGCAACGAAACCATCCTAGTCTTTGACCTTGGGGGCGGCACCTTCGACGTGTCCATCCTAGAGGTGGGCGACGGTGTGTTTGAAGTGTTGGCCACCAGCGGCGACACCCACCTAGGCGGCGACGACTTCGACAAGAAGATCGTGGACTTCCTAGCGGGTGAATTCCAAAAAATGGAAGGCATCGACCTGCGCAAGGACAAGCAAGCCCTCCAGCGCCTCACCGAAGCCGCCGAAAAGGCCAAAATCGAGCTATCCAGCGTCACCCAGACGGAAATCAACCTGCCCTTCATCACCGCCACCCAGGACGGCCCCAAGCACCTGGACACGACCCTCACCCGCGCCCAGTTTGAAGAACTCTGCGCCGACCTGATCGACCGCTGCCGCATCCCCGTGGAGCAAGCCCTAAAGGATGCCAAGCTGAGCAAGAGCGACATCAACGAAGTGGTGCTGGTGGGCGGTTCCACCCGGATCCCCGCCGTTAAGGAAGTGGTGAAGCGCACCCTCGACAAAGAGCCCAACGAAACCGTGAACCCCGATGAAGTGGTGGCCGTGGGTGCGGCTATCCAAGGTGGTGTGCTAGCGGGTGAAGTGAAGGACATTCTGCTCCTCGACGTCACTCCCCTGTCCCTCGGCGTGGAAACCCTGGGCGGCGTCATGACCAAGCTGATCCAGCGCAACACCACCATTCCCACCAAAAAATCCGAGGTGTTCTCCACCGCCCAGGATGGCCAAACCAACGTGGAAATTAAAGTCCTCCAGGGTGAGCGGGAAATGGCCGCCGACAACAAGAGTCTGGGAACCTTCCAGCTCTCCGGCATTCCCCCGGCTCCCCGTGGCGTGCCCCAAATCGAAGTGATCTTCGACATCGACGCCAACGGCATCCTGAACGTGACCGCCAAGGATAAGGGGACGGGCAAAGAGCAGACCATCACCATCTCCGGGGCTTCCACCCTGGATGAGAAAGACGTGGAGAAAATGGTCAAGGATGCCGAAGCCAACGCCGCCGCCGACAAGGAGCGTCGTGAACGCATTGACCTGAAGAACCAGGCCGACTCCCTCGCCTACCAGGCCGAAAAGCAACTGGCCGACATGGGCGACAAGGTGCCCGCCGCCGACAAAGCCAAGGCCGAAGAGCAAATCAAGGAGCTGAAGGACGCCATTGCCGCCGAAAACTTCGACAGCATCAAGTCCCTCACCGAGCAACTGCAGCAAACCCTCTACGGCATTAGCACCAACCTGTATCAACAGGCCGGGGGCGATGCAGCGGGTGCCGCCGATGCCGGAACCTCCGGGGGCAGCTCCGGCGGCGACGATGACGTGATTGACGCTGAGTTCTCGGAACCCGAAGGCAAGTAAGCCTGGGTTGATCGAATTTAGAGCTTAGCCAAAAGGCTTGCTCCGGCTAGCAAGAAAGCGGGTGGATACGTCCATCCGCTTTTTTTTGGTGTGATGCCAAATCCGGCTTGCTTGCCCCCAGCAGCATCGGGCGAGGTCTTCGTGTCCCTAAGGTTTGGTGGGCTGGGAATCGGGATTTTACAATTCGGATTGACATGATACTCAGCGCCCTAGCCATTGACAGCGTTGCGGTGGGTGGCCCATTGCATCACGGTTTGGTTAAAGGTGTCGGGGTCTTCGTCATACAGACAGTGGCCTAGGTTGGGCAAAAAACGAAGCTGAATCAGGGGATTGAGATCCGCCAAGCCATCAGCCAAGCTAGGCGGGATGACCCGATCCCGTTCTCCCCACAGAACCAGGGTGGGCTGGGTGAGTTCTGCCAGCATTCCCTTCACCGAGGGGCTGAAGGTGGGGTCACTGCGGGCCTTCACTAGGTAGCACAGGGTACGAGCGGCTCCTCGCTGTTGGGGCGGCAGGGCAAAAGTGTCGATCAAGTCCTCATCTACGGCCTCCGGTTGGGTATAGATCCCGCGCAAGGCCCGCTCCAAAAAACCTCGTTGGCGCACCACTCGAAACAGAGGCCGCAAGAGTAAGGGCGACGCCACCAGACTCTCCACCGTGCGGGCCCAATCAGCCACCCAGCCCGCCACCAAATCCTCGCGGGAGGCTGGGGTGGGCACCGTCACCAACAATAATTGTTTTACCCAAGCGGGATGACGGCGAGCTATGGTCAGCGCCACCAATGCTCCCAGGGAATGCCCCACCACATGCACGGGCTGGCCAATGAGGTGCTGAATGAAGTCGGCCCCCTGCTCGGCCCATAGGGTTGCGCCGTAGGATGCCGCTGCCTTTTCCGCATCGCCAAACCCTAACAGGTCGATGGCGTAGACTGGGGCCACCGTACTCAAGATAGGTAGGTTCTGCCGCCACTGGTTTAGGTTAGCCCCAAAGCCATGGATCAACAGAATGGGTGTTATGGGAAAATCTCCCGATTCCAGCGGCGGGCCGGAATGGAACCAGTAGCGAACTCGCCAGCCTCGCCAGTACCAAAGTCGCTGGTGGCCTGCCTCCGCCAAAGTTCCTGGGCGTTGACCCAAAAATACGGATCTCGATACTGCGGATCTCACCGTTGATGGCGTTACCAGTGCCAATCCTCCATTTTTCCCTGTTACACCCAATTTTCCGTTCACGTCCTGCCTCACGGGCGACGATTTTCGATCCGCCCAGGCTAGGTCACTCCTGAGATCGCCTAGCCTAGTGGGATCGCCTAGCCAAGGTCACCCAGGGCTTTGGCCACGGTGTTCACGTCCTTGTCGCCCCGGCCAGAGGAGTTGATCACAATCCGAGGGTTGCCCGATAGTTGGGGACAAAGAGCTTCCAAGTAAGCGAAGGCGTGGGCGGTTTCCAGGGCGGGGATAATCCCCTCTAGGCGAGATACGCGCTGGAAGGCATCGAGGGCTTCCTGGTCGGTGACGCTGTAGTATTCGGCCCGTCCGGCATCCTTCAAAAAGCTGTGTTCGGGGCCAACACCGGGGTAATCGAGACCCGCGCTGATGGAGTGGGCTTCGATCACTTGGCCATCGGTATCTTGCAGCAGGTAACTCATGGCTCCGTGCAGCACACCGACTCGTCCAGCGGTGAGGGTGGCGGCGTGTTTGCCACTGTCTACGCCGCTGCCCGCCGCTTCAATGCCGATCATCCGCACGCTGGTATCGTGGATGAACTCATTGAACAGGCCCATGGCATTGGAGCCACCACCCACACAGGCAATCAAAATATCCGGCAGGCCGCCCCATTTTTCCTGGCACTGGGCGCGGGTTTCTTCGCCGATGATGGCATGGAAGTCGCGCACCATCATCGGGTAGGGGTGGGGGCCAGCCACGGATCCGAGGATGTAGTGGGTGGTTTCTACGTTCGTCACCCAGTCGCGGATGGCCTCGGAGGTGGCGTCTTTGAGGGTGCCTGTGCCAGCGACCACACCCCGCACCTCGGCCCCCATCAGCCGCATCCGAAACACGTTCAGCGCTTGCCGTTCCATGTCGTGGACGCCCATATAGATGACGCACTGAAGGCCAAAGCGGGCGCAAACCGTGGCGGTGGCGACCCCATGCTGTCCGGCCCCGGTTTCGGCAATGATGCGCTGTTTGCCCATGCGCTTCGCTAGGAGCACCTGAGCCAGGGCGTTATTGATTTTATGGGCTCCGGTGTGGTTCAGGTCTTCCCGCTTCAGGTAAATGTCTGGGCCTTGGCCATCGGGGCGGCGATAGTGGGCGGTGAGGCGCTCAGCAAAATACAGCGGACTAGGACGACCCACATAGTCGGCCAGCAGCCCATCCAGTTCCGCCTTGAATCCGGCCTCATCCCTGTAGCGATAGAAGGCTTCTTCCAGTTCGCTGAGGGCGGGCATCAGGGTTTCGGGCACATACTTGCCGCCAAAGGGGCCAAAACGACCCAGGGCATCGGGACGGGGCGCATCGATGGAAGCAGCGGACGGACGAGGGGGAAGCGGCGTTTGGGTCACAGGAGAATGTCGGATGAAGGGCATAGAGTAGCCCTTATTATAAAGAATGGAATTCCCCTAAGGCTAGGGAAATCAGTGCATCGCTGCGCCGCCGCCTTGGGGTGGATGTTTGGGTTTCCCGGTGGACGACTTGGGGGTAGACTGTGGTCGAAGTCGGGACAATGAACCTAGCGTTCTCCCACAGGCCGCGTTTCTATGGGCCATGGATGGCTAGGATGACTGGGAGCCAAAACCTCTAAGCAGGCAGATTATGACGGACAACTTTGAAATTTTTGATTGTGATATTTCCTCGGAGTTATTAAACCGCTACCTTCAGGCCGAGGTGATGGCCTGCGATACCGAAACCATGGGGCTTTTGCCCCAGCGAGATCGTCTTTGTCTGGTGCAGCTTAGCGATCCGGCAGGCTATGTTTCGGTGGTGCGCATTGAACGGGGACAAACGGTAGCCCCTAATCTAAAACAGCTTTTAGAAGCAGAACATAGCCTCAAGCTATTTCACTTTGCCCGGTTTGATTTGGCCACCCTGCGATACCACTTAGGTATTCAGGTAAACCCGGTGTTTTGCACCAAAATTGCTAGCAAACTAGGCCGCACCTATAGTCCTAAACATGGCCTTAAGGATGTGGTCAAGGAGCTAGAGGGCACAGAATTGGACAAAACGGCCCAAAGTTCCGACTGGGGCAATGCAATGAATTTATCGGAGGATCAGCTCCGCTATGCTGCTAACGACGTACGCTATCTCCACAGTATTTATCACAGTCTAGCAACCATGCTCAAGCGGGAGGAACGCTGGGAATTGGCCCAGGATTGCTTCCGCTGCCTGCCCACCTTGGTCAGCCTAGATTTGCTGCAATACAACAACCTATTTGAACACTGACAAGCTAATATGTACCTAAATTGCATATCAACTTTCTCTAAAACTCTTGCCATAGTGTGTTTTAAGTAATCTGGCCAAGAGCAATGACAAAGGGATCGTTATTTTCATGAAGTACTCTAAGACCCTTGTTCCTAGGCTGCTAGGGGAATCGCATCAACCCAAGAATCGTCATACTCAGGAAGCCTAGCGATCCGGGGGATGGTTAGGGATTATGGGTCGGTATTGGGCTGGACAAGGGTATGGGAGAGGTCTGGGGAACTTGCCCCTAGTGGCCTACGTCCGAGGGAAATTGGGCGGCTAGGTTGGCGATTGGATGGGCGATCTACGCTGATCTGTATTCTGTATATTCGGTATCGATTTGGCACGGCTATGTTGAAATCTGGAGTCCGTATCGCGGTTGCTGTGGCCGCCAGCCTGTCGTTATTGGGGGCGGTGGCCTGTAGTCCTGCGGCGATGGAGGATGGGGCTACCGGATCTGAAACCGCAGCCAATCTCGCCGAAGTCCAACGCGATCCCGACACCCTGCGATTGCTCTATGGGCGTTCCGTCGTCACCCTCAACCCCCACCTCGCCACGGGATACCAGGACTTTGAAGCGGCCCGCCTCAGCTACGAACCCCTGGCCAGCTACAACCAGGAGGGCGAACTCGTGCCCTTTTTGGCGGCGGAAGTTCCCACGGAAGCCAACGGGGGGCTGGCGGAGGACGGCACCAGCGTCATCTGGACACTGCGCCGGGACGTGACCTGGGCCGATGGGGAGCCCTTCACCGCCGAGGATGTGGTGTTTACCTTCGAGTTCATCCGCAACCCGGAGGTGGCCGCTGCCACGGCCCAGTACTACGAAACCGTGGAATCGGTGGAAGCCCTGGATGACCATCGGGTTAAAATCACCTTCAAAACCCCCACCCCAGCTTGGTCAGTTCCCTTCACCGGGCAGACGGGGATGATTTTGCCCCAGCATCGCTATGCCGACTACAACGGCCTCAATGCCCGCGAAGCCCCCACAAACCTTCAGCCCGTGGGCACTGGCCCCTACCAAGCCATCGGTTTTGAGCCAGGGACGGTGATCTACGAAGCCAATGCCAACTACTGGGACGGAGCACCCGCCTTTAAACGGGTGGAACTTCAGGGGGGGATTGCGCCCTATGCCGCCGCCAGGGAAGTTCTGCAACGGGGCAGCGCCGACTTTGCCCATAACCTCCAGGTGGAAGCCAACGCCCTCGCCGCCTTCAAAACCGATGCCGCCCTGGGCCAAATCTCCTACCTCTTCGGGGCGCAGGTAGAGCGGATTATGGTGAACTTCGCGAACCCCTTCGTTCGTACCGAATCGGGGGAGCGGGCCAGCGCCCAGGTGCCCCACCCCTATTTCAGCGATTGGCGGGTGCGGCAGGCGATCAACCTGTCCATCGACCGAGACGCCATTGCCGAACAGCTCTATGGGCCAGCGGGCCAACCTACGGCTCAGCTTTTGGTGGCCCCAGAGGAGTACCAAACCCCAGACTTGGCCTATGAATACAATCTCGTCAAAGCAAAACTCTTGCTTGAACAGGCGGGCTGGGTCGATACCGACGACGACGGCATCCGCGACCGGGATGGGGTGCCCCTAGAAGTCCTGTTTCAGGCTTCGGTGAACCCCGTGCGCCAACAAACCCAAGCCATTGTGGCCGAGAGCCTGAAGGAACTAGGGGTGGACGTACAGGTGTCTCGCGTGCGGGTGGATGAGTTCTTCTCCGCCAACCCCGACGACATGAATAGCCTCAACCACTTCTATGCCGATATGCAGATCTACGCCATCGGCAACGAAAGCCCCGACCCCAGCACCTACATGGGCTGGTGGAGCTGCGACAAAATCGCCTCCCAGGCCAACCAGTGGCAGGAACCCAACAATGCCCGCTACTGCAACCCCGAATACGACCGCCTGCTGGAGCAAGCCAAGACCGAACTGGATCCCGAAAAACGCACCGAACTGTTCCAGCGCATGAACCGCCTGCTCTCGACCGATGTGGCAGTGATTCCCGTGGTGCATCGGGCTATGGCAAATGCCGTGGCCGATCGTCTGGAGGGAGTTGAGTTCACCCCCTGGGATGCCAGCACCTGGGCGATTAAAGACTGGGCACCGGTCACTTCTGATACCAAATCCTAATCGAATAACCCCGATTCCCAGCCCAGCAAACCGTAGGGGTGGGGTCTCTTCGTCCGTTAAATACCGAGGGTAAACAGATGGGAGTCGGATTAGGGGCCAAACCGTTCGATGGCGGCGATGATACCAAATAGGATGAAGAGCAGACCGCCGATCAAGGTGAGCCAGCGTTCTGAAATGCGCCCCGCCACCAACTTGCCGCACACCACCGCAATGGCCGCACAAATGGCATGGCCGAGGGTAGCCCCCAGCACAACCCCCACGGGATGCTGAGCCGCTGCGAGGGCAATGGTAGCCAGTTGGGTGCGATCCCCCCATTCCGCCACAAAGGTGAGGGCAAACGCTTCGATCACCACGGCTCGATTGGTGTGCACCGCTGCGGCCTGTTCCCGCTTTTCGACCGCCTCTAGGGCTTCAACCTGCTCATCTTCGAGGCTTTCTGCCCCCTTCATCCGCAGGGCATCGTAGAGCAGCTTCAGGCCGAACCCCAAAAACAGGGCCACGGTCAACCCATTCACCACCACCGGAGGAAAAAGCGTCGCCACTTGCCCAATGGCCACCGACAAAACGGTCATTAAGAACAGGGCAGATGTTACCCCCAGAAACACCCAGCGGCGGGGGTGACGGGTGGCTAAAATCATGCCGATAAAAAAGGTTTTATCCCCAATTTCTGACAGAGTAATCAGAAGTAGTGCGGCGGTAAATCCAGTCAGTGGGTTCATGGGCTTCTCCTATCGAAGGTAGAATACCATGTTTTTTAGCCTTAGATTTTAGTCGCCATTCCTGAATCATACGGGCTATTAAATCGGCCATAATTCATTTTTTATTCATTTTTGAAAATCGTTTTTTGCTGACAAAAAGCCTTCATTCAGGATTTATGTTTTATCCTTTATTGTCCATGCTTAAATTCGCACAATGTAGGGATTGTCTAGGGGAGGAATTCGCCGCTGGTAGACCAGGGTTTGGTACACGGCGGCGGCAATATCGGCCCGACTGGCGGCGCGGTGGGGGTTGATCTGGGTCAGGTCGGGCATGTTCACCACGAGGCCCAATTGAGTCGCCAAGGCCACTGCCTCCAGGGCATAACCGGGAATTATGCCCCGATCTTGATAGCGGTTGAGGACGTGGAGCATGACCGAGTGATCGTTGACTAGGGCGAGGCCATTGACGAGGGCCAGCCAGACCTGAAGCCTCAGCACCGAATGGTTAGGGGCAAAGGTGCCGTCCGGGAACCCGGCCAAGAAGCCCCCCCGGCAGGCGGCTTGGATGGCGCTGGTGGCCCAGTGGTTGGCGGGCACATCGGAAAAGGGCTGGGTATCCAAACGTGGGGCTGGCTGGAAGGCCGCCGTCACCAAGGCGGCAAACTGGGCGCGGGTCATGGCTTGATCGGGGTAGAACTGGCCATCGCTTTGGCCCCGCACCAGATCCAGATTGAGCAAGCCCTGGATAAAGTCCTGGGCCCAGTGGCCTTGAATATCGGCAAAGGATCCCTGCACGAGGGGCGGCGATGGCGGCGTAGGGTCGGCCCCGGTGAGCCGAGGGGCTTGGCCGAGGGCCACAAGCCCCTGGTAGATCAGCACCGATACCTCGGCGCGGGTCATGGGATCCTGGGGCCGCAGTTGGTCGGCATTGGGATAGGTGATAATCAATCCAGCCTGGGTGGCAGCACTAAGGGGCGTCATGGCATAGCTGGGAATTTGAGCCCGGTCGGCATAGCGGCCTAGGGTGCTGGCGGGGGCATCGGGTAGACCCAGACCATTGACCACCGCCACCATTGCCTGCACGCGGGTCATGGGCTGGCTAGGGCGATAGGTTTGATCGGGGTAGCCGCTGATAAACCCCTGGCGCTGGGCCATATCAATGGCACGGTAGGCCCAGAAACTACGGGGGACATCCAGAAATTCGCTGGTGTTGCGCACAAAAGGGCGACTACCATAGCAGCTAGCCACCAGGGCCGCAAACTGGGAACGGGTGATGATGTCGTTGGGGCGATAGGTGCCATCGGTAAAGCCCTTGGCCAGGTTGCGGTCGGCCAGGGACTCAACGTAAGCCGCTGCCCAGTGGCCCTGAAGATCCACAAACCGACTCACCACTGGGGGCGGAGCAGGCGGTTCTGGGGGAGCAGACGGAGCGATCACTGGCCCCGTTTCGGCCCGATCTAACAGCAGCGGCGGTACGGCGGCGGGGTCGGGAATCTGGCTGGGGGCTAGGGTTACCGGGCCAACCAGAGCCTGGGGTAATAGGTCATTCCCCACCGTCACCAGGGTTTGACCTGTGTCGTTGCGGAGGTCGCCCTGGCGGTTGTGGCGCAGGATATTGTTAGCGGCTTCGTCGGGGTGACCGAGGTCGGGCTGGCCCCGTTCCTGCACCAATAGCCCCCACTGTTGGTTTTGCACTAGGCGGTTCTGCCGCAGGACTGGGCTAGCGGTTCCGGCCACCCGCATCCCGGTTTGGTTGTTGGCACATTGGTTATCCGTCAGCAGGGGCGCAGCGGCCCCTAGGATATGAATGCCCAGATTGCAGCGTTGCAAGGTGCAATCGCGGATCTCACCCTTCGCTTGTTCCAGCAGCAGCAGCCCTACCCCGGCCATCTGATCGCCGCGTACCTGTAAAATGAGCGGACTGGCCATGCCCATCACCTGCACCCCCGCCTGTCCACACTGGCTTAGCCGACAGGCCCGCACCAGGGGTACCCCACTCCGCACCAAAACCCCCACCCCCTGGGGATTCTGGATCGTCACCCCCCGCACCTGGGCCTGATCCTCCACCACCAGCGCCGCCGAGATCGCTCCATCCCCCGGCACCGCACCGCCTCCAACGACGACAATGCCCTCACCCTGGCTGGTTTCCTGACCCATCACCACCACCCGATCCCCAATCAAGAGCGGGAACCGTTCCCCAGATTCGGCGCTGTAAGTCCCCGGAGCGAGTTTAATCAACGCATTCCCCTGGGCCGCTACCAGAGCCGCCGTCAGAGTTTTGTAGGGTAGATGGGGCCGCCCCGAAGGCTGATCAATTCCCCGCTGGGGATCCACCTCTAGGGTTTTCGACATCGTCTGCACCATGGCTTTTCCCTTGTTTGCCGTCTAGCAGCCAGGGCCGATCCAGCCAGATCTCGCCCCAGATCGCCCCGCCAAATACCGCTATCATTTAGCCATTCATCTTACGGTGAGAACGCAGTTGTGAACCGTCTTGTGGTAGCGGTGGTGGCAATCAATGGCAGCATTGCCCTGGGCGGGCTGTATCTGTCTCTACGCCTGTGGCGCTGGCGGCAATCCTGGGCGATCCTGGCCGACTCCCTTGCCCTCTGGGAGCAGGAACTATCCCAGACCCTAGCCAACATAACTGCAACCGATCTGGATCTCCCCCGCCAGAAACTACAACACCTGCGCCACCAGTACGCCAACTTTCAGCGATGGATCGGGTACCTGCCCTACCTGCGCCGAGGACTCAATCTGGTAGTCAACCTGAGCTTCAAACGCCATCGCGGCACCCGTGCCAAGTGACCGTTTTTGCGTCCTCCACTGTGCTACCCTAGAAAAGTTGTCAAAATCGCACATCCGAAATTTCGGGTCTTCCCAGGTTGGAAGCAGATTCGGATGGTGGCTAAACCCGAAAGGAGAAAAACAAATGCCCGTTATTACGCTCCCTGAGCTACTAGAATCTGGCGTCCATTTTGGTCACCAGACCCGCCGCTGGAACCCGAAGATGGATCAATACATCTTCACCTCCCGCAACGGCGTTCATATTATTGACCTGGTGCAAACCGCCCAGCTCATCGAAGAAGCCTACGCCTTCACCCGTTCCGCCGCCGAAAAAGGCCAGAAGTTTCTGTTCATCGGCACCAAGCGCCAAGCCGCTGGCATCGTTGCCCAAGAGGCAGCGCGTTGCGGTTCCCACTACGTCAATCAGCGCTGGCTGGGTGGAATGCTCACCAACTGGACGACAATCAAATCCCGCGCCGACCGCCTGAAAGAGCTGGGGCGCATGGAGGAAACCGGAGCCATCGAACTCCGTCCTAAGAAAGAAGCGGCTGTGCTGCGTCGAGAACTGGAGAAGCTGCAAAAGTACCTAGGCGGCATTAAAACCATGCGCCGGGTGCCCGATGTGGCCATCATCGTGGATATCAAGCGGGAATATAACGCCGTTTCCGAGTGCCACAAGCTGGGCATCCCCATCATCTCCCTGCTAGACACCAACTGCGATCCCGACCTCGTCGATGTGCCCATCCCCGGTAACGACGACGCCATTCGTTCCATCAAGCTGATCCTGGGCAAACTGGCCGACGCTATCTACGAAGGCTCCCACGGTGGCCAGTCCGTCAGCGACGACGACGATATGTACGAAGGCTACGACGACGACGAGTATGATGCGCCCGCCGCTGATGACGATGACGAGTAAGGTGGCCCTAGCGGTTTAAGCTGGGTAAGGGCAGGCTTTTGCGGCGCTGCCCTGCCGCCATAGCCCCTTGGGGGCGTTCAGGTGTGTTGTTTTTTGAAGAGCGCGTTAGGACGTTAGAAACCCATGGCAGAAATTTCTGCAAAGCTTGTGAAAGACCTGCGCGATAAAACCGGCGCAGGCATGATGGACTGCAAAAAAGCCCTGAAGGAAAACGATGGCAACATCGAAAAATCCATCGAGTGGCTCCGGCAAAAGGGCATCGCCTCGGCCTCCAAGAAAGAGGGCCGGGTAGCCGCTGAAGGCTTGGTCGAGAGCTATATTCACACCGGTGGCCGGGTGGGTGTACTGGTGGAAGTGAACTGCGAAACCGACTTTGTGGCTCGTCGAGACGAGTTCAAAAACCTGGTTCGTGACATTGCCATGCAAATCGCCGCCTGCCCCAACGTGGAATACGTGAAGGTAGAGAACATTCCCGCCACCGATATCGCCAAGGAAAAGGCGATTGAGATGGGCCGCGATGATCTGGCCAACAAGCCCGAAGCCATGCGCGAGAAAATCGCAGAAGGCCGCATTCAAAAGCGCCTGAAGGAACTGTCCTTGATGGATCAACCCTACATCAAAGACCAAAACATCTCTGTCGAAGAGTTGGTGAAGCAAACCATTTCTCAACTGGGCGAGAACATTCAGGTGCGTCGCTTTGTGCGCTTTGTGATGGGCGAAGGTATCGAGAAGGAAGAGGTGGACTTTGCCGCAGAAGTCGCGGCACAGGCTGGCCTGAAGAAAGAAGAACCCGCTCCGGCTCCGGCGGAAACCAAGACCGAAGCAACCCCATCTGAAGCTAAGAAAGCCCCTGCGGCCTCCAGCACGGCCAAGAAAAAGAAAAAGAAGTAGTCGCCTTGGTCGGGTAATTCATAACTACCTCCCCACCTGATCCCTCACCGATTCCCAATCCGTCAAACGTAGGGGCGAGGTTTCCTCGCCCTCCCCAACCGGGTGAGGCATGGGGATCTTGGGTTAAATATCATCGTAAAAAAGGAGTAGTGGCCCGATCACTGCTCCTTTTTCTTATGGACAAGGTTAACGTTCTTGTGGACAAGGTTGACGAGTTAATCGGCTTCAATTTGGCAGTGATCACACACCCCATGTACCGTCACCTCATAGTCCTCCACCTGCCAGCGAGAACTAAGGCGGCTGACATCAATGTGAGCCAGGGCTTCCCAGGGGATATCGGCAATACAACCGCAAGCCTTGCAGCGGAAGTGATGGTGAGGTTCAACGTTAGCATCGTAGCGGCGGACGCCCTCCTCTAGCAGCACTTCCCGTACTAGATTGACTTCGCGCAGGGCTTGCAGGGAACTGTAGACCGTGGCCTGGGACGATGTGGGCGCGTCTTGGTTGAGGTCGCCAAGAATGTCGTCGGCGGTGGGGTGGTCGTAGCGGGCCAGCAGGTTGGCATACACGGCAAAGCGCTGGGGCGTCACTCGCAACCCCCTTGCCTTAAGCGTTTGAACAATATCCTCACTACGTTGCTGCATTGCTACCTATCTCCAGCCCAGGCGTTTGTCTGAAGGGAGAGTTTCCCCTTTTACCTCTGGTGCATAACGTTACGCCTAATACAGTAACACGTTTACTTCGGAGCAGCAGTGGTCTAAGATACGGTCAGATCAATAAGTGATTATGCTTATTGAAAAATTCTTAAATCAGAATTATTCTGATTTAGAGACAGCCGAGGGCTGGAAACGCAGTTCAGTTTTGTTCAAGAGGTTAACTATGGCCGTTATCGAACGTGTGCCTGATGTGGTGTTCAAAACCCGCGTGCGGGACGAGTCTGTGGGTGGTTCTAACCCCTACCGCTGGCAAGATTTGACCACCCAAGATATCTTCGGTGGCAAGAAAGTAGTGGTGTTCTCCCTGCCCGGTGCCTTCACTCCCACCTGCTCCTCCAACCACCTGCCCCGCTACGAAGAACTCTACGAAGAGTTCAAGGCCCAAGGCGTAGACACCATCATCTGCGTGTCTGTGAACGATGCCTTCGTGATGTTCCAGTGGGGTCTGAAAATCGGCGCTAAGAACGTCTTCCTGCTGCCCGATGGCAACGGCGAATTCACCCGCAAGATGGGGATGCTGGTTGACAAGTCCAACCTGGGCTTTGGTATGCGCTCCTGGCGCTACTCCATGCTGGTCAACGATGGCACCATCGAGAAGATCTTCGTGGAGCCCGACTTCGGCGACAACTGCCCTATCGATCCCTTTGAAGTGTCCGACGCCGACACCATGCTGGCCTACCTGGAGGGTACCGAGTCCGCTGGTGTGTCCGAGCCTCGCTTGGCCTTCGTGGGCTAGTTCCCCGTCTACAAAGCTTGGGGCTACCGAACGCTGGCTAGCTTAATTCGCTAGGTTAAGGTCAGCCCCGATTCGTTGGTCGTTTCCTGTGGTAGTTTGGCCCGCTTCCCCTTGGGGTGGCGGGCTTCTCGTTGGTGGGGTGGTGTAGACTGCTGGTAATGGTGAGGCGTTGGCCATGGCAAAGCAATCGACCACGAAACAAGCGGCTGGCAGGAAGTCTGTCGTTCAGGTAATCGATAGCCCCTGGTTGTCCTCGGTGTTGCTGATGGCGGCCTACATCACCTACGGCGGATTTTTGTTGCACATTTCGGCCCCTACCGCCGTTTGGGGTGCAAGCCTAGGCTTTGCCGTGGTCTTCCCTACCCTTTGCACCGTCTGTTGGAAGACCTGCCGCCGCTTCATTCTTCTCGGCTTTCAATCTGATCTGGGCTACTTCATCATGGCGTTGTCCTTGGCCTCCCTGGCGGTGGCGGCGGTCACTCAGTTTCGGATGTTCTCCTACCTATCGTTGCTGGTGGCCGTCACCCTGCTCACCCGTGTGGACATGCTAATTGCCAAATTTTCTAACCGTAAGACCTGGTTGTGCATGGTGCTGCTGTCGCTGTTGGGGTTTGGGCTGGGCTGGGCCTTGCACCACTTCGGATCGCCCATACACCTGGCTCCAGCAGAATGAGGCCGACTGGGGGATATATCAGGGTCTATGGAGAATTTGGGCCATCTTCTCCCGTTTTGCCGATTGCTACAATACATCCAAACTACTGTCTTAGATAGCTGCTTGTTGCCATGGCCACTCCGCAACCCACCTACGACGATATTCTGCGACTCTTCCAAGAGACCGACCGCAGGTTTCAAGAGACTGACCGTAAGTTTCAGGAGACCGACCGCAAGTTTCAGGAGACCGACCGCAAGTTTCAGGAGACCGACCGCAAGTTTCAGGAGA
>JBBAWV010000034.1:0-23005 GCA_040396995.1 Nodosilinea sp. | reverse complement strand
AAGTTTCAGGAGACCGACCGCAAGTTTCAGGAGACCGACCGCAAGTTTCAGGAGACCGATCTTCAGTTGAAAGAAACGGATCGTAAACTCCATGCCGCCATTCAGGAAAACCGCCGCATCAACCAGCAGGTGAGCAAGCAAATTGGCGAACTGGGCGGTGCTTGGGGGCGTTTTGTCGAAGATCTGGTCGCTCCGGCCTGTGAACGGATTTTCCTGGAACGAGGTATCCCGGTTGACCAAGTGAGCCAGCGGGTGAAGCGGCGTCGGCAAGGGGATACGTTGGAAATTGATGTTCTCGTGGTAAACCAAGGTCACGTTTTGGCCGTAGAGGTGAAAAGTAGCCTCAGCGTCCCCGATGTCAAGGATTTCATCGCTGACCTAGAGCGGTTCTCCAACTTTTTTCCCGAATACGCCGATATGCAACTCTACGGAGCCGTGGCGGGTATCGGCATCGAGTCCGGTGCCGACCGCTACGCCTACCGCCAAGGTCTCTTCGTTATGGCCCAATCTGGCGATAGCGTCACCCTTCTCAATGACTCAGCGTTTATCCCCACAGCCTGGTAATCCTCGCTTTTCTCCACGAGTCAACACCTCGGTTCCCGACAAACTGCTCCTGCAAATGGCGGTACGTCTATTGTCCGCACGTCCGCTATTCATGGAGAACAGCTACCTTGGCCGTGTCTGTGGCAGGCAAGATGCCTGTCCTACGGTCTCACTGGACTAAATCTGAGGTAATCCAGTCCATCACTAGGGGGTTCACTTGGTCGGGGGCTTCATCTTGGGGGCAGTGGCCCACGTTGGGCAGCTCTACCATGGCTTGCACGGCGGGATATTCGGCCAGGGTGCGGCCTAGGGCGACGGGTTCCCAGGGATCGGCTTGGCCCCAAATCAACCAGGCGGGGCAGGAAAGATGGGGCAGCAAGTCCTCTGGCAGCGGCCCTTGGGAATAGCGCACAAAGGCCAGAAACACATCGGCGGCTCCGGGGGTTTGGGCGGGGGCTAGG
This sequence comes from Nodosilinea sp., assembly GCA_040396995.1. Lineage (GTDB taxonomy): Bacteria > Cyanobacteriota > Cyanobacteriia > Phormidesmidales > Phormidesmidaceae > Nodosilinea. The sequence goes on along the minus strand of JBBAWV010000034.1, from coordinate 22,001 downwards.
ATGGCGCTGACCAACTCGTCCGTAACGGCGCTGTGATCGTGGTAAGCCTGCTTCAGTAGGTTGCGGATGACCTGGGGGCGGGCAATGCGGCTAAAGAAGAAGCGTCCCACCGCTGGATAGCCCAAGAGTTGTTGAATGATTGGCGTACTCACCCGCTGGTGCCAAGGAATTTGATCCCGTCGCCGTTCGTGGAGCAGCCGTAGGGAGCAATCCATCATCACAATGCCGCGTACCCAGTCGGGGGCATCCACCGCCGCCTGCATCGCCACCACACAGCCGATGGAGTTGGCCACCAGGTAGGCGGGTTGGCCGATGATCTCGCGGCAAAAGTCGAGAACTTGCTGGCCCCAGGTTTCAAAGCTGTAGGTGAGGGACTGTCCAGGGGTGGGCTTATCAGACAGGCCAAAGCCGATCAGGTCGATGGCGTAGGCGGAGTAGGTTTGGCCCTGGTGGGGCTGGCCATAGACGGGCAGGTTTTTGCGCCAGTGGTCGCTGGAGGCCCCAAAGCCGTGGATACACAGGATGGGTACGCCTTCTTCGCCCACCTGCTGATAGCGAATGGAAAACCCTTGCCATTGCCAGGTTTTGGTTTGGGAATTGGCCAGTGCAGCAGTCACCCTTGTGCCCTCCGATTCATTCGTTTAAGTTAACACTTGCCGTAGGTAGAACTCATGAGTTGCCGTGGGCTAGCGCTGCAACGGCATGAACCACTGCCATGGTGCGTAATTTTTCGTAGAGTTTAATGTTTACGTCTAGAGGATGTTCGGATTGCGGTTTGTGGAAAGCCTCATATATAAGAATAATGATAAACCCTTAATCATAGCTTATCCTCCCCCGTATGTTGCAAACGAGGAGGTCTTTCCTCCAGGCTGGGATGGGTTGAGGGGAGGGCTGTATCGCTTGACTAATTGGGGTTTGACAACGTAGCGCAACTCATCAAGGTCTGGGGCATCAATGTCTGAAACGCAACATATCCAACAGCAACTTGAGGCCACCCAAGTACGGATTAAGAACCTCTCTCAACAGTTGGCGGCTGCACGGGATACTGCCCGTCACATCCAAGCCCAACTGCACGATCAGTTTGAGCAACAGCAGCACCACGTTGCTCAGCTTGAGGCCAATATCCAGCGGCTCCAGTGGATTATCAACACCAGCCCTGCCACCACCTACGCCTGTCTGGCGTCGCCGCCTTATCCTTGCACGTTCGTTAGCCAGAGCCTAGAACTCGTCTTGGGCTATACCCCAGAGGAATTAATAACCGAGCCGAATTTCTGGCAGCAGCATTTACACCCTGAAGATGCACCGCATGTGTTTGCCGCGCATGTTCAATTGTTTGAGCAGGGCAAACTGCAACACGACTATCGGGTACGCCATCGAGACGGTCATTATATTTGGGTTCGCGATCATCTCGTACTATTGCGCGATGCCGATGGCCACCCTGCGGAAATAGTGGGCTTTTTTAATGATGTGAGTGACTCCAAGCAGGGTGAAACCCAGATTAACCATCAGCTTACGGCCATTGAGGCGGCGGCGGACGGCATCGCCATCCTGAAAAATGGTGTCTATTTCTACCTCAACCGCGCCCATCTAGAAATTTTTGGCTATACCCAAGCCGAGGAATTACTAGGACAATCCTGGACGGTGCTCTATGGGCCAGAAGAACTTGCCCGTTTTGAACAGGAAGTAATGCCCGCCCTAGCCCGTAATGGCGTGTGGATGGGAGAAGCCGTGGCCACCCGTAAAGATGGCACCACCTTTGATGAACGGCTTTCCTTAACGATTACCGAAGACGGTTGGCTAATTTGCGTATGTGCCGATATTACCGTGCGTAAACAAGCGGAACTCGCGCTTCAGCGTACCAATCAAGAATTGGCCAGAGCTACCCGCCTTAAGGACGAATTTCTGGCCAATATGAGCCACGAATTGCGCACTCCCCTCAATGCCATCCTGGGTATGACTGAAGCGCTACAGGAGGAAGTGTTTGGCCCCATTACTGACAGTCAGCGGGATAGTCTCACCATCGTCGAAAGCAGCGGCAGTCATCTGCTATCGCTAATTAACGATATTTTGGATGTGGCCAAAATTGAGGCCGGACAGGTCGAACTCGACTATGGATGGGTCAATGTAAGCCAATTATGTCACGCCAGCCTTGACCTAGTACAGCCGCAGGCCCAACAGAAACGACTATGTCTAGACACCCAAATTCCCCAAGCATTGCCGAATGTGTATGGAGATGAGCGTCGCTTGCGCCAGCTACTTGTGAATTTGCTCAGCAATGCCGTTAAGTTCACTCCCTATGGCGGACGCATTACCGTCACCGCAACTTACCAACCTTTTTCCCAAAAGACCGCTGCCCCTCCGCCGACCTCATCACATCCCCAGAACACCCCAGGAGCCAGCGTCGGCACATTGACCCTTGCCGTAGCCGATACAGGCATTGGCATCAGCCCCGAAGATATGGAAAAACTGTTTCAACCCTTTGTGCAAGTCAACAGATCCCTCAACCGCGAGTACGACGGCACCGGACTAGGGCTCGTGCTAGTTAAACGCATTGCCGAAATGCATGGCGGACAGGTGAACCTAACCAGCGAACTGGGGCTTGGCAGTTGCTTCACCATTCACTTGCCACTTGCGGCGATTCCCTCGGCCTAATCAAAAGCCCAGTTCCTTGAAGAAACCGGGCTTCTCAAGAGCGACGCTGATCAGAACCTAGGCGCGAGCAGCAACTTTGGCAGTTTGCAGGCTTTCGGCCAGTTTGCGAACCACGGCGATCATGGCCAGCGGGTTATCCAGTTTGTTGACGGCGGAACCCACGCCCACACCAGCGGCCCCGGCGGCAATGGCCATAGGAGCCGTCACATCAGACAGGCCGGAGGCACAGAGAACAGGCACGGCAACGGCACGGGAGATTGCGTAGGCCGCCGCCAGGGTGGGGGCAGCTTTTTCGATTAGGCCCAGGGTGCCGGGGTGGGTGGGCTGGCTGCTGGTGCCGCCTTCGGTTTGAATGATGTCTGCGCCAGCGGCGACTAGGGCTTCGGCCAGGGTAACTTGCTCATCCAGCGCCAGGATGTGGGGCACGGTGACGGAGAGGGTGATTTCCGGCAGCAAGGCACGGGTGCGGCGGGTGAGGTCGAGCACTTCGGGAGCCTCAAAACGGCGACCTTGGGCATAGAAGGCATCGAAGTTACCGATTTCGATCAGATCCGCCCCAGCAGCCACGGGAGCCAGGAAAGCACCGGGTTCCACCGCCGAAACGCAGATGGGGAGATTGGTGGCAGCTTTGGCCAAGCGTACCAGTTCCGCATCGGCAGCGATGTCTACGAAGGTGGCCCCGCCTTGGTCAGCCGCCTTCACAATATCCACCACATGGGCGGCGTTGAAGTTGGTGAGGCCGCTGATGATTTTGAGGGCGGTTTGGTTGGCCAAAGCCTGTTGTAGGTCAGAACGCATAGAAAATCTCTCAAACGCTGAATTCAGTCTGCCCCATTGTCGCATTGTCGGCTGTACTGTGGTGAACCGAATCTCGATCTGCCGCACTGGGCGGGCTTTAGGGCAAATCTGGCGCGCAGCGTTCGCCATCGGTGGTAAAGGCGAGGGGGTAGGCAGGATCCAAAGGAGAAGCGATTTCCCTAGCCTGAAAGCCGTAGCCTGTGACCAAGTGGTAGGTCTGAATCGGGCGACCAAAACGCTGAATCGTGAGGGTTTGGGGCGATCCCGTGCGTTCAAACATGGCCAGGTGGGTAGGACAAATGGGGTGCCACTCTTCCCCCAACAGCACCGCATCGCGTCCATCCAGGTTCTCAACGTCGTACCAAAAGTCGGTCTGGTCAAGGCGGCCTGAAATCGCTAGAACTTCAGGATTATCGAGCTGGTAGGCTAGGGCGGCGGCAGAGCGGTAATCCGTCGTTAACAGCAGCGGATTGTCTAGGGTTTCGGCCTGGGCGGTGACGGCAGCGGCAATCTGATCCCAGCCGTAGAGGGCGGCACTGTCGTTATCGGCTATCCCAAAGAGTGCAGTAATGGGAATCACCGTGTAATGAAGGGTCAGAACAACCACCGTGAACAGTCCTAACCCTTGAGCCAACCTCATCTGACGGGGATAGTGCAGGGGAGATGGGCCATCCTGACGGTAAAAGCGATCTGCCAATAGGGGAAACAGCAACGGGTAGGCCAGGATATTCCAGTAATACAGCGCCACCGAAACCAGGGAGAGCGCGACAAAGGCACCTGTTGAGAGGGCGAAAATCCACCCCGCCACCACCGGATACAGGGAAGGCCGCACGAAATTTTGGTTGATCCGTTGCCACCGTCGTCCTAGTCCCCACAGTCCCCAGGCGTGAATGGGGCCAAGGATGAGGGCGCAAAGCAGCAGAAAAACCAACGGTTGCAGGGGATTTAAGGTCAATCCACCGCCGCTGGTACGCTCCCCATAGAACTGAAAGGAAGCCAACCCCTGCTGCCAGTTCCAAACCAAAATGGGGGACAGGGTGAGGAGGGTAATGCCTAAGGTGATGTACAGCCGAGCATCTAGAAACAGCCGCCGTAAGGAGCGCTGGGATAACAGCGTCACTAGAAAGCCCAGCCCCACAAATACAGCGTTGTATTTGCTGAGTCCGGCTAATCCTAAAAAGAAGGCAGATCGGTAAAGGTCACTGGATTTTCCTTGGCCATCGGCCTGGTAGCCATCCACAAACCGGACAAAATCAAAGCTGCTGAGCACAGCAAAGGTGACGAGCCAATGGTCGTGCCATGCCATCGCTAGGAACAGGAAAAATAGCGGCGATGCAGCCAGCAGCAGGATCATCAGCCACAGCCGATCTCCGCCATCTTCGCCATAGAGATAGCGCCCAATCTGGTAAAGGGTGACGACCAAAATCCCGTTGCTGACAAGGTTGGACAGCCGCAACACCCAGGTAGACCGTCCTAACAGGGTTGCCAAAAGCCCCTGAACCCAGACATGAAAGGGGGGGTGATCGTAGTAGGAAAAACTAGGATGCTGGCCCCACAGCCAGTAGTAGGCTTCGTCGGGGTTGGGGAACGCCACGACCCAAAACCAAAGCCGCACTGCCAAAAAGGCCAGCAAACACCAGCGCCCCCACCGCCACACTAGATAATCATGCCGTCGGGGATGGTGGCATTTTTCAGCACAACGATAATGCCGCTACGGATGTAGAAGCCCAGATCTTCCCGTTCCGCTTCCTGGACGTTTTCTTTGTTGACGATCTGCACATTGCGGCCAATGCGGGCGTTTTTGTCGATGATGGCGCGGCGAATCACCGACCCTTCCCCGATGCCCATGGGCACTTTGCTACGGGTGAGGTGCTGGCTGCTTTCCGAGAGGGGCTCGTAGTAATCAGCCCCCATCAGCAGAGAATCTTCGATCACGCAGTTGGCATTGATGCGCTGGCGTAGACCGATGACGGAATGGTGGACACGGCAGTTCTTGAGAATACAGCCCTCGGTGATACTGGATCCGGTGATGTGGCAATCCTGGAGCTTGTTGGGGGGCAGGTAGCGGGAACGGGTGTAGATGGGGGCATCTTCGTGGTAGAAGCTGAAGGGCGGCTGGGGCTGCATGGTCAGCGCCAGGTTCGCGTCATAGAACGCCTCAATCGTCCCGATGTCTTCCCAGTAGCCATCAAACAGGTAGGCTTGAACGTTGTGATCCCGCGATGAGGCCGGGATAATCTCTTTACCAAAGTCAGTTTGGTCTAGGCCCTTACGCAGCAGGTCGATGAGCACCTGCTTTTTGAAAACATAGATCCCCATGGAGGCAATGAAGGGCTGATCCTTAGCCTGGTCGGGGGTGAGACCGAGGACGGTGGTGTCCACCTTCATGCGATCTAGGGCGTCGCCCTTGGGTTTTTCGCTGAAATCGACCACGCGCCCGGTACCGTCAATTTTCATCAGACCAAATTCCGAGGCTTGCTTGTAGCCCATGGGCACCACGGAAAGGGTAATGTCGGCATTGGTGGCCCGGTGGCGCTCCACAAACAGGCTGTAGTCCATGCGGTAGAGGTGATCCCCGGACAAAATCAGAAAATCATCCACATCCCAGGTCTCGAACAGCCAGAGGTATTTCCGCACCGCATCTGCCGTGCCCTGGAACCAGCTAGGGCTATCTGGCGTTTGCTGCGCCGCCAGCACCTCCACAAAGCCTTCCGTGAAATGGGAAAACTGGTAGGCCCGCGAAATGTGGCGGTTGAGCGACGCGGAATTGAATTGAGTGAGAACGTAAATTTTATGAATTTCGGAGTTGATGCAGTTGCTCACCGGGATGTCAATGAGGCGATACTTCCCGGCCAGAGGAACCGCTGGCTTGGCCCGAAACTTGGTTAATGGATACAACCGGGTGCCGGCACCCCCACCCAAAATAATCGCCAATACTGATTTCACGATTCTTCCTCGTTGATCCCCACGGATGACCTTAGTTTGCACATCTACAGTTTGGGCCTGAGGGTACACCTTGACAAGGGGGATCGTTGAAGATTGTGGCAGATTGTGACCTAGCCTACGTCGATCCTATCGTCGGGGCCAGTCCCACTGATGCCTAGCATCCGCCCAGTAACCAGAGGGCCTGGGATGTCTTCGCCTGGTGGCCGCTATTTTTGGAATATCCCAAGGCAAAATGCTGGAATCTGTCTCTCCCGTTCAGAACATGGGGCCGCAGGGGCTTAAAGTGGCGTTAACCCGCCGAACAAGACAGCGCTATAAAATGGCAGGCACGTAATACGCACCGTTGAGAGGCAACCCCATGCTAAATCCGGCCCATGCCATTTCGCTCTTTGCTAAATCGCCCGATGTCAAGACCTTCAAGGCTGGAGAGGTGATTTTTGAAGTGGGGGCCATCGGCCAGGTCATGTACGGCGTGATCGAGGGCGAGGTGGATATGGTGGTCAACGGCAAGGTCTTCGAGACTATCCAGGCTGGGGATGTGTTTGGGGAAGGGGCACTGGTGCAAGATCCTCCCCTGCGGGCCTCCACCGCCATTGCCAAAACCGACTGCAAGCTAGCCGCCGTGGATCAAACCCACTTTAAGTTTTTGGTGCAGGAAACCCCCCTCTTTGCCCTAGAGGTAATCCGCAGTATGTCCACCCGCCTGCGGGCCGCCAAGGCCAACCTCACCTAGGGGCAAGGCACGCTCACCCAAATTACACAGAACGAAAGAGCCCCCCTTCAGTACACTAATAGAGCATCGGGTTCGTACAAGGAATAATAACGATGACGGCAGCGGCTCTTTGGCAACGCTATAAAGACTGGCTCTACTACCACGAAGGGCTAGGCTTTTACCTCGATGTCAGCCGTATGGGGTTTGATGACGCCTTTTTGGCGGACATGCAGCCCCGCTTTGCCAAAGCCTTTGCCGACATGGCCGCTCTCGAAGCCGGGGCCATCGCCAACCCCGACGAAAACCGCATGGTGGGCCACTATTGGCTGCGCAATGCCGAACTGGCCCCCACCCCTGAACTGAAGCAAGACATCCTCGATACCCTGGTGCAGATCGAGCACTTTGCCAGCCAGGTACGCACCGGAAACATCGCGCCACCGGGACAGCCTCGCTTTACCGATATTCTCTCCATCGGCATTGGCGGATCGGCCCTGGGGCCGCAGTTTGTCGCCCAAGCCCTAGGGCCAGACTTTCCGCCCCTGAATATTCACTTCATCGACAATACTGACCCCGAAGGCATCGACCGCATCCTCGGCAAGCTGGAGGACGCGCTGGCCACCACCCTGGTGATCGTCACCTCCAAATCTGGCGGCACCCCCGAAACCCGCAACGGCATGTTGGAGGTAATGGACGAATTCAAAGCCAAGGGGCTCAGCTTCCCCAAGCAGGCGGTGGCCGTCACCGGACGGGGTAGCCATCTCGAAAATCAGGCCATCCAGGAGGGTTGGCTCGCCACCTTCCCCATGCGCGACTGGGTGGGGGGCCGCACCTCGGAACTCTCCGCCGTGGGCTTGCTGCCCGCCGCCCTGCAAAACATCAGCATTCGATCCATCCTGGGTGGGGCCAAGGAAATGGACATCGCCACCCGCGTCCCCGACCTGCGCCGCAACCCCGCCGCCCTGATTGCCCTCGCCTGGTACTACGCGGGCAACGGCAAGGGCGACAAAGACATGGTGGTGCTGCCCTACAAAGACAGCCTGCTGCTGTTCAGCCGCTACCTCCAGCAGTTGGTGATGGAATCCCTCGGCAAGGAGAAGGATCTGGACGGCAACCTGGTCTACCAGGGCATTGCGGTCTACGGCAACAAGGGTTCCACCGACCAACACGCCTACGTTCAGCAACTTCGGGACGGCCTACCCAGCTTCTTTGTCACCTTCATTGAGGTGCTGAAGGATCGCGCTAGGGATTCCATCGAACTGGAACCCGGCATTACCTCCGGCGACTATCTCTGCGGCTTTTTGCAGGGCACCCGCAAGGCCCTCTACGAAAACGCCCGCGAATCCATCACCATCACCATTCCCGAAGTCAACGCCCACACCGTCGGTGCCCTCATCGCCCTCTACGAGCGGGCCGTGGGGCTGTATGCCTCCCTGGTGAACATCAACGCCTACCACCAGCCGGGGGTAGAAGCGGGCAAAAAAGCCGCTGCCGAGGTGCTGAAAGTACAAAACGCCATTGTGGAAACCCTGTGCCAAAGCCCCGAAGCCCTCAGCCTGAAGGAACTCGCGGCCAAGGCGGGCTATCCCGATGAGGTCGAAATCATCTACGCCCTGGTGCGCCACCTCCACACTAACCAACGCCAGGTGGTGATCCACGGCAATCCGGGCTACCCCGATGTGATCAAAATCGCCGCGTTACCCTAGCTGGATATGCCATCTGGACACCCAATCTGGGCATCTAATCAACGGCTAGCCCAATCATCATGTTCGAGTCACCATGGCAAAAGAGCCCCCGACGAAGGAAGCTCAAACGAAAAAGGGAAACCAAAGCTGGCTTCCCTAGTGTTTTCTTGGTTTTAACGGATGACTTGATGGGCAATGCGGTCAATCACTCAAGCCCATTGCTCAAGGAAGTCTAGGGGCTTACATCAAGCCGATTTGAGACAGAATACCTTGACCAGTGAGCAGCTCGGTGGCAACGCCGATGACGAAGCCCAGCATGGCCAGACGACCATTCCAGGTTTCAGCAAAGGCCACGAAGCCAAATTTGCTTTCGTTGTTTTCCATGGTGAGTAACTCCTAGGGGATAGAGGGCAAACAATTCAATATCCTGTAACTTAAGTTAACATAACTTTTCTAAAGCGGTAGCCTGTCGGCATAACTTTTTTTCGATGGTAGAAATAAGGGTGGCCTATAGTCTGGGCGAATGGTATAGAGAAATACCAGGGATTGGGGTCTAGGGACTGACCTGGGTATAGAAAACGGGCTGACCGACTGACGCCACGTCGAAAAGCTTTGATACCTCGTAGGTGGAGCGATTCAAAGTCCCTCTCCAAAGTTGGGAGAGGGATCTAGGGTGAGGGCTGGATCATGGCAAAGGAGCATGTTTGCGATCTACTGACCCTACATGGTCGATGTGTCAGGCCATCAGGGAACCGGGTCTAGGAGCGGGGTTCGCTGTTAGCTGGCCTTGGCGGTACCTACGGAGGTGCCCAGTTGAATCAGCTCCACCTTATAGCCGTCGGGATCTTGCACAAAGGCAATCACTGTCGAACCATGCTTCATGGGGCCGGGTTCGCGCACCACTTCGCCGCCCATAGCCTTAATTTGCTCACAGGTTTGGTAGATGTCGTCCACCCCCAAGGCAATATGTCCGTAGGCGGTACCCAACTCGTAGGCCTCCACCCCCCAGTTGTAGGTGAGTTCTAGCACAGTGTGGTCGGCTTCGTCACCATAGCCCACAAAGGCCAGGGTAAACTCGCCACCGGGATAATCCTTTTTGCGCAGGAGTTGCATCCCCAGCACGTCGCAGTAGAACTTCAGAGACCGATCCAGATCGCCCACCCGCAGCATGGTGTGTAGGAGTCGCATGGTTTTTCCATCCTTACAAAAACAGATCTGTTCTATTGTGCCGAGATTCAACCCAGCCAGAAAGGAATCGGCAACAACCCGTCTTCCCTAGGACATGGGTCGTTCCTCTGGGAGTCTTCTGAGAGCCTTCTGGGAGTCCTTAAGTTGGCAGACGGTTACCTAACTCGATCATCACCCTAACCATCGCTGGAGGGTCAGACTTATTTCCGTTCTGGATGCTCCATTTCGGGACGCCCATCGCCCAGGTCGTTCAGCCGTCGGATTAATTGGTGGAGCTTGGCAAAGTCTCGATGGTTAAAGTGCATCACTAGCCGGGGCAGGGAGGTGGTTTCATCATTTTTTTCCTCCGGGAGAGCCGCCGACTTTTCAATCTGCCCCTTGGACAGAATATCGCCATACTCTTCGTTGAGAAGCATCACCGCCGCATCGGGCAACTCGCATTTGAGGCGTAGCACCAGCCGATCCCCCACATAGCGGCAGGAGTGGTAAACCCGATAAAAGCTGCTGATGGCATGGCAGGCATCATCTACGTTGTCGGTGATGGTATAGAGGCTGGGATCGTCGGGGCTAATCAAGCCACGCTCCATCAAGTGGTTCCGAATGTAGGTGTCCCAGTCCTTCCAGTAGTTGCTGCCGGGATGGTCGATCAGCACGACGGGCATTGGGTCGGCCTTGCCCGTTTGAATCAGCGTGAGGGATTCAAACCCCTCGTCCTGGGTGCCAAAGCCACCGGGGAACAGGGCCAGGGCATCGCTTTCGCGAATAAAAAACAGTTTGCGGGTGAAGAAATACTTGAAGTTCACCAGTTTAGGGTTGTCGGTCATCACTGGGTTGGCCCCCTGCTCGAAGGGGAGCTGAATATTGAGGCCAAAGGAATTCTCTGGCCCTGCCCCTGCATTGCCCGCCTCCATGATGCCACCCCCGGCTCCGGTCATTACCATAAAGCCCAGTTGGGTTACCTGCTCGGCAAATTGTTGGGCGAGGGCGTAGTCTGGGTTGTCGGACTCCATGCGGGCGGAGCCGAAAATGGTGATTTTGCGAGTGTGTCGGTAGGGATGGAAGATTTGGAAGCCCTGCTCCATGTCTAGCAGCGCGTAGTTCAAAATTTTCCAGTCCAGTCGATCCGACTCGCGGCTCATCATGCGCAGAATGGTTTCTAGCACCTGTCGAATCAGCTTGCCATGCTCCAGAGTCGATAAATGCTCTAGCAAGACCGCCATATCGGCCTGGATGTTGGCGGGAAGAGTCGAAGGGGTAGCAACCATAGGACTGAAAATTAATAAGCAGTATTCTATTCTACCGAGAATTGTTATCGGGCCGGAGGCTGTTCTTGTCGGTAGCGGCATCCTTGGGCCAACGCATCCGTCACCAACACATCCGTCACCAACGCATCCATAGCAAAAACACCTGCCTCCCTAGGAAACAGGTGTTTTTGCTGCAAGACGAGATGAAACCCGTGGGTGATCGCCCGCCCCAGCGGACGTAGCCGGAGCCTAGATGTACTTTTCTAGGGTATTGGCCAGGGTGGACTTGGGGACGGCCCCAACCACCATATCGACCTTCTGCCCTTCCTTGAAGATCATCAGGGTGGGGATGCTGCGAATGCCGTAGTCGCTGGCCACACGGGGGTTTTCGTCGGTGTTGACCTTAACAACCTTGAGCTCGCCTTTGTATTGTTCGGCAATTTCCTCCACCACCGGAGCCACCATCCGACAGGGGCCGCACCATGGAGCCCAAAAGTCTACCAGAACGGGGACGGCACTTTCGAGGACTTCTTGCTTAAACGTAGAATCTGTGACCTGAGCGGCTGCCATGCCTAGTCTTCCTTGCCTTTCTTAAATACACGCCATCCTACCATAGCCAAAAAACGCCCCCTTTAATCGCTGGCCATACAAAAAGAAACGGCAATCAAAGAAACCGCCTGAACCAAAAGGCCCAGGCGGAGTGTGGTGTGAGGAGTGAACGGAAACTTTCGTCTCCGCTTTTCCCCATTGTACAGTGGACGATCCGAAATCTGCCACTCTGTAAAGCGGGGGATTTCGGAAAGTGGGGTAATGAGCCAGGGCCAAATTGAACCCATTCGCCCGAAGGAGTTTGGGCTCCTCACGCGTCTTAATCGGGGGCAACTCATCAGATCTGAGGCTTCAGACTTGCTGAGGCTTCAGACCTGAGGCTGAGGATCCGGGGTTAAGGGTTATTTCCCCATGCCAAGCTGCTGGGCTTTTTGGTAGACCTTGCCCTCCGTCAGCAGAGAGGGGGCGATCACCACTTCAACCTGCTGCATTTCCTTGAGATCCTTAGCGCCCAAGGTGCTCATGCTGGTTTGCAGGGCTCCCAGGAAATTGTGGGTACCGTCATCCAACTGGGCGGGGCCGCGCAGGATTTGTTCTAGGGTTCCGGTGGTGCCAACGCGAATGCGGGTACCTCGAGGCAGCACGGGGCTTGGAGTGGCCATACCCCAGTGATAGCCTCGGCCTGGGGCTTCGGAGGCGCGGGCAAAGGGAGAACCAATCATCACCCCATCGGCACCGCAGGCGATGCACTTGCAGATGTCGCCCCCGGTGACTAGGCCGCCATCGGCAATGATGGTGACGTAGCGCCCGGTTTCCTGGAAGTAGTCATCGCGGGCAGCGGCGCAGTCGGAGACGGCGGTGGCTTGGGGCACCCCAACGCCCAAGACGCCACGGGAGGTACAGGCAGCACCGGGGCCAATGCCCACCAGCACTCCAGCGGCTCCAGCCTTCATTAGGTTGAGAGCGACCTCGTAGGTGACGCAGTTGCCCAGAAGCACGGGCATGGGCATAGTCTGGCAAAAGCTCGCTAAATCCAGGGGCGCGATGGATTCGGGAGAAAGGTGGGCGGTGGAGACTACGGTGGCCTGCACAAATACCAAATCGGCCCCTGCTGCGGCAATGGTTGCGCCGAAGCGAGCCGCCCCAGCAGGGGTAACGCTCACGGCAGCGATACCGCCCCCGGCCTTGATTTCCTGAATTCGCTGGGTGATGAGTTCGGGCTTAATGGGCTCGGCGTAGAGGGACTGCATCAACCCCACAAACTCGTCTTTGCCCACCGAGGCAATTTTGTCGAGGATGTGGTTGGGGTCGTCATAGCGGGTTTGAATGCCTTCTAGGTTGAGTACCCCAAGGGCTCCTAGTTTCGAGAGGTGAATGGCCATGGCCACATCCACAACCCCATCCATGGCGCTGGCAATAATGGGAATTTCCCGATCAATGCCGCCAATCTGCCAGCGCGTATCCGCTAGAGAGGGATCCAGTGTTCTCAGGCCGGGCACGAGGGCGATTTCGTCAATGCCGTAGGCCCTGCGGACGGTTTTGCCGCGACCAAGTTGCATAGTCCTATCCTTTAAAAGTCGTTAAGCTAGCGTAGCAAAAAAGACTTCCCGCCGCTAAGGAAATTCTGTTGGGGTGCGTCATTGCCGCGAGACAATAATTAGGATTGAATGAGTCCATGCCCATCGTCCGCAACGTTCGTTCAGTCATTAAAATGTGTTTGGAAGTCGGCCTGTGAACCTAACCTCGTTGACCTTTTTTCGCAAAATGCGTTCCTCCAGCCGCCAGTTTGCGGTCATTGGGCTAGGACGCTTTGGACGGGCCGTTTGCACCACCCTCAATAGTTTGGGCTATGAGGTCTTGGCCGCCGACTCGGACGAACGCTGCGTTCGCCAAGCCCTCACCGATCAGATCGCCGCCCATGCGGTACAGCTCGATACCACGCAGCCCACGGCCCTGAAAGAATCGGGCATTACCGAGTTCGATACGGTGATTGTGGCGATTGGCAACTATGTGGAGGAGAGCATCATCACCACTCTGAACCTGAAGGAGGCCGGGGTGAAACATGTGGTGGCGAAGGCTTCCTCGGAAATTCACGGCAAGCTGTTGAATCGGGTGGGGGCGGATCATGTCGTGTTCCCAGAGCATGAAATGGGCTGCGAACTAGCCCGATCTCTGACCACGCCGGGGATTTTGGATCGGTTTGAAATCGATCCCGACCACAGCATCGCAGAGGTGATTGTGCCCCAATCCTTTGATCAAAAAACAATTATCGATCTCGATCTGCGCAACCGCTACGAACTGACTGTGCTGGCCGTCAGTCAAGACCAGCAGCCCGATAAATTTGAAATCAACCCCAGCCCCGTGACCCGACTCAAGGCGGGCGGACTGATGGTGGTGATTGGTAGCAACAAGGGTCTAGAACACCTGTCCATGTAGCGACGGACTTAGTACATTTATACCCATCCTAGGCCATAAATTCTCGGTCGTCCGTCAGGCCGCAGATTTGGGTATTGGATAAAGAGGTGCTCCAGATGACTAGCTCACCTCCTATGTCTTCTCAACTCGCGGCTAGCAAGGATTGCGCCAGTTCCAAGGAAAAATAATAGGCATCCTTGGCCTCGCCCCAAAGCACTTCAAAAGGTTGGCTGGGTTCGCCTAGGTGGCTGATCACCAAACTGGCCCCCGGCATGGGTTGGTTGCGGGTGTAGTCGTTGATTGTCACTACGGTGGGTAATCCAGCGGCGACGGAAGACAGGACGCCCTGTTGGCTGTCTTCCAAAACCAGGCAGCGATTACGGGGCAAGGCCATCGTTTCGACCACTAGGTGATAGATATCTGGGGCGGGTTTTTTGGCGGGCACCATATCCCCAGCGGCAATCATCTCAAACCAGCCGGGAGACTCTGGCCCTAGGAGTTGTTCTAGCAGGGGCAGCACCGAATCCTTGGCGCTGGTGGTGGCAATGGCAAGGCGCACGTTGTGTTGACGGGCTTCGTTCAGCAAGCGCCGCACTCCGGGCCGCAGGGGGATGACGTTAGCCACAAGCAAATCCTTAAAATGCCGCCCCTTGGCCTGGTGCAGGGCGGTGATCAAATCCGTCGGATCTCCGTCAGGTAAGCCATGGGGCTGATAGCGTTCGATGTAGTGGCAAATCCGTTCCTTGCCACCTGCCACCCGCAACAGTTGGCCGTATAGACCCACCGACCATTGCCAGGGCAAGCCCAATTCCTCAAAGGCGCGATTAAAGGCCACCCGATGACCGTCGCGTTCGGTTTCGGCTAGGGTGCCATCTACATCAAAAATTAGCGCAGCGGGAAGGGTCATGGGGCCAGGGAACTAATCGGGGAAATGCCGAACGGGCGGGCAAAAGCACCCTGATTCTAGCCGAGAAGCCGCCCATTTCGCCGTAGGATGAAAAGGCGACCTACCCACCGATCTAGGGGATGGAACCTAGGGGCTGGGTTAGGGCTCTGTTGTCAACGGCTACCACTGGAATGGACATCAAACGCGGCTTTGTCGATACGATTGGAAACACCCCGCTCATCCGCCTCAACAGCGTCAGTGAGGCCACGGGCTGCGAAATTTTGGGCAAAGCAGAATTCCTCAATCCGGGCGGTTCGGTGAAGGATCGGGCCGCACTCTACATCATCGAAGACGCCGAGAAAAAAGGTCTGCTGAAACCCGGTGGCACCGTCGTTGAGGGCACCGCAGGCAACACGGGCATCGGTCTCGCCCACATCTGCAATGCCAAGGGCTACCGCTGCCTGATCGTCATCCCCGACACCCAGTCCCAGGAAAAAATTGACCTGCTGCGTACCCTAGGGGCCGAAGTTCGCACCGTGCCCGCCGTGCCCTACCGCGACCCCAACAACTACGTCAAACTCTCAGGTCGCCTTGCGGAGGAATTAGATAACGCCATCTGGGCCAACCAGTTCGATAACCTAGCCAATCGCCAAGCCCACTACGCCACCACGGGCCCGGAAATCTGGCAGCAAACCGAGGGCACCGTAGACGCCTGGGTTGCCGCCACGGGTACCGGGGGCACCTACGCCGGAACCGCTCTATTTCTAAAAGAGAAAAACCCCAACCTCCACTGCGTTGTGGCCGACCCCATGGGCAGCGGCCTCTATAGCTTCATCAAAACCGGGGAAGTCAACATCCAGGGCAACTCCATCACCGAGGGCATCGGCAACAGCCGCATCACCGCCAACATGGAAAACGTGCCCATCGACGACGCCATCCAAATCAGCGACCCCGAAGCCCTCAAAGTGCTGTACCAAATGCTGTACAAAGACGGCCTCTTTATGGGCGGATCCGTGGGCATCAATGTTGCCGCCGCTGTGCAACTGGCCCAGCGCCTCGGCCCCGGTCACCGCATCGTCACCGTCCTCTGCGATGGCGGATCCCGCTACCAGTCCCGCATCTACAGCCGCCCCTGGCTAGAGGGAAAGGGTCTCTGGAGTGACGATCTACTGCCTAGCTAAGGCTTTCTAGGATGATCGGATCCAAAAACATCTCTGGCAACTTTATCCTATTCCCAACATCTATGGGTATGATCGAGACATTGATCTGGGTAGGTTTTGTGGCCAATCCAGTGGCTTGGTCGTGGTAGAGGTGTTTACTCGCATTTCCCAGTGTGTTTCTGGTTTAAGGATCGTTGCTGTGCCTGACACCCCCAAACCTAACCCGTCTCAACCTCACCTATCCCCCGATTCCGACTTGTCTGACCCTACCGATAAAAAAACAGCCGCAGCCGCTCCCAATCCGTGGGTAGAAGTGCTGCAAACCATTGGCCTCAGCGTGGTGTTGGCCTTTGGCATCCGTCATTTTGTGGCCGAGGCCCGCTACATTCCCTCCGGTTCCATGCTGCCCACCCTAGAGGTGAACGACCGCCTGGTGGTCGAAAAAATTAGCTACCGCTTCAACCCGCCCGAACGGGGTGATATTGTCGTCTTCTGGCCCCCCGAAAGCCTTACCCCTCCCGGCAAACGTCGCGATGCCTTCATCAAACGGGTGATTGGCCTCCCTGGCGACGAAGTGACTATCCGCGATGGCCAGGTCTTTATCAATGGCGAAGCCCTAGAGGAAAACTACATCAGCGCTCCGCCTGAATATCAATGGGGGCCAGAGCAGGTGCCTGAGGATCATTACCTCGTGCTGGGCGACAACCGAAACAGTAGCTACGACGGTCATGCCTGGGGCTTTTTACCGGGTGAAAATATTATTGGTAGAGCGGCTGTGCGCTTTTGGCCCCCTAGTCGCATCGGCTGGCTCGATACGGAATAAGCGCTATCGGTAGCTTGTTTCTTTACGGATCCCTAAAGGCTAGGATCTGGTCCAAACTTGCGTCCAATCCACCCCACCACGCCGCTGGCAATGGCTCCGGCCATCAAAACACTAATGGCGGGCAAAATCAGCGGATTCCAGAGGGAGTACCACAGGTCTAGACCTAGGTTGAGGTTCATGCTGCGCCCCAACACCGCTGCCATAAACCAGGCAAAGGCGGTAAGCACTAGCCCCAAGTCTACGACTAATATCCAGCTAATGATGCGCGAAATGACGTCCTTCATGGCAATTTGGGCAAGGTATCAACCGTGTTTCTGTGTCGTTGGTTTTTAGTGTAGTTGATTTTAGCTTTCATCCGCGCCAGATTGTCACCGCCGATTTTAGGCAGAGGCGATCCAGGCTAGGGCTTTAGCCCCTCGCTGGGCTAGCCCCAAAACAAATTGGCCGATTCGCTCTGGAACCAGCCAATTGGGTCATGTACAGCTTTTTCAACAGTCGGTCGTCTCTGGGGGATAGAACCCTAAGACTTGTTTGATAACGCCTGAAAACGTTTAGATCACAATCGACGGGACAATTTCTCAGGGAATTAGGTATTTATTCTCAGAGAACTCAGGTCTAGCCGACCTAGATCGTGGCATAACCGAGGACGGCTTAATCTTGTTCCTGGGGAATCATCAGATTGTCAGGATCAACGTAGTGGCAAACGGCATCATCTACGCAGATTAGAGCCCACCCAGAGGCGTCAATGCTTACCAGGTTGTAGTCTCCATCCTGCACAAAGAAGCCTTTGTGGTTGCGGGTATCGGGCTTGATGGCAACGGAATTGTCAGACATGGCTACACACTCCAGAGATATCGACTAGCAATAATGAAGAAAAGCTTATGGCTTCGTTAGGAGAATCCTATCATCTCCTTCATGGGATTTTTATTAAGTAATTTAAGGGAATGTATAGAGACAAAACGAATTGAGGCTCTATGACTCGAAAAAACTGACCTAAAAGCCCCTGAAAGGCCGATAAAGCCTAGACGGGAATGAAAATTCTATCGTCAGCGAAAGATTCATTTAAGTTATGTAACTTTTACAGTCTCGCCTTCTCAGATAACAAAAACAAGCACAAATACTCATGCTACATCCTTTGTCTGGCCAGGGTTTGATGAAGATAATGGCCTGGATGAACGGAGCCTTGTGGGGACTAATCAGCACAAATGCCTATCTATTTTTGTGGGCTAATCTGCATAAATACTCATTCTTTGACTGATTTTGTAATGGATTAGCGCTCTTTTTTTTCGACCGTGGTTGATGGTAGACGGTCTGCCTTTAAGTGGATTCACCACCCTGCATAAATACCTGTGTTCAAGCATCTATGAATATGCATAAATACTCATGTATAAAGGCTCATGCATCAATGCTTTTTCTGTGATTCCTAGTGCCTTGGCGCTACCAGAATTTGAGTTTGCGGCTGGCGTAGAGACACATTTTGAGCAGCACGAGCCCCTCTTTGACGTGGGCGATGTTGGAACTACCGTAGGTGCGGGGCTGGTAGCGGATGGGCACTTCCACAATGTGGAGGTTGAGTTTGGCGGCCCCAAACAGAAGGTCGAAGTCGCCGAAGGGGTCGAAGTCGCCGAAGTAGGTGCGTCCGGTGGCGATGCGCTGGTAGTCGGTGCGCCAGAGGACTTTAGTACCGCAGAGGGTGTCCTTGAGGGGTTGTTCGAGCAAAAAGGAGAACATCTGGGCGAAGGTTTTGTTGGCCAGGGTGTTCAGCCAGGGCATGGCCACCTTCGACCGGGGATACATGAGGCGGGAACCGTTGGCAAATTCCCCTCGGCCAGAGCGCAGCACCTCGACAAAGTGGGGCAGGTCTTCGGGGGGAACGGTGAGGTCGGCGTCGAGAATGATCAAAATATCGCCGCTGGCTTGGTCAAACCCTAGGCGCACGGCGTCGGCTTTTCCTTTGCCCGTTTGCTGAAACGCCTTG
The DNA here is from genome assembly GCA_040396995.1 of Nodosilinea sp. GTDB lineage: Bacteria > Cyanobacteriota > Cyanobacteriia > Phormidesmidales > Phormidesmidaceae > Nodosilinea. Next base: position 2,968 of record JBBAWV010000034.1, on the reverse strand, counting down.
AGTTTGATCGGCCCCCGGTAGTTGGCGACCACGGTTTGGATGGTGTCCCAGGTGTCGTCCTGGGAATGGCCCTCCACAAAGACGACTTCGGTGGCGTCGCCCAGGGGCGGCAGTCTGTCGAGGGCGGCCTGGATGTTACCGGATTCGTTGCGGGCGGGGATGATCACCGAGCAGGTGAGGGGTTCAACGGGGGAGGGTTCTGGTTGAGGGCGGGCCACCACAAAGTTGGTGAGGCAGAGGTGCTTGAGGATGGGCAGGGGGGCCAGGTAGCGGTTCACCCAGCCGCTGAGGCCGATCAGGCGTTTGGGCACCAAGAACCGTCGGCCCCGCTTCAGGGGAGTGTATCCGGTGATGGTGAGCAGGTTGGCGACATCGTCCATGCCCAGCCAGTTTTGGGGCGGTTGGGGGCAGCGCTGGCCCAGGCGTTCGGCGAGGCGCAGGGCGGGTTCCCACAGGTAGTTGTGAAAGGTGAGGATGAGCCGGGTGTGGGGATGGCACAGGGGTTGAAGCCGTTGCAGAACGGCCTGAATATCCCCTAAATAACCCAGCACGCCGGACAGGAGGATGTAGTCGAACTGGCGATGGTCGGGGGCGAGGTGGGCCGGATCGAGCTGTTCGGCATCGAGGGGGTAAAAGGTGAGATGGGGGTGACGCTGGCGGGACAGATCCACCATGGCCGGGGCAAAGTCGATGCCGACGCCCACCGCTGGAGCCACAGCATTCAGCAACTCTCCGGCCCCACAGCCAATTTCCAAAACCCGACTGCCGGGGGGCACCATAAACCGATGCAACCGGGCGAGGTCGTGGTAATAGTAGCGATTGCGCCGCTGCCATTTCAGCAAATCCGGGGCCAATTCCTCAAAATAGGTTTTTAGATTCCGCTGAAAGCTAGCCTTGGGAGAGGGAATTACCGAATCGGAGGAAAAGGTTTGCAGCACGGGGGTTGCCAGAGAAATTGCTAAAGGAGGGGGTCGTCAATACATCACGTTCCAGTCGCCCTCACCCCCAGCCCCTCTCCCACGGGAAGAGGGGAGCCAGAATCCTTTCAAAGTCCCTCTCCCACATTGGGAGAGAGATTTAGGGTGAGGGATGGATCACGTCAAGAGAACATGTTTGTGCACGATGGAGAGTGCCAAAGATGCCATCGAATCCGAGGCTATGCTACCCGATTTTGATCCCCGTCTGGGGCCATCCTGTGTTGCAACCTAGACGATGGCGGGAGTTCTCTTCCAGGGACGGGCTGGGCTGGTATAACAGTGGCTAGTCCTTGCCATTCCAGGGCCAATGCCCATGCCAGATCAGACGAATCGACCCCGGTTGGGGTTTGTGGTGCAACTGGTGGATCCCAACCTTTCCCAGGAGAAGGCCACCACGGAGGTGCAGTATCTCCAGGCGGACCTGCGCGCCCTCAGTGGGCTGGGGGGGCTGGCGATGGAGGTGTTGCGCCAACCCCAGGGGGAGGGGCCGTTTCAGCAAGACCGCTGGCTGGGGGTGCGGTTTGAAATTCCTGCCGAACGCCTGCGGGAGGTGGTGCGGCGGCTGTGTGATCGCCTAGAGGACTATCCCCAACCGACGCAGGTGGAGATTCGCTACGGAGCGGTGTCGGTGCAGATTACCACCCAGGCGGAGGAGGACTTGGCCCAGCTTGTCCGCTTGGCGGAGGACATGGTGGATCCCCAAAGCCTGTATCTGGCCAAGGCCCAAACCTACGGCCACAACCACGGCGAATTTTCCCCCGCCGAGGAGGCCAATTTGGAGGTGTTGCGCCAGCGGCTAGGTTTATCGGAACAGGAGGCCCAAGCCCTCAAGGCGGAGGCCCTTGGCCCTTACCAAACCCTGGCGGAAAAGGGCCGCTACTTTAATCAGGTGTTGTTGGAGGAACTGACCCGCCAAAGTCCGCTCTCGGAGGAAACCTGGGCCACCTTGGCCGAACTAGCGGAAAACCTGGGGCTACCCCTTGCCACCGCCCAAACCCTCTACCAAGACCAACTCACGGCCATTCAGGTGCAGGCCGAAACCATTCGTCAGCAGCAGCAGGCCGAGGCCGAAGCCGCCCAGCAGGCCACCCAGCAGGCCGAATCTCGCGATCAGTACCACGATCAAGAACTCGAACGCCAGCAAAACCTCGGTGAATACCGCGAAATGCTGCGCCATGCCATGCAAACCACCCTCTATCCGCCGGATTTTGATCGAGGTCGTCTAGAGCAGGCCCGCCGTTTATGGGACATCGAGGCTGAGGAAGCCCTGCGGATTGAAGAGGCGGTGCGCAGTGAAATCTATGGGTCGATTCAGTCGGCCCTGGGCATTGACTATGGTCGTTTGCGGCAGTTGTTGTGGTCTCAGCGTTGGCGCGAGGCCGATGAGGAAACGGAAAACGTCATCCTCAAAGCGCTGCGGCACAACATGGAACCCCTGGATCGCGACGCGATTCTGCAATTGCCCTGTGTTGACCTAACCACCATTGATCGGCTCTGGAGCCGTTACAGCAACGGACGCTTTGGCTTTAAGGCCCAGGAGCAGGTGTATCTTCAGATGGATCGGCGGCCCGTGGATTTTCTGCGTGCCCTAGACTGGCGCGGCTCTCGGCTCAGCCTCACAGGCGGCATCAAGCCCTACAAAAGCTTGCAGTTCAACACCAGCGCCCCCTCTGGCCACCTGCCCACCTGGCGTTGGTGTTGCTCCAGCCTCGAAGACGGCTACAACGTCAGCGAATCGGTGGTAGAAGCCCTGTTCATGCACCTGGATAAGTGCTTGGCCGTGAGCAGTCCCCCGTCCTCCCTGCCCATCACCGCCTTGGCCCACGATCATGGTTACGACCACGGCACCGCTGCCCCACCCCAGGGGGACGCCTAATCCGCCAGCCCTACGGCCCACGGGGTACGCTCCAAAATGTGTAGCCCTGAGGCCCAGGGGGCAGCAATTCTCAATATGGTGAAACGCTGTTCAGGCCTTGGGAAAGGCAGTATTG
>JBBAWV010000033.1:7944-38880 GCA_040396995.1 Nodosilinea sp. | reverse complement strand
GACTTAATCTTACCCTCCCTACTCGTCATCATTTTATTGACTAAGCACTAGCTACGTCACGTTCCTTAATTTTTTGGCGGCATTGCTGGCTCTCGTTCTCGGCTGGGGCTAGGATCCTAGCCAGGTGGCGCAATCATCGTGTCCATCTAGGACGAATCCATGGGGTTAGGCTGTCCCTACCCCAACCGAAAGGAGATCATCATGGCTAAGAAAAAAGCGGTGGAAACCGCCGAAATGCCCATCAACATCGGCATTGGTGACAAAGAGCGAAAGGAGATCGCCGACGGGTTAGCGCGGCTGTTGGCAGATACCTACACCCTGTATCTCAAAACCCATAACTTTCACTGGAACGTGACCGGGCCCATGTTCCAAACCCTGCACCTGATGTTTGAAACCCAATACAACGAGCTCGCTCTAGCGGTGGACTTGGTCGCCGAACGCATTCGTGCCCTAGGGTTTCCGGCACCGGGCACCTACAAGGACTTTGCCGAACTCTCCTCCATTGAGGAAGCCGATGGGGTGCCCAGTGCCGAGGAGATGATTCGGCAACTGGTGGCGGGCCAAGAGGCTGTGGTGCGTACCGCACGGTCTATCTTCCCGGCGGTAGAGGCCGTCCAAGATGAGCCCACCGCTGATCTGCTTACCCAGCGGATGCAGGTGCATGAGAAAACCGCCTGGATGCTACGCAGCCTACTGGCCTAGGGACAAGCAGGTCAGTCATTCAACGGGTAGATCGATTCCATCCTTTCCATCCTTGGCCTATCGGATCCAGCCAAGGATGGAACTAACCTGGGGGGTACAGGGACGGGGCGTTTCGATTGGGGCTATCCCTAGGGTGTTACGTGTGTTTAGTACGTGCATTTACATAAAATCACCCTTCTTTTCAAAGTGGCGTGCTAGTTTATACTTATCAGACCTCGCCATGGGGACTTGATCTTGTCATGGGGGTGACCGGGATATTGCGGAGATATGGATTTCGCAAACCGCTTGGCCTAACGAGCTAATGGAAATTCTGTTGTTTAGATCAATAGTGTTGACTGGAATCGGTGGGATCTCTGCTGTTTAGATCAATGGTGTTGACGAAAATCGAGCCAGACAGTCTAGGCTATCCTAGGTGATCATCTCTGGGGTTCGTCTCTGTCAAGAAACCTGGCTAACGTCAAGGAACCTGGCTTATGTCAACTAACCCTGTATTGAGCTACCGTTCCATGGAATGGAATCCTCAGCCCGGATTGAGCCTGGGACAGGCTCAGCAGGCGATCTACCACTTCTTGCTGGATATTGTGAAGCACTGGCCTCCGGAGGATGTTCTGGAGGAGTTTCGCCACCTCTTCATCCACCACGCCGAATCGGTGAGCGACCAAGCTTTGCCAGCCCTGCATATCATTCTATTTGCCAACGACGAGGCCGAATTTCGCAATACCCTGAAGCGATGCTGCTACATTTTGGTCAACAACTGGGAGATGGCCCGCCGATTTGATGCGGTTCAGGGTTTAGTGCAGGTGTTTGAGGATCCCCTGCTGCAACGACGCACCCTCTCTCCCACCCTCAAGCGGCTGCGGAAATGGATGCAAAACTTCATTGCCAGCCAAGACTTTGAGGAACTCAAACTCTTCGCAGCCCGCCTCACGGAGGATCGCACCATCAACCACCCAGGGGACTGGGTGAACCGCTACACCTCCTATTTACTGGTGCCCCAGTACGTCAACGAGGCCAATTCCATCGAGCAGCGACAGGCGGCTAAGGCCCTCTCCCGCCGCCTCAAGGAGAAATTTAAGTTTGACCTGGCTCTGTATACGGCCCATAGCCAATCGGCTCTGCCCCGCCGCCAAACGGTGCAAAACCCTACCGTCCTGGGGGACAGCGTCCTGCGCTTGATCAAGGCCATCGTGGCTAAGCGAGGGGAGTTTACTTACCACAACCTAGCCAACCTCTTTTTAGAGCAGACCAAGGACACCTCCTACGGCAACTTTAAGGCGATGCTGCCCAAGTACTTGCTCTACACCGTTCGCGGTAACCCCATTGCCCAGAAGATTTACGACCACCTTCAGCCCCGCCTAGCCACCATCTACCCCGAATACGACGCCGATCCCCTGGATGCGTCCTTGCTGCTGCGCACCAGCAACCGGGTCATCGACTGCTTGATGACGGAAAATCGAGAGACCCCCTCGCCGCTATTTAGTTTGGTGCTGTCCCAGGGTAACGCCCTCACCCTCGCCATTGTGCTGCTGAAACTTGTGCTCATTTCCCGCAGTTCCCAGATCTATCTAGAGGTGCGTATTGCCGACCTCATCCGCTACTACGAGCAATTCCCAACGGAGGAATGCCAGTGGGTGATTAATTTCCTAGAGGTGTTTCGGGTCACCTTTGCCATCTACACCGATAACATCGAGTACAACCTCGTCCAGATCAAGGCTCCCTCCCTCCCTCGATCCTCTGGGGGCATCATCACTGACCCCCTAGATAACCTGGATACCTTTCGGATTTTTTCTCAGAAGCTCAATCGCCCTGACAGCTAGGGTTTCATCCCTAGGGATAGAAGGTGACGGCGGGGAGCCCCAGGGATTCATCCAGTCCCATCATTAGGTTGAAGCACTGCACCGCCTGGGAGGCTTGGCCCTTCATTAGGTTGTCGATGGCGGACATCACGATGACGCGCCCGGTGCGGGGGTCGGTCTCTAGGCCAATGAAGCAGCGGTTGGTGCCCCAGGCCCATTTGGTTTGGGGATAGACGCCGTTGGGCAACACCGTCACCCAGGGGGAACTCCGGTAGAACGCACCGTAGATGGTGAGCAGATCGTCGCGCACCAGGCCGGGATCGCGCAGGGTGGCGTAGATGGTGGACAGGATGCCACGCACCATGGGGATCAGGTGGGGGGTGAACTGTACCAACACCTCGTTGCGGGCTAGGTGGCTACAAATTTGCTCAATTTCTGGGGTATGGCGATGACGGGCAACCCCGTAGGCCGCGAGGGAATTACTGGCTTCGGCTAACAACATCCCGGTTTTGGCCACCCGTCCACCGCCGGAGGTGCCAGATTTAGCGTCAATGACCAGGGTTTCGGGCTGGGCTAAACCTTGCTTCAGCAGGGGGGCAATCCCCAACAGGCTGGCGGTAGGATAGCAGCCCGGACAGCCAATTAGCCGTGCTGTGCGAATTTGATCCCGAAACAGTTCCGGCAACCCATAGACCGCCTGGGCTGCTGTGCCATGGTCATGGCGATCTCCACCGTACCAAGCCTGGTAGGTATCCAGATTGTCAAAGCGGTAGTCGGCGGACAGATCCAAGACCTTGCAGCCCTTCTCTAGCAGCGCCGGGGCCATGTTGTAGGCCAATCCATTCGGCAAAGACAAAAACACCACCTGACAACGACTGGCGATCACCGCCAAATCCACAGGTTCCACCTTGAGATCGACCCGTCCGGCGAGGTGGGGGTAAATCTCGGTATAGTCCTGTCCGGCACTGCTGTCGCCACCCAGGTAGGTCAGCTCCACGGCGGGATGCTCGGTGAGCAACCGCACCAACTGCACGCCGCCATAGCCCGATGCGCCAACAATACCAACCGAAATCTTATCCACCGGAATCTCGCTCATAACAATAGGGCCACAGATGAAGATAGCTGGGCTATCCAGTAAAGATAACTGGGCTATCTAGGAAACTGCGCAAAAGATACCACAGATAATCTAGGGCGGGATACGAGGTTTCAGAGGATTCTGAGGTTCTAGCCTCGGTAGATCACAACCATGCTCTCTTGCCGTAATCCAGCCCTCCCCCATCCTGGAGTTGGCCCTTGTGGGTCGGTGGCCTTCCCAAACGGTTCCATCTAGAGGGTGGCGTCTCCGCGTCTAAGAACTTGTCTTGGATTCTAAATCCGGGGTCGTTGCGCTAGAAGCCTCTGGCATCTGCTCGGCTCAAGCCCTAGAACGACTCTACCTCGTTGCAGCGGTTGTCATTCTCTATGGCACCACCCAGGGCATGTCCGTCCAACGCGATGGCCTCTGCACTCAGGTTGCCCCCCATTGAACGCGGGGCATCAGTCACCTCAAAATCGGCCTCCGCTGGCTCAAGGGGGAGGTCAATACAGGGCGTCCGCTGCTCCAACCCATCCCCCTCTTCACCGTTGACCCTGAACCCTGTTTTGCCTCTAAAAAAGCGGAAGCCTAGTACTATGACCGGATCTGGTTCCCTAGGATCCAATCCCTACGGTGTCAGATACCCTCTGGGGAGGCCGCCTAAAGATGTGTCAGGCAGTCAGGTGTTGGACTGCTGGTGATATCACTTAACTCAAGTTGGAAAGCATTTTGCAAATTTTAGAAGCAAGCGTAAATCTCCTTTGACACGGATTTTGAGAGTCAGAATTGACAGGATAATGTTTCGTTCTTTTCGCAAGAAATCAATCCAGGTTTTGCTATCTGCTTTAACAATCAGGTTGGGTTGACCAACCAAACCGTCTTGAATTTCACAGGATTGATGAGAAATCACAACGGTAAATTGGGCAACTTCTTGCCCCGTAAATAAGAAGTGATAAACCGCGTTGAATCCTTTCGCTTGACTTGGTTGAAAGACTAATGGTAACCCAAACTGAAAGCCTTCAATGGAAGTGGGCACTAGGCTATTGCGAACTTGCTTCACCTGCTTGTGGGGAAATCGTTTAGCCGTATGGGCTGCGGCATCTGAACCCGGAATCACATACACCGTTTCGACTTTATCTTGCAGGGGTTTAACAATCTCTTGAATAAACGCTTTTCGATCGCGCAAAAAGGGAGCCATCACGTCCTCTCCTGCAGGGCAGGATGCCATACAGTAAGCCGCTTTGTAATTAGCACCAAAGGACAGGCTTTGCCACATGGTTGCCGAGTCGGCTTCACCCACTTTGCGCTCATAGTCTTTAGCGGTCTTACTTTCAGCAATATTCTTTGCCCAGTCGGTGAAACCGCCTAAAAATTCGCGGTAATTGTGGGTATAACAAGCCGAAAAATTAAAGCTACCATCTGCGGCGATCGCCCCCACAGGACAGGCGGCAACACAGAGTTTGCACTCCACACAGGGGTTGTAATCGATGGGGTGATTGTAGTTTGTCACCTCCGCCTCCATCAAGACTGTGCCTAACAGAATGAAGTTGCCAAACTTGGGGTGAATTACATTACGATGAATCCCCATACGTCCCAAGCCAGCAGCAATGGCGATTGGTTTATGAGACACAACCCACATATTTTTAGGGGCATTCAAATAATCCTGCGCCTCCATGGGAAACCCCATCGCCGGATTAATGGCTCGAACCCCTCGATTTTCTAATTCTTGGACAATTTTGCGAGCGATCGTATTAACCTCCTCTCCCGAGTGGTGAAATTCCAAATTGGCAACGGAGCGGGCAGGATTTCGCACATTATCTCGATTCATGCGACAGACAAAACTGATCAAGCTTTTCGTCTGCGGGAATGCCTGCAATATTTTCGTTCGCTGATCTGCAACTTCGGGTTGATCAATGCTGACAAAACCAACATCATCCGCACCTAGGTCAAGACAAAATGAGCGTAACCAATCGCGATCGAGGGGAGATGAAAGTGGATTCTGAGAATCTTGATCTTGAGAAATTTGCAACGCTCTCAACCGTTTGACCGTGGGATGATCATCAAATTTTGACATGGGGTTAATCCTTGTAGTTGACCGTATTAAATCCAACGACGAACCTGGGTTTTGTAGTAGAAATACTCATCTTGATTTGAACCCGTTAATACGTTGCGTATTCAGCTCGCCAGCGATCGCGACCCATCACAAACTGCGGTTTCGACTAGACAGGATAGAGGTTCTCTCGCTCAAACTGTTGGAAGTCATATCCCGGTGTCAATGGGACGAGGCTGAATTGCATCAGAGTCTGATCGACATCGAATAAATCAGCCACCACCGTTTCTGTACCCAAACGTTCCAGTCGTTGGCTTCTCCCATCCCGCGATCGCACGATCGCCCGCACCGGAAACCCTTTCTCCAACAGTTGGGCAACCACAGCCCTCCCCGCTTTACCCGCTGCTCCCGTTACCAGAATCTTCGGACGATGATCAAGCCTAACCATTGAACCCTCCAGGGCTACTTGTTGCATGTATATACATATTTTTTCGAGCCTTACCCACTCAACTCAGTTTTTTCACCTCCGATAGCAGGGATAGTAGGGTTTGCCATTTTTGCTCGCCAAACTGCTGCATCAGTTCTGCTTGCACCTGCTCCCACAGTGGCAGAGCTTGCTCTAGAACAGTTTGCCCCTCGGTCGTCAATGACACCAATTTAATTCGTCGATCCTCACCTGGATTGACGGTGACTAACCCTCGTTTCTCCATCAACTTAACGTTTCGGGTCACGGTCGTTTGATCAGCAAACAACGTCTGAGCGAGTTGCGTAATTGAAACAGCTTCAAACAGGTGAATTGCCACCAGCAATGTCAGTTGGTTTAGCTCCAAACCCGTTGGACGCAAGGCAGCATCATACACTTGGGTCAAAATGCGTGATGCTCGACGAATGTGCAACCCCATACAAGTTGTAGGGACTTGACGGGCGACCTCAAATCTAGCTTTAGGAGGAAAATCGCTCATAATATATGTATATACATCTAATCTCCTTTTGTCAAGTGATGGTCATGCTTAAGGATTTAGTCAATCCCGCTGGATGTTGAACTTTAATAAGAAGATTGGTTTCCTACCTGACAGGTGGCTGAAAGCAGTCCAACGTTGCCGTTCACCCGCCGCTGATAACCTTTTGGGTTCACTAAAGAAACCAATACGGTCGGTGTGCAACGGGTTTGTTAGTCTGGATTCTCTGCGTGATTACCCAACTGGACAACGCACTGATCGATTAATCGCATCGATCAGCGGTTCCAGCTTTCCCGCAGGCACGATCGTCACGCCTGGTAAACCCGTCACGCCACAAGCCGCTGTCGTGATCACTGGGATTCCCGCCGCGATCGCTCGCAATAGCAATCTTGGTTTATGATGCACATAAGCAGGCAAGATCACGAGACCTACTTCATCTAGCAAACGTTGCTGAGGTTTGTGTATCGGAATATCTCCCCAAAAATCTTTACTCTCCAATATCGAGCCAGCTAACGTGAGTTCTAATCCCAATTCTTGTGCCGCTGATCGCATTTCATAACAGCCTGATCGCCCCAGCGTTGAGGCAGGAAACAAAATTCGATGTCCCGCTTGATGGGGTGGTGTAATACTCGGTAAGTCCCAATCTAAATGCTGTGTTTTCTGTGGATAAATTGTGGCAATTTCACTGTGCGGCGTAATTAATTTTCTTGCAGCCAGTAATGCCTGGGTTTCTGCCAGGATGAAGTCTGGATAAACCCGAAAATCATTGAGGGTTGGACTATCGGGGTGTGCTTTTGCCGCTTGGTCAAGACATCTTTGGAGATCGACAAGCGGCAGTCTCGTCATTAGCACATCAAAACTTCGCCCCCCTAAAATGCCCATCTGCCAGAGGAAAGGTAGAAGATTTTGGGCTACAACAATATGCGTGACATCGTAATCCAACTGTTGGGCGTATTGCTCTGCCAACTGACGATCATATTTGAATAAGACTTGTTGCAGCGATTGACCTTGCAATTTGCGGCAGGCGTAACCACGCGACAATGTGGTGAATGTTGTTGTGTGATAATTTTGATACGATGCGATCGACCATTGATAATTGGGTTTGCGGAGCCGCTGTCCATTTAGGGGAATGCTGATTTCAGTTGACTGCGTGCGTTGAGTTTGTAGATAGCGATCAAACTCAGGCCAATATTCATCGACTAAATAATGGGTTTTGCCCAATCTAACCTGTGGTTTTGGTAACTCACTTTTTGCGCAATCACGGTTACCACAAGTCCAACAACTGTGAGTATGGGATAGGCGTTCACGGTTTTCGCTAAGGCTTATGCCATCCGCTACTTGACCAGTCGGTGCTTCTCCATAAAATGTCACGACTAAATCGGTTTGGGTTAGGTAGGCTTCAATCGTCAAATCGTAGGGGGCTTTGAAGCGCAGATCAACGTAATTCCAAAATACCGTGGCATCGCGGCCTACTTCTGCCAGTGATCCTGGAATCACTTTGCTATGAGCGTGACGTTCCAGAATCTCTAATCCTGCATCCAATGCAGCACTATAAAGGGCATTCGACAATTGACAAAGGCCACCTCCAATACTGGGAACGATGCAACCTTGGCGCAGTTCACGCCCCACGACATAGCCGCGTGATCGGATGGGGGCACCCACCTGTGCCCAAAAACTAAAGATCTGACCTGCCGGAACTGTAATGTTTTGAATGTTGGCGATCGCAACTCGCAAATTTTGAATTTTACCGAGCATCAACGCCTGCTCGTCAACGCTCGTTTCAGTCCAAAGGGGTGTGATTGATTTCGCGATCGCGGGTTGACAAAGTTTTATTGCCTGCGGTCGATGGCGGGTAACAGGCGTGACGCAGCGATTGTGCAGCACTCTACGCCCTTTAAGGAGCATTGCTTTGGCGGAAAAGATCAAGTTGTTACGGAGTAGACAGAGTGTTGCTAGGGTCGGGACTTTAATCCATTTTTTAGGTAATGGCAGGGGACGCATGCATTGTCTCTGGAATAAAGGCTGATTGATGGATTCATACAAGGAGTTAATGTACTATTCCGCAATGTGCGACCAATAAATCTCGTATGGGGTTGAAACTGGCTAACTATGTATTAAGCGTCAGATCCGCTATATAACCACCGTGATGCCGGGTCTTATCCATCAGATCCACGGGATAACACCCAGATTTTAAGGAATTAATCATCATTCTTGCTGGATAAGACCTTAGTTTCGGGGTGTTATCCAGCAGATTTGAGGGTTAAGCATGGTAATTGAGGGTATTATCCAGCACTAAGGTAAAAATGCATCGGCCCTGGGCTGTCGCTTGCAGAAGCTGGGCTTTATCGCTGGCATCTTCCGGCATCCAGGGGTTGGGGGTTCGGGTCACATCATGCCCACGGGCCACCAAAGCTGAATGCAGGGCTTTGATGGAAGTATCTGCATCCAGGTGCAGTTTTGGGCTAGGCATGGGAGGCCTCGATTGCTGCCTCTAGTGCCATCGCACCATCTATCTCGGCTTGATTTTCCGCATAGAAAGCGAGGGCATCCTCAATTTGAGGGATACTCAGGTTGTATTCCTCAGCCAGTTGTTCCTTGGTGAGACCCCACTGGTGGAGGGCGATGGCGAGGGTTTGTACCCGAATGCCCCTCCCCGTTACCAATGGCACGGGCTGGCCACTGGCTCCCTGGCGATAGGCGACATGGGGAAATGTCGTATCGGTGACCTGGTGAAAGAATTTCGCCAAAAGCTGAAGGGTCATGGCTTCAACCGATAGTCCGTGTTGCGCGGCTTCTTTCGCCAAGCGTTGCTCTAATTCGGGTGGGAGATCGAGGGTTAAAATCATTGGGACTACTGACGCTGTTAAGCGGATTAACGACTCTAGGGTTGCTCCATGCTCAAGCCTGAAATCACTTGGTAATGCTTCACGTTGAAGGTGCAGAGGGTTGCGTTATGCCCAACGGCACAGGCTGCAATCAAAGCATCAATTAGACCAACCTTGTGAGAGAGATGATAGGCCGTAAAATCAGATAGGGCACGGGCACAGTCAGTTTCGGTTGGACAGACGATCGTCAGGGGCGCTACAAGCTGTAGGGCTTTCCGCACCTGTTTGTTGTTCTGAGCATCCTGAATCAATTCCATCACCACAAAGCCTGGGATGCTAGGTAGTTCTGGGAGGGAGGCAAACCAAGCTAGGGCTGGCCCATACCCCCTTTGGATATCGATCATGATATCGGTATCGACTAAGTACATTTGCTACCTAAGCCCGCTCACGGTGTTCAGCTTGGTCGCGCAACTGGCGGGCGTGTTCTTGGCTGTCAGCAATATCGGGTCGGGAGTTGATCACTCCAACGCTTTCCCAATAGGCAACGAGATCTAGCCCTGTTTTGGGAGGGTTTTGCAGAAAAGGGCGCAAGGAGAGAACGCGAAGAATATACTCTGACAGAGGCAATTTAAGTTGCGATGCCTCAGCCGAGAGTTCAGTTTCTAGGTCAGAAGGTAACTCTATGCTGATGTTCACTAGCTACTCCTACACTGACTCTTTAGTCTTAACTCATCATATCAACTGCTTGATCTTCACGGCGAAGAATGAGCAGTACTCTGGGCAAGCTATCGAATTCGTCTTGGGATGAATCGGTGGTAGAGTAGCGGAAACGCATGGTGATTTAGGGCTGATTCTCTGACTCTAGAGCCTGCATCAACGTAGCACCAGCCCCAAAGTTGTTGTAGGGGGTTGGTAAGTCATAGGCTTTGAAGGGTTTTAGAGGCGCAATATCCTCGGCTGATTCTAGATCCTCCGCCAGAATCCGAATCAGTTTCAGCTTCTCAATAATGGAGAGTTGACGGACGGATGGAAGAACTTCAGACAAAGTCATATACGATCTCCAAGCTTAAAGCCCTGTACTGCAAGTGTAAACCTTTAGAGGATGTTTGAGCAGTTATCTGCTGCAACTTTAGTCATCTACCAATCTTCCTATCTCCTTAGAAAGAAGTTCACGTTCTAGCCATTACCGTTCTTCGTCAGACAGTGAAAGAATGATCTGTGCTAAGGATTCCACTAATTTTTGATTCATAGGATACCTCTAACTTTTAGCAGGTCAATCACACGAGGTTTTGGCCAGGTTCAATTTTTCAGGTATGTCTTGAGCGAATCTTTATTTAGTTAACTAACTGTCCATGCTAGGCCTTGCATTTGAGTTGACTCCACGACTTTAGGATGTGGATCAATAGACTTAACCATTCCTCTGAGCTTAAGTTGTACTTTTGAAGGATCGATAGCACGGGGGAATAGTTTTGAAGATTTTACGGGTTGCTCAAGATGTAAAACAACGTGCAGTCTTTTCCCATCTGTCACTTCTTCAGCAAAACTTTGCTCCAGAGGGTCTAATGCATTGCTTTTGGCAGGCAAGATAGCTGCAAGGGTACAGAATATTTTTTGGGCGACTTCCTCTGCTAAGTCTATCGTCTTTGTGCGGCGATGCTGTCTATAGTCTTTAACTTCAATGAACCATATAGCCTGCCCTTCAATGGCAATTAAGTCAACGGCCTTAATCTCAGGCAACATCTTAGAGAATTGATTGCGATAAAATGCCCATTCATCATATTTACTAGCTTTCCATGAGGGGGGGAAAGTGAATGTCAAGCCATCAACGTGAATATCCGTCATGCCGATACTCCACCCTGAAGAAATCGATCTGATTGGGCGAGTTCCTCATCTAGTACTGTAATATCCCCTATTTCGTCAATCGCATTTCCCTGCCTGACAACAATATGATCACCAAGAAAATGTAGGCCAAAAAACCGGGGATCGATCTCAGCGTTTTCTTTGTCAGTCATTAATATGTCAAGTTCACGCAGCAGAAACAAGCTATGGGTAGCAAGAAATACTTGGATGCCTGTTTTGCTTAAGCTCACAATACTCTGAGCTACTTCTTTTATGAGGAGGGGATTGAGATTGGCTTCAGGTTCATCCCAAAACAGAAAGCCTTTATCCATTAATGCTCCCGTTGCAACCAAACGGGCTAGCATGGCTAGCTTACGCTGACCTTCTGCAACCAGTGGCATCTCAAATCTACCTTGTTCATTCTTTAAATAAAATCGCCCATTCTTATCCAGCTCAATTGAACCACCCATTGCCTTTTCAATCGGCACTAACAGTTCTTGTATCCTTTTTTCTCTAGGCCCTCGCTGTAGAGGGGCACCGAGAAGTATGCAAGTATCTCTCCAAGTCTCTTCAAATTCAAGGTAATGACCCTCATATACTGAAACAAAGTTTGGAAAGATACTAAGCAATTCACGAGTTGGAATATAAGCTGGTGAACTCTCAAGCCAAGTTTCTGGAACGTGTTCTACTTGAACTTCGGTTTTGCTATTTGTAGAAAAGCTAAATTCAAAGTCGAATCGATGATCTTCAAACACAAGTTTAATGTCACATCGCTCACGCCCTTGCTTGCGCCGAGCCAGTCGCCCAAGGGATTCAGGCCGAAAAACATTGATCAGCTTTTCAGCTAAACGAGTTTGCATTAAAGCTTTAGTTGGACTGCCGCTGGTTGGCTTACGGCTTTCTTCCCAACTCGTTGCTAGTGCTGAGTAGGCAACTTTAAGAAGGTGCGTTTTCCCGGAGCCATTTTCTCCAACAATCACGTTCAAGTGCTTGGAAAACTTAAGATCTGCACTTGGAAAAACCGTAAAATTTTTAATTTTCAGATTACTGAGCATGGGTTAACTCAAGTTTTAGGCACTGGACGGCTAAAGAGAGGTATCTTTGGGTGTTTTTACGGCATCCGACTGGAGGAGAACGTCATACATCGGAGCGAATGGTTCTCCATGCGGCGTAATGGGTTTGAGGGGTTGCCTGGTTTAGCTTAATGCGTTCTAACAATCCAGGAATGGCCAAAAGTTCTTGGGTGGCGGCTTCGCTTTCTGCATTTGCTAGGTAAGCGGCAAAATCAGCCAGAACTTGTAGACGCTCTGGCGAGAGTTGTTTGAGGGAATCATTAAGCTGGCGTTGTAGATCTGCTACGGATACTACAACCCCTGACTCCATATCTTCGACTGGGGAATTATCTGTAGAATTCATGGCTACTCATCAACTTCAAGAATTATTTTGTATATTGCAGAGCAATAAATATAGAAAGCTTTGCTGGATTATCCCTACATTTTGAAAGTTACATGCGACCTCATAACATGTTATCGAAATGTATCTTCCTTCTTTAAATCGTTACTACCTCTGACACGTTCGAGAAGCGCCATACCTACTGGAGTTATCCATCCCATTGAATCACCGTCATACATTGGTTCACTTGCGACAAGTCCAAGCTTATGTAATTCACTGTAGATAGATGGATCAACCCCATCCATCTTCTGATACCAATTTATGTAAAAAGCATTGTCTATCTTTCGTTTATACACACTTTCTAACGCCTCAAGCTGAATTGAACTGATCAGCTTTAACGCATCTTCTACCAAAAAAGGCTCTTTAGCCATAGCAAGACGCTTTGTTAAATCTAGCTCCTTAGCAATCGCTTCAGCCCGCTCCTGCGCTTTCGCTACAACTTGGGATTCAAGCTCAAAGTGCCCCATCTTGAATTTAAGGTTTCTCTGTTTTTTTTCGTCAATCGGTAAAAGTGTAAACAAGATACTTGTCAAAGGCTTTTTGAACAATATAGATATTGTCAGAATAGTTAATGGCCACACCAAAACCTTGATAAGTCCAATGATTTCTGCGATAATATCCATGAAAATGAAGAATCTTAATTGAATTGTAGGCAAGTATATTTTTGAAAATCAATCACGCCAAATAACTTAGCTGCATAGCCATATATTAACCGTAAGATCCGCTAGATAACCGCTACGATGCAAAGTATTATCCATCAGCTCTACGGGGGTAATACCCAGATTTTAAGAAATTAATCATCATTCTTGCTGCATGAACCCACAGGCTTCGGAAGATAGTCAGTCTAACGAGTAATGCCCCTACCCCGCTGGATGCTGCTCTAGCACCTTGGCCAAATACTTGCCCGTATAGGAACCCGCCACCTGGGCTACCGCTTCCGGGGTGCCCTGGGCGATTAGTTCGCCGCCTCGGTCGCCGCCCTCTGGGCCGAGGTCAACAATCCAGTCGGCGCAGCGGATCACATCCAGGTTGTGTTCGATCATCAGTACCGAGTTGCCCTTGTCTACCAGGCGTTGCACCACGTCCAGCAGTTTGTGGACATCGTAGAACGACAGCCCCGTGGTGGGTTCGTCGATGAGGTAGAGGGTTTTTCCGGTGGAGCGGCGGGCCAGTTCGGAGGCGAGTTTCATCCGTTGGGCTTCGCCGCCGGAGAGGGTGGGGGCGGTTTGGCCCAGGCGAATGTAGCCCAGGCCCACGTCTACCATGGTTTGCAGACGGCTGGCGGCCTGGGGGATATTTTCAAAGAAGACGAGGGCTTCTTCGGCGGTCATGTTCAGCACGTCGGAGATGTTTTTGCCCTTGTAGGTGACTTGCAGGGTTTCGCGGTTGTAGCGGGCACCCTTGCACACCTCGCACTGCACATAGACATCGGGCAAAAAGTTCATTTCAATCACGTTCACGCCCTGGCCACCGCAGGCTTCGCAGCGTCCGCCCTTGACGTTGAAGGAAAACTGCCCCGCCTTGTAGCCCCGCGCCTTGGCCTCGATGGTTTCGGTGAACAGGTTGCGGATGACGTCGAACACGCCCGTGTAGGTGGCGGGGTTGGAGCGGGGGGTGCGGCCAATGGGGGATTGGTCGATGACGATCACCTTATCCAGCGCTTTTAGTCCGTCCAGTTCCTTTAGGTCTTTGGGGAAGGGGACTTTGCTGCCGAAGTGGTGTTGCAGGGCGGGGTAGAGTAGTTCGTTGACCAGGGTGGATTTGCCAGAGCCGGACACCCCCGTAATGCAGACCAGTTTGCCCAGGGGCAGCTCCACGTCCAGATTCTTCAGGTTGTTGCGGTGGGCATTTTTGAGGGTGAGGGATCGCCCGTTGCCCGTGCGCCGTTCCGCCGGGGTGGGGATGCTGCGCCGCCCAGAGAGGTACGCACCCGTGAGGGAATCCGTTGCCGTCATCAGCGCTTTCAGGTCGCCCTCGGCCACAATGGCACCGCCGTGGATGCCCGCCCCAGGGCCGATGTCCACCAGGTGGTCGGCGGCGCGGATGGTGTCTTCGTCGTGCTCCACCACGATTAGGGTGTTGCCCAGGTCGCGCAGGCGGGTGAGGGTGTTGAGCAGGCGGTCGTTGTCCCGCTGGTGGAGGCCAATGCTAGGTTCATCCAGCACGTAGAGTACCCCGGTCAGGCCGGAGCCGATTTGGGTGGCTAATCGGATGCGCTGGGCTTCGCCGCCAGAGAGGGTCATGGCCGTGCGGTGGAGGGTGAGGTAATCCAGACCCACGTCCATCATGAATTGCAGACGGGCGCGGATTTCCCGCAGCACCAAGGCCCCAATTTGCAGTTGGCGGGCCGAGAGTTTGGGAGAATCGCCCTCCTCACCTACTAGGGTACGGATGCGCTTCAGGCATTCCCGAATCGAGACATTGGTGAGGTCGCTGATGGAGTGGGGGCCGATGCGGACAGCGTTTGATTCCGGCTTGAGGCGGGTGCCGTGGCAGACTTCGCAGGTTTGATCGACCAGGTACTTTTCCAGCTTTTGCTTATGCAGTTCCGAGGTGGTCTCCTTATACTGCCGATCTAGGATGGGCAAAACCCCCTCGTACTGGCGATAGTAGCCCTTGCGATCCCGGTAGCGAGAGTCGGACTCGATGTAGATTTTCTCCTCGCTGCCGTGGAGGAGGATGTGCTGTTGTTCTGGGGTGAGGCTGTCCCAGCGGGCTTGGATCTCAAAGCCAAAGGCTTGGCCGACGCTGTAGAGCAGCGAGAAATAGTAGGTATTGTCTTTTTCTGACCAGGGGGCGATGGCGGCGTAGACGGGCAAGGTGGGGTCGGGCACCACTAAATCCGCCGAAAACGTCCGCAGACTGCCTAACCCGTGGCAGTGGGGACAGGCCCCGTAGGGCGAGTTGAAGGAGAATAGCCGGGGCGACAATTCCTCCATCACCGCCCCATGTTCGGGACAGGCGAAATTCTCGGAAAACACCAGTTCCTTCGGCAACGCATCGGCCAACGCCTGACCATAGCTGCCCCCGGATTCCGCCGCTTGGGGCACCCGATCCGGCAAGCGATCCGACAGGGACACCACATTATCTTTGACGACCGCTTCCCCAGCGCCCGATTCCTGATTCTGATCAGCCAGAATATCGATTACTGCGATCCCCTCCGACCGCTTTAGACAGGTGGCCAGGGAATCCGCCAGTCGCTCTTGCAGACCCTCTTTTTTCACCAGACGATCTACGACGACTTCGATGTGGTGGCTGTGGTTTTTGTCGAGTTCAATGTTGTCGGTCAGTTCGCGAATTTCCCCGTTCACCCGTACCCGCACAAAGCCCTCGGAGGCAAGGCTGGAGAGCAGCTTTTTGTGCGTCCCTTTCTTCCCTCGGACGACAGGAGCCAGGATTTGAAACCGAGTCCGATCCGGCAGGGCCATCACCCGGTCGATCATTTGGTCGATGGTTTGGGGCGAAATGCTGCGGTCGCAGTGGGGACAGTGGGGTTCTCCGGCCCGACCATAGAGCAGGCGCAGGTAGTCGTAGATTTCCGTTACCGTGCCCACGGTGGAGCGAGGGTTGTGGGAGGTGGATTTTTGGTCGATGGAAATGGCGGGACTCAGCCCCTCGATGGCGTCCACGTCGGGCTTATCCACCTGGCCGAGAAACTGCCGCGCATAGGCACTGAGGGATTCCACATAGCGGCGCTGGCCCTCGGCGAAAATCGTGTCGAACGCCAGGGAGGACTTGCCAGAGCCGGACACCCCCGTAAACACAATCAGCTTGTTGCGGGGGATTTCTAAATCCAGGTTCTTTAGGTTGTGCTGCCGTGCGCCCCGGATGCGGATCACGTTGTCATTCAGGGCGGCGTGGTGGTGGGCTAGCCCGGTGTGGCCGAGGTCAATCCCGGATTCCGGCGGGGTTTTCTGACCGTTGACGGCCTGCTTACCGTTTGCAGTCTTCTTTCCGTTTGCTTTGCCATGGCTGGACGCTCGCCCGTTGCGAGAAGTGGCGGATTTCTTGGCGGCAGCGTCCGATTTCGGCATATTGGGGGGCTTCGTGACAATGCTTTATCAATTTAACATTTATATACACAGGTGCAGGGCGTGGCTCCGGTAGGGCTCCCTGGACAGGCTAATAGTGGCGTCATCGCTGGGTCAATGCAGCGTATCCCCAAGACTGGCATCTGCGGTTGAGGGTGTTGTCTAATTGGCCCTATGTGGTCAAGAATGGAGGATGTTTCATTGCCTGGGGATAGCCGCCTGAGACGGGTGGGCCGATCCGGCTGGGGCGATGGCTGTTGTATGTTTTGGGTTTGCCTTAGGAGCCTGCTGTGAGCGACGCATTTGACTACGACCTAATGATTATTGGGGCCGGAGTAGGGGGCCACGGGGCCGCGCTCCATGCCGTCAAGTTGGGTCTAAAAACCGCCATCGTAGAAGCGGATGTGATGGGCGGTACCTGCGTAAACCGGGGCTGCATTCCCTCCAAGGCGTTGCTGGCGGCTTCGGGTCGGGTGCGGGAACTGCGCGACGAGCATCACCTCAAATCCATGGGCATCCAGGTGGGCCAGGTGGGCTACGACCGTAGCGCCATTGCCGACCACGCCAAAACCCTGGTCAGCAAAATCCAGGGCGACCTCACCAACAGCCTCACCCGCCTGGGCGTAGACATTATTAAGGGCTGGGGCCGCGTGGTGGGCGAGCAAAAGGTGGCCATCGACACCGCCGAGGGCGAAAAGACCGTCACTGCTAAGGACATTATTCTGGCTCCGGGTTCCGTGCCCTTTGTGCCCCCCGGCATTACCACCGACGGCAAAACCGTGTTTACCAGCGACGAAGCCCTGAAACTAGACTGGCTTCCCGACTGGATCGCCATCATCGGCAGCGGCTACATTGGCCTCGAATTTTCTGACATCTACACCGCCCTGGGCTGCGAAGTCACCATCATCGAAGCCCTGGATCAGCTCATGCCCACCTTCGACCCCGACATTGCCAAGGTGGCCCAGCGAGTGCTAATTGCCCCCCGCGACATTGATACCCGTGCCGGACTAATTGCCAAGACCATCACCCCCGGCAACCCCGTGGTGATTGAACTGGCCGACCGGGAAACTAAGGAAGTGGTGGAAGTCCTGGAAGTGGACGCCTGCCTGGTGGCCACCGGGCGCATTCCCGCCGCCAAGAACATGGGCCTAGAGCGGGTGGGCGTGGAGCTAGATCGGCGTGGCTTTATCCCCGTCAACGACCGTCTGCAAGTGACCCGCAACGGCGAACCCGTGCCCCACCTGTGGGCGATTGGCGATGCCACGGGCAAGATGATGCTGGCCCACGCCGCCTCGGCCCAGGGGGTGATCACCGTGGAAAATATCTGCGGCCAGGATCGCGCCGTCAACTACATGAGCATTCCCGCCGCCGCCTTCACCCATCCCGAAGTGAGCTTTGTGGGGCTGACGGAACCCGCCGCTAAGCAAAAGGCCGAGGCCGAAGGATTTGCCATTGACACCGTGCGCAGCTACTTTAAGGGCAACTCCAAAGCCCTAGCGGAAGGGGAAACCGAGGGCTTGGCTAAGGTGATCTACCGCAAGGATACCGGGGAAATTTTGGGTGCCCACATCATCGGTCTGCACGCCGCAGATTTGATCCAAGAAGCGGCCAACGCCATCCACCAGGGGCAAACCGTCACCGATCTGTCCTTCTGTGTCCACACCCACCCCACCCTGTCTGAGGTGATGGACGAAGCCTTTAAGCGTGCCGTGGTGGTGCCCGCATGACCATTCGCCGTCGTCCCCCCAACCCCCCGGTATCCGTGAAGCATCTGCATTACCAAGTCCAAGCCCCCGATGCCGAACCGCGCAACATCCTCGAAAAAATCGTCTGGCACAAGGAAAAAGAGGTGGCCCAAATGCGGGAACGCCTGCCCTTGGCCGACCTCCAGCGGGATGTGTTGACGGCCCCCCCCGCCAGGGACTTCATCGCCGCCCTGCGCCAGGGGCCAACTTCCCCAGCGTTGATTGCCGAGGTGAAAAAGGCCTCCCCCAGCAAGGGCGTGATTCGGGAAGACTTCGACCCGGTGGCCATTGCCCAAACCTACGCCCGCCACGGGGCCGCTTGCCTGTCGGTGCTGACGGACAAAGCTTTCTTCCAGGGCGATTTTGAATACCTGTCCCAGGTGCGTCAGGCGGTGGAGATACCCCTGCTCTGCAAAGAGTTCATCATCTACCCCTACCAAATGTACCTGGCCCGCCGCAAAGGGGCCGATGCGGTGCTGCTAATTGCGGCCATTCTGTCGGACAAAGACCTGCGCTACTTTGTGCAGATCGCCAAGGCGCTCGGCATGGCGGCGTTGGTGGAGGTTCACACCCTAGAGGAACTGGATCGAGTGCTGGCGATTCCGGCGGTGACGCTGATCGGCATCAATAACCGTGATCTGGAAACCTTTACCACCGATCTGGCCACCACCGAAACCCTGATTGCCGCCCGACGAGCCGAACTAGAGGCTAGAAATGCCTTAGTTGTGGCTGAATCAGGAATTTTTACCGCCGAAGACGTGCAAACCTTGGCTACTTCTGGAGCCAGTGCCATACTAGTAGGAGAATCGCTGATGCGACAGCCCGATCCAGGGGCGGCTATCTACCAGCTATTTCCTTCTATGGAAAATTAGTGGCTGATTCTCCCTGAATCAACGGAATACTGTTCACGCACGCGGGTTTGTTTTTTTGGGCACAACACCTATGGTGACTCCGGGCCAGCCAGTTCCACTTCCTTCCCACATTCACTACGAGCTACTACTACAGCTGCTAGAACAACAGACCATGGCGACGGTCTACCCATCGCCCCACCTAAAGCAGCAGACCCAAGAGCTAATCTTTACACTGAGAAAGGCCCTTTCCCAGCAGCGGCAGCTTGAGCAAACCTGCAAATTGTCCAACATCACGGTGGAATATCAGTGGTCTACCAACCAGGCCATGGATCGCTTCTCGGCGGAAGTCGGCAATGGTTGAGCCACCCAAGACGGATGCTCTCCTAGGGACTGAGCTAGGATGGGAACCTGTGGGTCAGAACGGCGTGGGGACATGGATCTTTCTTTTCTACTGGCGATTGCGCTGCTCGTCGGGTTGTTCTTTTGGCTCAAGCGCTTTCGGGGACGAGGGCGAGGCTATCGTCGCACCCGATCTACCGCTGCTCCGGCCAAGCCCCGATCCGTCAAAGGCTCAACCCGCCGAGAACTGATCCGCCTCGTGGGTGGCAACCAGGAGGTAGCCCAGCGATTGGTGGATCAAGTGCAATTGCGCAACCCCAACCACAGCGAGCAATGGTGCTGGGAAAAGGCGATTTACGACATTCAGCGGGATCGCCGCAGTTCCTAACCATGGTCGTATACTCACCCCCAGTCCACTGCTTTCTAAGATTTCCCTAAGCTTTCAGGCGGGCTTTGAGTTGCTTGGCGGCGAGGGCATAGCCTCCATCGGCACTATCGATCAGATGAAAGTGGTAATCCCGCCGATTCAGGATTAGACAGGTCATCAGCGCTCGGTCAGAGATATGGAGACCGTAGGCGAGGTGCCCCTGCTGGTAGCGATCTTCCAGATAGTCCGTAAGCTGCTGGGTTTGGGCTGGGGTGCCCGCCATCACCATGCGTAGGGAATCGTCGAGTTTTTGGTAGTCGGACGCCGCCCATACCT
Organism: Nodosilinea sp.; assembly: GCA_040396995.1. Classification (GTDB taxonomy): domain Bacteria; phylum Cyanobacteriota; class Cyanobacteriia; order Phormidesmidales; family Phormidesmidaceae; genus Nodosilinea. Next base: position 18,513 of record JBBAWV010000033.1, on the reverse strand, counting down.
CTTGCCGATAGCGGCCCCAGTCCACCCCGCCCGCCTTAATTCCCAGCGCCATAAAACCGTACCCCAGCACCGCTTCGAGGTAGGCCCTAACCCAGTAGATCCATCGCCCCGATCTGGGTCGGTGGGCCTTCACCTCCGCCGATAGCTGCAAGGGATTGAGGCTTACCGTCAACCGATTGAGCGCAATGGGGTGATAGCTGGGGGGATCGCCATACAGGCTTTGGATCCTATCCAAAACCTCCTGAAACAGGTCAGGGGAGAGGGATGCTCCCCGTCTAGGAGCCGTTACAATCAGGCTGAGGGTGTGGCCAGGCTGACTGGGAATGGCCCGCCAACGGCATTCCAAACCCGCTAGGTTGGCGGCGGCGGGGTTGCCCTCCCGCTCTAGGCGGTAGAGCGGATCGGTTTTGATCAGGTACTCGGCATAGGTGATGCCACCCCCCAAAAAATTGGCCTGACAATAGGTGGGCGTAAGGCGAAATTTAGCCACCTTCACGGGCATCTCTGGAGCCAACGCCGCCACGGGCACCACCCCTACCCGCAGCGTCAGCCCAAAGGCTTCCTGGGCGATGGTTTTCAACCCCAGCAAAGCGTCCCGCGCCTGTCCCAAGGCCGAGGGCGGCACCAGCAACACCGCCCCATCTCCCCCAAACACAAAGGGCACCTCCAAGGGCGCGAGGGCATTCAGCACCGCCATAATGGAGCTAGCCCCCAGCACATTCACCGCCTTATACTGCCCCCGCTCAATAGCAACGGTAGACCCAGCCACATCGGTTATCACCACATACCAATCCGCTGGAGCTGTCCGATAGTGCGTTGGATCCGCCAGGTCGATAAAGCGCTCTAGCACCGGAAGCGACTGATAAAAGTCCTCACTGGCCATCACGATCTAGGCTCACAACATCCAGGGAATACCACCATCGAACCATGACCTCCGGATCGTAATCGTCAGACCATACAGAAAAACCCACAGGTCTTACTTAATCTCCCCGCCCAGTTCCCAAATCCTCTGGGCGGGGAGACCCCTCCCCTACAATTATCCCTCCCCCCCACTCTCACCCCCAACCCATGCCCCTCCCCCGCACCTGATATACTGATCCTCCAACCGTTCAAAATCTGTTACACACCGCAAACCGTCTGTCCACGGAGATTATGCAGCCCACCGATCCGGATAAGTTTACCGACAAAGCCTGGGATGCCATTGTTGAGGCGCAGGATGTCGCCCGTCGCTTCAAACATCAGTATTTAGAAGTAGAGCATGTGATGATTGCCATGCTCGACCAAGAGGAGGACGGGCTGGCCCACCGCATTTTGGCCAAGGCCAAGCTGGATACGGATTTGATTTTGGACGAACTGGAGACCTTCACCCAGCGGCAGGCGAAGGTACGCGCCCCCATGGACGGCAATTTGTATCTGGGCAAAAGCCTGGATCGAATGCTGGATAAGGCGGAGGAGGCGCGGGAAAACTTTAAGGATAAGCTCATTTCCGTGGAGCATTTACTGCTGGGCTTTCAGCCGGATGAGCGCATCGGGCGGCGGTTGCTGCGGGGCTTTAATGTGGATTCCGCCGAGTTAATGGCGGCGATCCAGGCGGTGCGGGGCAGTCAGCGTGTCACCGATCCCAAGCCCGAAGCCCAGTATGAGGCGCTGGAACGCTTTGGGTTGGATCTCACCCAATCGGCGCGGGACGGCAAGCTGGATCCGGTGATTGGCCGCGATGAAGAAATTCGGCGGGTGATCCAAGTCCTCTCTCGCCGCACCAAAAATAATCCGGTGGTCATCGGCGAACCGGGGGTGGGCAAAACCGCCATCGCCGAAGCCCTGGCCCAACGCATTATCAACGGCGAGGTGCCGGAATCCCTCAAGGGACGGACGCTGATTTCGTTGGACATTGGTGGACTGATTGCCGGGGCAAAATTCCGGGGCGAGTTTGAAGAACGCCTGCGCCTGGTGCTGAAGGAAGTCACCGACTCCGAGGGGCAGATCATTTTATTTATCGACGAACTACACACCGTTGTCGGGGCTGGGGCTGGCCAGGGCACCATGGATGCGGGCAACCTGCTAAAGCCCATGCTGGCCAGGGGTGAACTGCGCTGCATTGGGGCCACCACCCTAGACGAGTACCGCAAACACATCGAAAAAGATGCCGCCCTAGAACGGCGCTTCCAGCAGGTTTACATCGGCCAGCCCAGCGCCGAGGACACTATTTCTATCCTGCGGGGGCTAAAAGATCGCTACGAAAGCTACCACGAAGTGGAGTTTGCCGATAGCGCCCTGGTGGCGGCGGCGGTGCTGTCGGATCGCTACATTGCGGATCGGTTTTTGCCCGACAAGGCCATTGACCTGATCGACGAAGCCGCAGCCAAACTGAAGATGGAGATTACCTCCAAGCCCGCCGAGCTAGAGGCCATGGGGCGGCGGCTGATGCAGCTCGAAATGGAAAAGCTCTCCCTAGAGGCCGAAGATCGGGCAGGCACCGCCAGTCGGGCTACCCGCGAACGATTGGATCGGATTCAGCAGGAAATTGCCGTCCTGACGCCCCAAAAGCAAACCCTGGATGACCAGTGGCAATTGCAAAATCAGACTAGGGACGCCATCCACAACCTCAAGGAAGAAGAAGAGAGCCTGCGCCGCCAGATTGACCAGGCCGAGCGGGCCTACGACCTGAACAAAGCCGCCCAGCTTAAATACGGCAGACTGGAGGCGGTGCAGCAGGAACGGGAAACCCTGGAAGCCCAACTGGCGGACATCCAAGACCAGGGCACCACCCTCTCGCGCAAGCAAGTCACCGATGGGGACATTGCCGAAATCGTTGCCAAGTGGACGGGCATTCCGGTCAATCGCCTGCTGGCCTCGGAGCGGCAAAAGCTGCTGCAACTAGAAGGGCACCTCCACGACCGCGTGATTGGCCAGGATGAAGCCGTTTCCGCCGTCGCCGCCGCCATCCGTCGCGCCCGCGCTGGGATGAACGATCCGGGTCGGCCCCTGGGTTCCTTCCTGTTCATGGGGCCAACGGGGGTGGGCAAAACGGAGCTAGCCCGCGCCCTGGCGGAGTTCCTGTTCGACACCGAAGACGCCCTGATCCGCATCGATATGTCGGAGTACATGGAGAAAAATGCCGTATCTCGCCTGGTGGGGGCTCCTCCCGGCTATGTGGGCTACGAAGACGGGGGCCAACTGTCTGAGGCGGTGCGCCGCCATCCCTACTCTGTAGTGCTGCTGGATGAGGTGGAAAAAGCCCACCCCGACGTGTTCAACATCCTCCTGCAAGTGCTGGACGATGGCCGCATTACCGACTCCCAGGGCCATCGGGTGGATTTTCGCAACACCGTGGTGATCATGACCAGCAACCTCGGTAGCGACCACATTTTGGAACTGGCAGGCGACGACGACCGCTACGACGAAATGCGCAGCCTGGTGCTGAAAGCCCTGCAAAAGCAATTCCGGCCCGAATTTCTCAACCGCGTGGATGACCTCATCCTGTTCCACTCCCTGCGGAAGCAGGAACTGCGGAAAATTGTGGCGATTCAAATTCGGCGGGTGGAAAAACGCCTCACCGACCAAAAGATTCGCCTCGACATCACCGATGCCGCCATCGACTTCATTGCCGCCAGTGGCTACGATCCGGTCTACGGTGCCCGCCCCCTCAAGCGCGCCATCCAGCGCCTCTTGGAAAACCCCATCGCCACCAAAATCCTAGAAACCACCTTCACCGAAGGCGGCACCATCCACGTAGACAACGGCGAGGATGGGTTAGTTTTCAGCCATCAGGAACCCCAGCCTCCGGAAGAGATTGAAGTAACGACGGATCAGACCGATGATCAACCCTTGGCAGAATCCGTAGCGGGTAGTTAGTTGAGGCATCTGCCTCTAATCGTCTACCTTTAATCAACCGTAGGGGAGAGGTTGCCTCGCCCCTCTCAACCAAGGATTGACCTTAAAGTATTGGTCTACAAAGTATTGGTCTACCAAGGAATCCAGATTAAAAGGAATCCAGGTCAAGGGCCTTGGAACCGCCTTCTTCGATCATGGCCAAAATCTTGCCCAACTGTGACCAAATCAGCAATCCGCTGAGTAGGGTCATCGGTGCTCCCATGGCGTAGGCAACCTTGCCAGAGAAGCCAAATAGCTCAATGCCAGAGGCCAGGAAAACACACACCCCAGCACAAATGCCGAAGAAGGGAATTTTGAGCTGAGGCCCCCGTAGGGTCGCTAAAATCCGGGTCGAACGATTGCGGTTCCAGTCGCCGACGGCTTGTTGCAGGGCGGTACTAAAAGCATAGCCAGAGGTAACGGCGGCTAGGAAGCCCGCTAGGAGCAGGATATAGGGAGGTTGGGAATACACGGGTAACGCTCTGAAACAATCATTAATCTTTAGCAATTATAGGGGAGAGGTTTCCCTTCTTTCGGGCGATGGCTAAACCTGAAGCACCTGGCGCAGTTCGCCTACCCCCGGCACCAACTGTTCGGCTTGCTCTAGGGAATACGTCGTGAAAGCTCCCCAGGCGGCACCAAGGACGCGATCCACGGTCAGGTCGTCCTTCACTAAGGCCCACAGGCGTTGAACCTCTTCCGTGTGGAGGCGGTCGTTTTCGGTCAGGGCCAGCAACAGCATTCGGCGCAGGTGCAGCCCTTCTTCGGACATCAGGTAGCGAATCCCTAGGCCAGCGGTGGGCAGAACATCGAAGTTGCTGTCGCTGCGGGCAATGGCTAGCATATTTTCCAAGCGCTGCCACTGGAGCTGACCATCCTTGAAAATCACCTCTAGGAGTCGCTGGCGCAGGGCCGGGGTTTCTCCCAGCAGCAGCCGACGGGCCACGTAGGGATAGGCTACATCGACAATTTTAAAGTCAGGATTGAGGCTGAGGGCCAACCCTTCCTGGGTGACGAGGGAGCGAATAATCAGGGCAAATTTGGCAGGCACCCGGAAGGGATAGTCGTACATCAATTCCGAAAACTGGTCGGTGATGGTCTTGAAATTGAAGTCCTGTACCTTGGCTCCCATGGCATCCCCCAGAACCCGTTTGAGGGCGGGAATAATCGGCCCTAGTTCGGTCTCCGGGGTCAGGAAGCCCAGCTTGATGAAGGCGATCCCCAACCGTTCAAAGTCCTGGTTAATCAGATAGACTATCGCATCCACCAGGGTTTCCTTGGTGTCTTGATCCATCTGATCCATCATGCCAAAGTCGATGTAGGCCATGCGACCATCGGCGAGGGCGAACAGGTTGCCGGGGTGGGGGTCGGCGTGGAAGAAGCCAAATTCCAGCAGTTGCCGTAGCCCAGAGGTGACGCCAATCTCAATCAGCCGATCCTGATTCAGGTTGTCCAGCGCCATCCCTTCGGCATCGGTTAGCTTGCTGCCCTCGATCCATTCCAGAGTGAGTACCCGGTGGCTGCTGTAGGGCCAGTAGATGGTGGGCACCTTCACCGTGGGGTCATCCTTAAAGTTCTTGGCAAAGCGTTCGGCATTGCGCCCTTCGTTGAGATAGTCGATTTCCTCAAATAGCTTGATGCCAAACTCATCCACAATCAGGGTGAGATCATGGCCCAGGTTGAGGGGCAAAAATCGCGCTATCCACCCCGCCGCCCAGCGCATGAGGTAGAGGTCTCGGCTCAATAAAGGCCGAAGGTTAGGACGCTGCACCTTCACCGCTACCTCTTCCCCAGAAAAGAGGCGAGCACGGTAGACTTGGCCCAAACTGGCGGCGGCCACGGGGGCAGGGGAAATGCTGCTAAAAATTTCTTCGGGGGAATAGCCCAGTTCCGCTTCGATGATCGCCCTGGCGAGGGGAGTTGGGAAGGGCGGAAGCTGATCCTGAAGTTTGGTCAGTTCTTCCAGAAAGTCCTTACGCACCAAGTCGGGCCGGGTGGATAGGGCTTGTCCCACCTTAATGAAGGTTGGGCCTAGGTCGATCAACACCTGGCGCAGTTGGGAAGCCCGTTTCTGACGGTTTTGCTCCTCTCGCCGGAACCATTGGTCAAACTTGAGCCCTAGCACGAAGGTGCCCAACCACCAGAGGATTTGTACAATCCTCGTGCCTAACGTCCACCAGCGCCACCGAAAATGGCGGGCAATGACGGCAGCGTCATAGGCCCATAGGGAATTGGGATCTTCACCAGTCACAATACGCTTGCCTCTCTTCCAGGGGGTCGAAGAATGATGCCGCAGCCACAATACTGACCGGGAATACCCAGCCGGGGAAAACCGGGAAACCACTGACTCTAGTATCGGGCCTAGTTGTCTTTCGTTAAGACTAGTATAGAAAACTACAAACAAATTTACCCGAACGTTCCAAAGCTTTACCCTGGATTCTAGCCAGCGGGCCAATAGAGTTTTCTCAACGGTTGATGAACTGCCAATAGAAGAGGCGGCGGTTTATCAACCGTTGATCCCTGAACAGGGTCAGGCTAGCAGTATTGGGCGGCTTTCACACCTACCTCTGACAACACTTGCTTCAGGGTGGCTACGACGGTTTCCTGACGGGCCGCGTCAAGCTCTGGGAACATTGGCAGGGAGAGAACTTGGTGCGCGGCAGCTTCGGCTTGGGGCAGGTCTCCTGGCTTGTAGCCTAGGATCTCGTACACGGGCTGGAGGTGTAGGGGGATAGGGTAGTAGACCATGCAGATCACCCCAGCTTCGCGCATTTTCTGCTGGATGTGGTTGCGCTCCTGGCCATTGGTGGTGGCTCCAGCAATGCGCAGGGTGTACTGGTTCCAAACGGACTGGCCAAAGCTAGGGGCTTGGGGGCACACCACGCCATCTACGTCCGATAGAAGGGCATCGTAGCGCTGGGCCACGGCGGCGCGTTGCTGGTTCCACTGATCCAGGTAGCGTAGCTTAATGGCCAGGATCGCGGCCTGCACCGAATCTAGACGGCTATTCACGCCAATGGCCTCGTGGTGATAACGCACCCGACTGCCGTGCTCTCGCAGCATGGTCATGGTGTCGGCTAGGGCGGGATCGTTGGTGGTAATGGCCCCGCCATCGCCGCAGCCCCCGAGGTTCTTGGTGGGAAAAAAGCTAAAACAGCCCACATGGCTCAGACTACCCACCGATTTCCCCTGCCATTGCGCCCCCGTCGCCTGGGCGCAGTCTTCAATGACGGCTAACTGGTGACGACTAGCTAGATCTAGGATTGGCCCCATATCCACCGGACGACCAAACAAATGGACAGGGATGATGGCGCGAGTGCGTTGGGTGATGGCCGCTGCAATGCGGGTAATATCAATATTGAAGGTGTCGAGGTCAATATCCACAAAAACAGGGGTAGCCCCCACCGCACTGATGACTTCAGCGGTGGCAATGAAGGTAAAGGGGGAAGTGATCACCTCGTCCCCAGGGCCAATGTTGAGGGCACGCAGAGCCAGGTAGAGAGCATCCGTACCGGAGTTGCAGGCAATGCAGTGATCGGTACCTACGTACTGGCCAAAGGCTTCCGTAAAGGCCTGCACAATGGGGCCGTTAATATACTGACCCGCCGCCAACACTTCCGTTACCGCTGCATTCACTTCGGCTTGAATTTGCTTAAACTGCTCCGTCAGATCAACAGGAGGAATCACAGCCACTCGCTCACACTCACGCACATAGTATATAGATAGGCTTAGTGTACCGTACTATCTGAGCCCCCGTGGGTTCCCCTGTGCCCTCTGCTGATTGAGTCGTAGCCGCTGTGACTGAAGCCTTTCCCACCGATCCCACCGATCCCATCCATCGACGGTGGATGATGCGCTGCCTAGAACTCGCCCAGCAGGCCGCCGGACAAACGGCCCCCAATCCCCTGGTGGGATCGGTAATTCTTCAAGGCCCAACCATTGTAGGGGAGGGCTTCCATCCCGGCGCAGGGCAACCCCATGCCGAGGTTTTTGCCCTGCGGCAGGCGGGGGATCGGGCACAAGGGGCCACCCTCTATGTCAACCTAGAACCCTGCAACCACACAGGCCGCACTCCCCCCTGCACCGAGGCGATTCTTCAGGCTGGGATTCGTCGCGTGGTAGCGGGCATGGTGGATCCCGACCCCAGAGTCTCCGGCAGTGGGATTACGCGGCTGCGAGAGACCGGGATTGAGGTCGTCGTGGGCGTGGAGGAAGCAGCCTGCAATCGAGTCAACGAAGCCTTCGTCTGTCGGGTATTGCACCAGCGTCCCTTCGGCCTGCTCAAGTATGCCATGACCCTGGACGGCAAAATTGCCACCACCATAGGCCACAGCCAATGGGTGACGGGGCCAGAGGCAAGGGCAGCGGTGCATCAACTGCGGGCGGTTTGCGATGCTGTGATCGTCGGGGGCAACACCGTGCGTCGCGATAATCCCCACCTCACCAGCCACGGCCACAGTCCCCACAATCCCCGTCGAGTGGTGATGAGTCGCACCCTTGATCTGCCCGATCAGGCTCACCTGTGGGATACCTCAACGGCTCCAACGACCGTGTTTACTAGCCTCGCCGCCCCTGAGGAAAAGCGTCAATTATTAGAGCAGACCGGGGTTGAGGTGGTGGTGGTTGATCCCCTGACGCCAAGCATGGTGATGCAGCATTTGTACAAACAGGGCTGCTCTCAGGTGTTGTGGGAGTGCGGTGGAATCCTTGCCGCCCAGGCGATTCAGGATGGCGTGATTGATAAGGTTTGGGCCTTTGTGGCTCCCAAACTGGTGGGTGGACAGGATGCACCAACGCCCCTAGGCAATTTGGGCATTACCGAAATGTCCGCCGCTCTGCCCCTTGCCGACCTTGCCTATCGCTCCCTAGGGCCAGATTTGCTGATTGAGGGTTACCTAACGGGTCAAGACTGGGGGTAGACACGCACGAGGGGAGACATTTCGTAGCGTAGGGATCGCTGACGCATGAAGCTATCGAGCACCTGACGCATGTCGTCTTTGCCGCGAAAGGTTTCTAGGCGTTGCTGTAGTTCGCCGCCCTCAAACAGGAGCAGAGTGGGCAGACTGGAGAGGCGGTAGGTGTTGGCAAGGCGGAGATTTTCGTCGGCGTTTACATCTACGAGGCGAATTTGGCCATCCCATTCTGCCTGAAAATGGTTCAGCAGCGGAGCCACCATCTTACACAGCCCACACCAGGGTGCCCAGAAATGGACGAGTACGGGGACTTCGGAGGCTAGGACAGTGGCTTCAAAAGTGGCTTCGCTCACGGAGGTTGACATCGGTATTTTTAAGGATTTTGGTTATTAAATTAATTGTGGCACCTTACTGCACGTTACCAACGTCTCTACCCCGCTTTCGCTCCCCAAAGGCTGCTCCCGGAAGGTCCAGATTTGGAGAGCCATGGAGCCCACGGCCACCCGGCTTCGGTTGAGGCGTTGAACCTGCAAAATGACACCACAGATTGGTCGATTACGGATATTGGGATCATTGTAGACCAGGGAAGAATCGAAGTTAACGGGCAGAGCCTCAGATTAAACCCAGGATCACTTCCAATGGCGGTCAGTTCAGTGGCGGTAGTGCCCCATCCGTTGATGACCGCAGAACAGGGGCGGTCTAACGCCTAAACTGTCTGGGCGACATGGCGAGCTAGCAACGCCTGGGCTTCCTCAACGGGCAGGGGTTTGGCAAAGTAATAGCCCTGGCCATAGTCGCAGTGCTCCTGCTTCAGCATGGTCACCTGTTCTAAGGTCTCCACCCCTTCCGCTACTACCTCCATACCCAGCTTTTGGCCTAGGGTAAGGATCGTGTGGATGATGGCCCGATCTTCGTTGCTTTTCTCCAGGCGACCCACAAAGGATTTATCCACTTTGAGGGTATCCATGGGGAAGCGGTGGAGATAGCTGAGGGAGGAATATCCGGTCCCAAAATCATCAATGGCTAGCTTTAAGTCTAGGGACTTGAGCTTCAGCATCAGGTCAATGGCGGCGTCCACATCGCCCATCACCATACTTTCGGTAATTTCCAGACGCACACAGTCTCCGCGCACCTGGGTATCTTGAAGGGCGGCTTTGATGCGGCTAATCAAGTCAGACTGACCAAATTGGCGGTTGGATAGGTTGATGCTCATGGTCAGGTTGGGGTGTTGGGGAAACATGCCGTGCCAGGTGTGGAGTTGGCGGCAGGCTTCTCGGAAAATCCATTGCCCCAGGGCCATAATGAGCCCCGTTTCTTCGGCTGCGGGGATAAAGGCGCTGGGCAACACAAACCCCCGATCCTTCTGGTGCCAGCGCACCAGGGCTTCAAACCCAGCCAGTTCCCCCGTCGCAAGGCGAATAATCGGCTGGTAATAGAGCAAAAATTCCTGGTTATCCAGGGCGCTGAGCAGATCGCTTTCCAACTGGAGCCGATTGACCGCCTCGGTGAGCATCCCCACCGCAAACACCTCGAAACGAGACTTGCCCAGAGCCTTAGCTCGGTACATGGCGGTGTGGGCATCCCGCAGGAGATCGGCGGGTTTGTGGGCCATACCGGGCTGGCTGATGGCCATCCCCATACTGATGGCGCTGGGCAATTTCTGGCCCTGGAGCGTGATCGGCTCCGAGAGGGTGTACTGGAGGGTGTCCATCCGTTCCCCCGCCGCCTCATTGTCCAGGTTCGTCAGCATGTTCACCCAAGCTTCCTTCTTCCCGCGGCCCCA
>JBBAWV010000033.1:0-7934 GCA_040396995.1 Nodosilinea sp. | reverse complement strand
GTCCAGGTTCGTCAGCATCAGGGCAAATTCATCGCCGCCCACCCGCGCCACCTTAGACTCTAGGGGCATATGTTGAATTAACCGCTTAGCAATGATGCGGAGTACTCGATCTCCGGCCTGGTGGCCCAGGCTTTCGTTGATCACCTTAAACCGATCAATGCCCATGAAGACCACAATCACCGTATCCGCCTCAGCGTCGCCCTGGTGCTGACGCAGCGCCTTTTGAATCAGGTTGAGGAAGGCTTCCCGGTTAGGCAGACCCGTGAGGGGATCGTGGGTACTGCGGTAGAGCAGCTTATAGGCAATGACGGCGGAGGTGGTGGTAATAATGCCAACGATGGGTTCGGCGATGGGGAGCCAAATCAAATTGTGCACGGTCACCCAACCGATGCCCCCCACCCCCAGCAGCAGCAGTACGCTTGATCCCAGCATCAGGCTAGGCCGTCGCAGCCCCCAGACCAAGCTGCCCGCCGCTAAACACCAACCCAACAGCCACAGCCCTTCACTCCAGGGGGGCAAATAGCGGTATAGGGCGGGTTTGCCTTCCAGCAAGTCGAGCAACTGGCTTACCATCTGGGCATGGATGACGACCCCCGCCATGGTTAGGTCATCATTTTGGTTAAAGCTGAAGGGGGTGTAGAAGCGATCCTTCAGGCTGGCAGCGGTGGTGCCAATGAGGACGACCTGATCGGTAATCCAGTCTGGGTCAAACTGGCCGCTGAGCACCTGGCTCATGGAGAGTTGGCGCACGGGCTGATGGCGACTGTGGTAGCGCAATAGAATTTGATAACCGCTGCTGTCCACCGCTTGATAGCCCCCATCTGGCCCCGACAGCACCCGAATAGGTATGTCGCCCAGGTAGAGGTGCTCGGTGTCGGTTCTTAGGGGTAAGGGATCGCGCTGGTTATCGGCGAGCACCACCCGCAGCCCATAGGAGTAGTAGCCATTGGGGGGACGCCCCACAAACAGCAGGTTGCGTCGAATAATACCGTCTGAATCGGTGGGGAAATCGTTAAAGCCAATCCGCTCTCGCTCCACCGTGGGCGGCGGCGGCACTTCCCCTAGGCCGGGGGCATTCCCCACATTCTCAATGGCGATCAGGTTTGGAGCAGCCAATTGCTCTATTAATGCCTCGGTGCCGGGGGGGCGAAAGGTGCTGCGGTAGAGATCGAGGCCCACCACCCGAGGTTGATGGGTCTGAAGCGCTTCCAGCAAGTCCGCTAATTGTGCATCCGACAGAGGCCAACCATACTGCCTCAAATCCCCCTCACTGAGGCCAATCACGGTGATCCGGGGGTTCAAGTCCTGATCGGGCAGTGCGCGAACAATGCGGTCGAAAATGAACAGTTCAGCCGGTTCTAGCAGCTGCAAGAACTTCAATCCGGTAATACACAGGCCCGCAAACAGGCTCGACAGCAGGACAATCTTTCCCCCGGTGGCTAGGGTTTGGGTCTCCGATTGATACAGAACCTTGGGCAGGATAACATGACGAACCAGGTGATTAAGGCGTTTCACAAAAGAAGCTTTCACAATCGCTAGAACCCTAGATGATGGCAGTGGGCGGTAGTAGGTGCATCCTGTGAGTAGTTGTAGATGCCAAGGCATCACCCCCATACCCTGAACTCAATCACGGCACAGCAGAGACTACGCCCTAGCGTTGGGAAACATCCCCGGTAACGGCATGGGAGATCAACGCCGGGGGAAATCTCCATCTCTGTTCTATCTGAGTTCTAACGGAACGACCAGTGGACGTTATAGGCTGTAATCGTTCGCTAGACTACCCAGGCGATGGGATAGGCCAGATCCCCAAATCAAACGAGGGCCGATCTGGGGGCTTCCTTCCTTCATCATGCCCATCTTGAACCCTAACCGATCACCTCAGGGCGGAACTGGCCCATCGGGGTTGATGCGGCTCAAAAAAAATTCCCCCTCGTGGTGAGGGGGAGCTAGGTCGGCTGAGCCTAACGGCGGATCCGAGACCTCATCGTTCCCTGCATCCGAGGATCTACAGGGATCCAGTTTGGTCGTCAATCAACAGATCGTCATCCAGATCCATCATCGAGAACTCATCGCCATCCTCGGCGGCATTGCCGGGACGCCGTACCCCACTGTCCTCTAGGGAGGATCCGCCGATCATTTCATCATCGGCCAACAGGGTGAGGGTGCCCTCCATGTCATAACTGCGGGCCGTGCGATCATCCAGCACCACATCCTGAAGGTCATCGTCGAGAATGGCGGATTCATAGCCCGCGTCAATCTCAGGAGCAGGGGAATCTTCGTAGGCGTTGTAGCCCGTCCCCGCCGGAATCAAGCGACCGATGATTACGTTTTCCTTCAGCCCTCGGAGCCAGTCGGACTTGCCCTCGATGGCGGCTTCGGTCAGGACACGGGTGGTCTCCTGGAAGCTAGCCGCCGAGATGAAACTGTCGGTGTTGAGGGAGGCCTTGGTAATCCCCAGCAGTACGGGCGTGTACTGGGCCGGAGCCCCTCCGGTAATCGACATGGCTTCGTTGACCTGCTCCACCTGGTAGATCTCCACCAGTTCACCGGGCAGCATGGTGGTGTCGCCGCCGTCGTCAATGCGGCACTTGGAGGACATCTGCCGCACAATCACCTCCGTATGTTTGTCGGAAATATCAATCCCCTGGGACTGATACACCGACTGCACTTCGTTCACCAAGAAGCTCTGCACCTCTTGGAGACTCTTCAGCGCGGCCTCATGGGTGCCCTCCCCTAAGCTCATGTGGTAATCAAAGAAAACCTCCAGGATTTCATGGGGGTTGGCGGGGCCATCGGTGAGGTGGGTGCCGCTGAGCACCTCCTGACCATCGGAGACAATCACGTTTTGGCCGGGGTTCGTCGGGTATTCTGATACCACCCCGTCGTTTTCGATTACCTTCACTTCCACGGTTTCGTCGTCGCTGTAGACCACCTGGGCGATGCCGGGACGACGGGCCAAAATACAGGCTTCCTTGGGCTTGCGGGCCTCTAGCAATTCCTCAATCCGGGGCAGACCCTGGATAATGTCTCCGGTTTTAGCCCGCTCAAACACCAGCAGCACCAGATTATCCCCCCGCTGCACAAGGTCACCATCCTCAATGTGAAGTACGGCCCCGGTGGACACGCGGTAGGGACGTGCAAGGCGTAGGGTCAGGGTGTCACCCTCAATGCTGGCAATCTCCCCGGATTCACCGTGGCTAATACCAGGTGCCAGTTCCGTTTCGGCTACCACCAGGTCGCCTACCTTCACACTGGGAGACTTACCGCCCAGATCCAGGTGAACCTGATCGGAATCGCGCACCACCAGCAAGCGGCGGACGGCTTCTTGGCCTTCGCGAATCCCGCGCACCACGCCGGATTCCTTACATTTGATTTCAGTACGGGCCAAAACAGCGCCAGGGGGAATTTGGTCGCCGTCTTTCACCATCAGCGTGGTCGTTGTACTGCCTTGGGTTTGGTCAGCCACCACGTCGCGGCGAATCACCTGGGTTTCGAGCACCACCATTTGTAGGCGGGTAACATCGGGATCGGTGTCGTCAGGCACGAGTTCGATGTCGGCCACTACATGGGGAGACTCGTCTTCAATATCCAGCACCAGTTGGGTACGCAGAAGTTCAACGCCATCGACCACCTCAACGCGGTCGCCATCCTTGAAGGGCACCCGCTGCACGGCTCGTAGCTTGATGGAGCTACCCGCATCGGTGGCGGAACCCTGGCTGGGCACCGAAGGCTCGTTGGGCACGGTATATTCCTCCACCGGACGCAGTAGAATGGCTGGGCCTTCGGGGGTTTCCACGTATTCTACGTAGCGCAGGGCGTCGGCCACCAAACCGGGCATAATTTCTTCCCCGGCATTCACCAAGGTACGATCCCGCTCCATCACATCTTCCGGGGCATCGACCATGTGCAGGTCGCCCGGTTTGACGATGATCTTCCGCAGAATATCGTTCTTCTGGGTGATTTCCACGACCCCGGTGTTCTGGCAGAAGATGTCCTTTACCACCTCGGTGCCTGCTTCCAGATATTGGCCATCCTCCACCATCAGCAGGGAGATGTCTTTGTTGACCTCATGGGTTTCTTCGGGAATCCACAGCAGGGTGCCACCTTGCACGACTTCGTAGCCCTGCTTGCCTTTGCCCTTCTTGGCCACCTCAACCCCGGCGAACTTGACAATGCCGCCCGTCTGGGTCTTGAACTGGTCGTCCTCTAGTTCGGCAATCACCTGGCCGCTGGTGACTTTGGCCCCAGGGGTGGCAATCAGGGAGAAGCGCTGGCCATAGGCGGTTTCAATGAAGTAATGCTCCCGCCCTTGGCCCTGCTCCTTCCGCACCTGGGCCTGATCCAGCATGACGGAGGCGGTGATAATCTCCACTTCTCGGCTACCCTTGTCGTCTTGGCTTTCAGGAAGACGCACAAAGCCGCCGCGCTCGGTGGTCAGCTTGGTGGCGGCCAGGGTGTCGCCCGCTTTAACGTGGTCGCCGTTGCGCACTACGGGCTCGGCACCGGGGAGCAGGTTGTATACATCCCCCGACCGTACCCAAAGCAGACCGCCCCGCTGAGCCAGTCGGGTGGTGTTGCCTTGGCGGTCGGTTTTTTCCTCCTGCACGAGGCCGTCAAAGGTCACTTCTCCGGCCAGGTCAGAGGTCACGTCCTTGGTGGCCTTTTCCGTCACCTTGCGGGTGCGCCCTGCGGAGGGGAGTTCGGCCAAAAGCTGCTCCTTTTGAACCGTCTGGCCATCATTGACGAACAGGATCGTCCCCTGAGGCAGGCGCTCCGTTTGGTTTTTGCCGCTCATTTCAACCACTAGGTCGGCGTCGGATTCCAACATCAACGCCTCTTCACCGTAGCGGGTACGGAAGGCACGGCTCTTAAAGCGCTTGGGCAGGCGCACGGTGCCGTCCTTGGTGGCATTAATACGAGGGGCCACTTCCCCGGTAAACGTCCCCCCCGTGTGGAAGGTACGCATGGTCATCTGGGTACCGGGCTCACCGATGGACTGGGCGGCGATGATGCCCACCGCTTCGCCCAAGTCCACCATGTCGGAATGGGCCAAGCTCCAGCCATAGCACAGACGGCACACCGACCGAGTGGCTTCACAGGTGAGGGGGGATCGGACCAGAACCTCTTCCACCCCGGCCTGGACAATTTCCGTGGCCTTTTCCGGGGAAACGGGTTCGTTTTTGGCCAGGATAATTTCCCCGGTTTCGGGACTCACCACCTCCTCAGCGACTACTCGGCCCAGCAAGCGGTTTTCGAGGGGAATTAGCACCCGTTCCCCGTCAGTCATGCTCCGCAGCCGGATGCCCCGTTCGGTGCCGCAGTCGTGCTCACGAATAATTACGTCCTGGGATACGTCCACCAGACGACGGGTGAGGTACCCAGAGTCCGCCGTCCGCAGGGCCGTATCCACCAAACCCTTCCGCGCCCCATAGGAGGAAATCACGTACTCGGTCACGGTCAGCCCTTCCCGGAAGTTGGTTTTAATCGGGAGGTCAATGATTTCCCCTTGGGGGTTGGCCATCAGACCCCGCATCCCTACCAACTGACGCACCTGGGAGATATTCCCCCGCGCCCCAGAGAAGGCCATCATGTACACCGAGTTGAGGGGGTTGTTCTTTTTGAAGTTTTCAACCACCTGATCCTTCAGCTTTTCGCTGGTGTCGTTCCAGGTGTCAATGACCTTGGTCAGACGCTCAACCTCGGTGATTTCCCCCCGAATGTAGCGCTCCTCGGTGGCGTTGATGTCCTCCTCGGCAGCGGCTAGGAGCTGTCGCTTTTCGTCGGGCACTTGCAGGTCTTCGACGCTGATAGACACCCCAGCGCGGGTGGCGTACTTAAAGCCCAGATCCTTAATCCGGTCGGCCATTTGGGAGGTGCGGGCGGTGCCGTAGTGGGTAAACGACCAGGAAATCAGCTTCTTGAGCTGCTTCTTGTCAATGATGCGGTTCCGAAAAACCAGAGAGGATTGCGTTGCCCCTTGCTCAGCCATGTGTTTTCTGCCCCTCGTGCGGTGTACTGATGTCGTCATCGATGGAAGTTCCGGTGGCTATTGATGGAAATTCCGGTCAAAATTTTGGCCCCAGTCCCAAACCTGAACTGGGGCTAGCGGTTAGTTCGCGATCGCCTCTAGGACGGCTTTGTTGTAGATGATGCGGCCCGTGGTGGTTTTGATGTATTGGGAAATCAGGCTGCCATCCTGGTCTAGGCGCACCCGGCGGTCGTTATAGATTCGCGTGATGATGCCATTGGCTTCCTCTTCCTGCTCCAACACCTCTGGCTGATCCGATTCCACGGGGCCATCAAACCGCAGCCAAACCCTAGCATGGAGATCCACCAAGCCCTGCTCAAAGGCCAGGATAGCGTCCTCCATGTTGGCGAAGTAGCGCCCTTCTCCCTTGGTGGCCCCTGGGTTGTCCGCCGTTAGGTAGTAGCAGCCCAATACCATGTCCTGGGAGGGGGTGATAATCGGTTGCCCCGTAGCCGGAGAAAGCACGTTGTTGGAGGCCAGCATCAGCAGTCGCGCCTCGGCCTGGGCTTCCAGGGAAAGGGGAACGTGGACAGCCATCTGGTCACCGTCAAAGTCCGCGTTGAAGGCGGGACAGACTAGGGGGTGAAGCTGAATGGCGCGGCCTTCCACCAGAATCGGTTCAAAGGCTTGAATCCCCAGACGGTGAAGGGTCGGTGCCCGGTTCAGCATAACGGGGTGGCTTTCAATTACCTCCTCCAGCACTTCCCAGACGGTGTCGCTGTTGTCACTGTGCTGGATCATCTTCTTGGCGGCTTTGATGTTGTTCACCACCCCCTGGCGAATTAGGCGATGAATCACAAAGGGCTGGAACAGTTCAATGGCCATCTCGCGGGGCAGACCACACTGGTGGATTTGCAGCTTGGGGCCAACCACGATTACCGAACGACCGGAGTAGTCCACCCGCTTACCCAGCAGGTTTTGGCGGAAGCGGCCCTGTTTCCCTTCAATGATGTCCGACAGGGACTTGAGGGGACGGTTATTGGCCCCTACCACGGTGCGACCCCGGCGACCGTTGTCGATCAGGGCGTCCACGGCCTCTTGCAGCATCCGCTTTTCGTTGCGGACGATGATTTCTGGGGCCAGAATTTCCTGCAAACGGGCCAGACGGTTGTTGCGGTTAATCACCCGCCGATAGAGATCGTTGAGGTCGGAGGTGGCAAAGCGACCCCCGTCGAGTTGCACCATGGGGCGCAGGTCGGGGGGAATCACAGGGATTACATCCAGCACCATCCACTCGGTCTTAGACCCGGTGGCGATGAAGTTGTCGATTACCCGCAGACGCTTGATTAGCTTGGCCCGCTTTTGGCCCTTGGAGTTGGCGATTTCCTCCCGCAGCTTCTCGGCCACGGTTTCCAGTTCCAGGTCTTGCAGCAACCGCTGGAGCGCCTCGGCCCCAATGCCCACCTCAACGCCGGAGAGTTCGGTATCTTCGTCGTAGAGCTGGTCTTCGATTTCGATCCACTGGTCTTCCGTCAGCAGTTGCTTGTAGCTGAGGTTCTCGGCGTTACCGGGATCCAACACCACGTAGGCATTGAAGTAGACAATCTGCTCCACGTCCCGCAGGGGCATATCCAGCAGAATGGCAATGTAGCTGGGGATGCCCTTCAGGTACCAGACGTGGGCCACCGGAGCGGCCAGTTTGATGTAGCCCATGCGGTGGCGGCGCACCCGCGATTCGGTCACCTCCACGCCGCAGCGTTCGCAGACGATGCCCCGGTGGCGCACCCGCTTGTATTTGCCGCAGTGGCATTCCCAGTCCTTAGCGGGGCCAAAAATCCGCTCACAGAAAAGCCCGTCCATCTCCGGCTTCAGCGTCCGGTAGTTGATGGTTTCTGGCTTGGTGACTTCGCCCACCACCTGGCCGTTGGGCAGGGTGCGTTCCCCCCACTGGCGAATGCGTTCAGGG
>JBBAWV010000032.1:13380-39017 GCA_040396995.1 Nodosilinea sp. | reverse complement strand
ATCATACCCTGAGTCCTAGGATGAGACATCACTTTTGGTATTTTTCGAGGTGCCCCTATGCTTACTCGTTTGCACAGTTCCAATATATCTGTTTAGCTTGTCGATGGCAGCTCTTAAATCAGGACGAGGACGCTCAAAAATCCACCATTTATCCTTGATTTTTTGATCTCGCTCAACCATCCTTTCTGGATAAACCTTATCTAAAATCCATTGATAAATAGTTGGGTAATTTATTTGTATTTCCTCCAAGGATAGTCCGTAGCAATCGACAATATGAGTATTGCGACTAATTTGTGTCAAATCACGACCATTCATATAAGGCTTAATCAATATATTCTCTCTTTCGGGAAAATAATGCAGTTCATCAACTGAAACAAGAAATCCTGAGCCGTAAGGTTTAACGCCAGGACAACATAATTTCGCTTGAGCTTTAAGCGGCGTAGCTGAAGAAATATCTACTCCAGCACTTAAATCGCTGAAGATAAAGCCTACATTTTTCCATTCAACTTGAATTCTTTCTGCTTCGTCTTCTGGTGTAGAAGCCTTTTCTTCACCAACAACTGTGCCTAAGTTACAATGCCTTAATATTTTCTCGTTGATATTCTGCCCACCAGTCATAGATATTCTGACTGCGGCTCCTTCACTATCCCAAGGATGATCAGGAATAGCGAAAAATAATTGAGTTCCATTTTTCTTCTTCTGATGTATCTCAATGATTTTTCTTTGTCTTATTTGTCGAAGGCTGTTTGTTGTAATTAGGCCAAAACACTTAAGCATCTTTTGCTCAAGCAAAACAGCAGATTTGTGCCACCAGTACATTACATAGTCAACTGTCTCAGGAACCTCTGGATACTTTTGTCGAAGAGTTTCAGTATATCCATCTCCAAAAAGTTCGCGCATATCTCGATTGCCAACAAACGGCGGATTCGACACCACATAATCCGCCTCCGGCCATTCCGCCGCCCGTGCATTCAAATACTTATAAATTACTACCTGATCCGTCGGGTCGGGCACCTCTTCCCCCGTCACCGGATGCTTCATTTTGCAGCCACCCCATCGGGTGCGTACCTGTCCTGTTTTGGGGTCAACATCTGGCTCTGTACCATCGTAGGCCAGCACCGCATCGCGGCATTCAATGTTGCCAAAGGCTTGCAGCACGGGTTCTGGCGGTTCCGCATTGCCAAAACGTTTGAAATACCACTGAAGATAGCCAATCCAGATCACCAATTCTGCGATCGCCGCCGCACGGGGGTTAATTTCAATTCCCAAAAACTGCGACGGATTAATTTGATCCAGCACATTAAGCTGCACCGTTCCTGCCACATCTACCAGCCGCGTTTGCACCTCTTGCTCTAGCCCCTTCAGCAAATCCAGCGCCACATACAAAAAATTGCCCGTCCCACAGGCCGGATCAAGAATTTTGATGGTGCGGAGCTTGTCTAAAAACGCCCGAATCTCTTGCTCTGCCTTCTTGCGCTGGTTGTCCGTGGGTTCCTCCTTCCCCGGTTCCGGCTCCAGCAGGCGCTTTAGCTCTAGCTCAACCTCATCCCACTCCTGGCGCAACGGCTCCATCACCACCGGACGCACCAACCGCTCCACATAGGAACGCGGCGTATAGTGGGCACCCAGGCGGCTGCGTTCCTTTTTCCCCAGCGCCCGCTCTAGCAGCGTGCCAAAAATGGCGGGTTCCACATTTTCCCACCCCTTCTCTGCTGCCTCAAGCAGGATATCGAGTTGTTCCTTTGGCAAAGTAATCGCCGTAGCATTCTCAAAAAAGCTGCCATTAAACTGCAATATTTTCCCCAAGCCGAAAAGATTGCCGCCAGTATTCATCACCCTCCAGAGTTCTTCAATCTCAGGTTTGAAGATTTCAGGCTGAGGAATCCAGCGCTCCTTCAACATCTTGGTAAATACTTTGTCTTTAAGTAACTCCACATCTTCAGCAAACATGGTAAAAATGCAGCGCATCAAGAAGTTCGCCGTTTCTTCGGCACTGTGCCCTTGAGCCTCCAGCCAGCGAGATAGCTCTGCCAGCTTCGTCGCTACTTCCCTAGTCACCTTGGCTCTTTCTTTCTCTGGGTTTAGCGCCTGAGGGTCGGTGAAAATTTTGACAAACCGATCAAACACCTCCGGCTGGGCAAGATCGGCCAGATTGAACCGCTGCCGTGCCCCATAGCTGCCATATTCCCCACTAAAGCCTTCCCAAATCTCGAAGTGGGAGCCAATATCGCAGGTAATCAAGAAAGGTGGCTTGGTTGGAGCGTCTAGGAGTTGAATATACTGGCGAGCCTGGTTAAAGGCTCCTTGCATCGCATCTCGATAGCTTTTTGTTCCTCGCTTCCCGTGCCCTTTGCTGGATGTGATGCTGCCTTGCTTGGCCTCAATCAGGAAAAAACCTTCCTTATAGAAATCAGCCTTTTTCTGACTTTGCCCCTTTGTGCTATACGCCTTGATGGCTTTCTCAAAACAGTAAACTTCACTGCTAGGAGTCCCTTTCGGGGGTGGCGCATCTACTCCTAGGGCTGCACATAGCTCTGTCAAAAAAGGTTTAGCGTTGGCTTCCTCACTACCTTCAGAGTTCAGCCATCTTGCGATAAAAGCGTTAATTCGCTGACTGTCAGTCTGGTTCATGATAGAGCGATGATCGGGTGACAGTTATCCTAATGTGTAGTCAGCCTTAGTTGGGAAAAGCTTAGACTCAATTCACAGATAGGGGTTCAGACGCTTCAATATCCACTAACTCAATCCGCAGGCGTTTACCCAGAACGGCAGCCGCACGATCCATGGTTTTAAGCGTGACCGATGTATTGCTAGGGTCGAGAAGCCGATCCAGAGAGGAACGACTCGTACTCATCGCCACCGCCATTTGAGACTTACTGAGTCCTTTATTTTGCATTTCCTGAAGAACCTGCCATGCGAGAACTCGCTTAAGCGCGATGGCATTCACCTCAGCCAAAATTCCATCTTCTTCCAAGAAATCATCAAGCGAAGAACCGATATAGATATTATTGGTCATTTTCTTGCCTCAAGCGGCTTAAGCCATTCCCGAACGGGCTCATTTCCAGCTTCAGTCTGATAAAACCTAGCGGGTACAATTTTTTGACTCATTAGCTTCTATTGTACCTTTTTTGGTTCATGGCGCAACAGGGGCTCCACAACGGGAATAACGGTTTGACGGGGGCTGGCCCATGCCTTTATCTTGCCGAATGCCATCCCCCAACCAAGGCAAATCTTCCACAAGATTTAGCGTTTGCCCGGTTTAGCCCACCATGGCAGCAGGGGCCGTTGGCGCGGGGAATTCGACCTTTGGCCAATGGCTGTAGGGTGAGCCACTCGGTATCGTAGCCCTAGCGTGAGGGAAGGGGGCGGCATTAGCAGCATGGCAGGAGCGTTTAACGAGACCAAGCCAGCGGCCCATTTGGGGCAGGGATGGGCCTTTCCGGTGCGGACGACGGTGCAGGGGGGGCTGCAACTGAGTGCGGCGGATCAGAATTTGATGGAGTCGATTCGGGTGCTGTTGCGAACGCGGATTGGGGAGCGGGTGTATCGGCCTGACTATGGTTGTCGGCTGGCGGAGATGACCTTTGCCCCTATGAATACCGACACGCTGCTGCTGATTCGGCTGCATGTGCAGGAGGCCCTGGAGCGTTGGGAGCCGCGCATTGTGCTGGATCAGGTGTTGGCGGAACCCGATTTAGAGAACGGGCGGGTGAACATTGTGATTCTCTATCGGGCCAAGGACAGCCACCAGCGCCGCAGTTTGGTCTATCCCTTTTATTTGATGCCACCGGAATAGTGAGGTGAAGCCCTGTGGAATTTAATTTTCTGCCCCAATTGCCGAAGTCGAACCTAGACGACCGGGCCTACTCAGACCTGGTAGACGAGTGTTTGCTGCGGATTCCGCGCTATTGCCCGGAGTGGACGAACTACAACCCCAGCGACCCTGGGGTAACGATGGTGGAACTGTTTGCCTGGTTGACCGACCAAATGTTGATGCGGTTTAACCAGGTGCCCCGTCGCAACTATGTGGCCTTTTTGGAGATGCTGGGGATGCGGCTTCAGCCCCCGGCCCCGGCCCGCACGGAGGTGACGTTTTATCTGGCGGCGAGTTTGCCCCAGGTGTACCACATTTCGGCGGGGGTGGAGGTGGCCACGGAGCGCACGGAAACCGATGAGGCGGTGGTGTTCAGCACCGACCGACCCCTGGCCATTGGGTTGCCGGAGATTAACCACCTGCTGACTGCCGACCGGGATGATTCGCTGCCTAGCCTGTTGACCAACCCCTTTGCCAACCTGTGGACGCGGCAATCGGACGGGCGCTGGGAAGGGCGCGAACAGAGCATTTTTAATGAGCAACCCCGACCGGGCAACAGTTTTTACCTGGTGCTGGATGGGGCGCAGCCCACCGAGGGCAACGTTTTGGCCCTCACGCTTTCTGGCGAAGCGGCCACCTCCACGGGCATCAACCCCGACCATCCGCCCCGCCGCTGGGAAGCCTGGGATGGCGAACAGTGGGTGCCGATTTTGCTGGCGGAAGGGGACGACCAAACCCGTGGCTTCAGCTTTCACGAACTGGGTGGCGGCAACGCTCTCCACACCGCCGACGTGATTTTGCATTTGCCCCAGCGGTTCCCGGTGGCCCAGTTTGGCAGTTACCAGGGCCGCTGGATTCGCTGCGTTTGCACCGATTCTGAGGTGTACCACAGCCGCTATAGTGCCTCCCCTCGGCTGGTGCGGGTGGATGTGCGATCCATCGGCGGCACCATTGATGTGAGCCAGTGCCAGACCATCCACGAAGAACTGCTGGGGGAAAGTAACGGCCAACCAGGGCAAACGGTGCAACTCCAGGGGCCACCCGTGCTGCCGCGTCTGCCGGGGGAACAACTGCTGGTGCTGCCCCCCGATGGCCTACCCCAACTTTGGCAGGAGGTGAGCGACTTTGCCGACTCTGGCCCCAACGACTACCACTACACCCTCGATTCCGTCAGCGGGCGGTTGCAGTTTGGCCCCCTGATTCGCGAACCCAGCCAGCTTAAGGAACAGGTCTACGCCCGATCTCGCAGTCAAACCCGCGATACTGCCCTCGCCGATCCAACCATCCCCCAGAGCGTTCCCCAGGCCAGCGCCCTAGAACGGCAGTATGGGGCGATTCCCCCCAGGGGTGCAGTGTTTAAGATGGTGTCTTACCGCACCGGGGGTGGCCAGCGAGGCAATGTGCAGCGGCACACCCTACGCATCGTGAAAACCGCCGTGCCCTACGTAGCCCAGGTCACCAACCACATCCCCGCCCGCCACGGGGCCGATGCCGAATCCTTGGACGAGGCGGTGCTGCGGGTGCCCCGTATGCTGCGCACGCGGGATCGGGCCGTCACCCCCGAAGACTTTGAAGCCCTCACCCAACAAGCCGGACAGGGAGCCGTGGCCCGCACCCTCTGCCCCCCCAGCACCACCCCCGGCCTGGTGGAAATGCTGGTGGTGCCCCAGGCCAATACCCAGGGCATCGACCGCGAACTGGGCATCCATCCCAACGCCTTCGCCCTCACGCCCATCCTGCGCCAGCAAATTCTGTCGTTTTTGGATGAACGTCGCCTGCTGGGGGTGCAAGTGGCCCTGCGCGAACCCGACTATGTGGGCGTGGCGGTGCAGATTGAAGTGGGCCTTGCCCCGGAATATGCCAACCCCCAGGCCCAAACCCAAACCCTCTCTCGCCTCCGCACCGCCCTTTACCGTTTCTTGAACCCACTTACGGGTGGCCCCAACGGCAAGGGCTGGCCCTTTGGTGCGCCTTTGTATCCCTCCGATATCATTAGCCTGGTGCAGAGCCACGACGGCGTGCGCTACCTGGGCACCGTGCTGCTGTTTGAACTGCGGCGGGAGGAAGATCGCTGGATTCGCACCCTCGCCCCCAACAACATCGTCGCCCCCGGCCCCCAAGGGCTGATCTGCTCCTGGGCCGACAACGTCCTCCGTTCCAGCCACATCATCAGCCTCCTATGATTTCTCTATTCCCCCAATGACCCAAGCCCGATCCACCACCGACATCAGCCTCGTGCTGACCCCCATGCAGGTTCCCGAAGCGGTGCCCAATGGGTCGGAATTGGCCCAGGGCTTGGCAGGCAGTCATCCTCGCAATCTCCGTGCCCCCAGCCTACCCAACCTGGTGATCTACCCTGGGGAACCGAGCGAGTTGGTGATTCAAGTCCACAATCAAAGCCGGGAACCGCTTCAGCTTCAGTACCAGGTGCAGGGAGATTTTCCGGCGGACTGGTGCCAGTTTCGGGCCGAGGGTTCCGAGGTACGACCGGGACAAATTTTGGAGGGTGTGCTCTATTTCAGCCTACCTGCGGATTATTTAGAGCAATCCTACACCACCGAGCAACTGCCCCTACGGCTCGACTATCGAGGCCGTCTGACGGTCCTCAGCCTCAACCCTGCAACTGGGGGACGTACCCTGGAACATCGGGATTTCCAGGTGGTTTTGCGGCCCCGTAGCCTGTATTTAGACTTTTTGCCCGACTTATACCGCGAAATCGACTTTGTGGGCCGTTTTTTACAGGTTTTCGAGCAAACCTTTGAACCCACCGTCAACGCCCTGGATAGCCTCTGGGCCTACCTCGATCCCCTCACCGCCCCCCAATCCCTGCTGCCCTTTCTCACGCACTGGGTCGGCTGGAATTTCGATGCCCCCCTCGACCCTCGCCGTCAGCGGTTTTTGATTCGCCATGCCCTGCAAATCTACCGCTGGCGTGGCACCCGACGCGGGTTGCGATTCTACCTCCACCTCGCCACGGGCCTACCTTTAGATGATCACCTCGCCAACGAGTCCGCCAAACACATCGGCATCCACGAAACCTTTAGCCAGGGGCTCATCCTCGGCGAAGCCCACCTGGGAGAAGACACCAGCCTAGGCGGTGGCCAACCCTTTCATTTCACCATCCACCTCCGCCCCGAAGCCCACCACACCATCGACACCGCCCTCGTCCACCAGATCATCACCCAAGAAAAACCCGCCTTCTGCACCTACGATTTAATCGTTGAACCGCCGCCCCACCCGTAGATTTCCCGTCCGAGCAGAAAGCCCCCCCTACTAGCCCCCAATCGCCAGCAACCAGCAACCAGCAACCAATAACCAATAACCAATAACCAATAACCACCCCCCATGATTCCCCCACCCCCTCGCCACCCCCTTCAACGCCTTCAGGTCAGCGATGGCCTGCTCGTAACCGCCGAGCGCTGGCAGGTGGCCCACCAATACCATCGCCAGCGGCAGAATTTGCATTTTCAGGCGTTTCACCAGGGGGGCATTGTCAGTGGGCTAGAGGTTGGCCCAACGGAGGCTCCGGCCCAGGTAGCGAATGCCTATCGGGACGGGCGCTGGTTGCAGGTGCAGCCCGGTGTGGCGATAGATGCCCAGGGCAACCCGATTGTGGTGCCTCAGCCGATCACCTACCGCATCGCCGCCCAGCCCACCACGGAGGCCGTTTTGGTCTACCTGGTGCTGAAGTTTGTGGATCCTGACCAGTTGGAACCTCGCACCGGAACCCATGTGGTGTCGGAAACCTTTCGGCTGGAGGAAAAGAACTCGCCGCCTGTGGAGGGAGAAATTGAGCTGTGCCGCCTGCTGCTGCCACCAGGGGATGCACCGATTACGCTGCCCCGCAATGGCTTTACCCCGGTGGCCCATGAATTGGACTGGCGCTATCGGCCCCTGGCCCAGGTACGGCCCTTGGGGGATCTGACCCTGGGCTACCTCACCCTGGATCCCCAGGCCAAGCTGGATTTGGAGGCATCTTTGCAGGGGTTAGTGGCCACCTTGCCGGGGTTGTATCCCAAGCTGCGAGGGGAGGTGCGTTCGGTGCCGCTGTGTTTACGCCAGGGGTTGGCCCTCACGGCAGCAGATTTGCAGGGATACGACCTGCTGCACCTGACCTATGCCGATGCCCAGGGCTTGACTGAGGAGGAGATTGATCTGCTGCGGGTCTTCGAGGCCGAGGGCGGCACGCTGTTGATTGAGGTGCTTCCCGCTGGAACGGCCCTGGAGGAAATTTTTCACGTATGGGCAGACGTGATCAAGGTTCTATCTAACGCGACGGGCATGGCCGATGCCGCTATGTTTGCCACCCTCTGTAGTGAGCAGGCCGAGCTAGAACGCTGTCTTGCCCTAGAACTGGCCCAAAGCCTTCCAGCCCTGGCGACGTGGGTTGGGCCACGGCTCACCCCAGGCAATCTATCTCCAGGCAATCTATCTCCAGGCAATCTATCCCCAGGCGATCCATCCCCAAGCGAGATCCCCCTAGGCGATTGGCCCCTCACAGGACGGCTGACCGACCAGCATCCCCTGCGGCAACAGCCCTTTGCCTTTAGCCAAAGCTTTTTGATTCACAATCAACCCCTAGCCCTGTTCAACTGGGGCGGAGTGGTGGCGGTGGTGGGCGATTTAACCGGTACCTGGGGTGGCCCCAAGCGTCAATTTATGCCCCGCGACAGCCTGCGTAGCGCCCAGGAACTGGGGATTAACTTGCTTCACCTGGTCTGGCAACGCCGCCAGTGGGCCGTATCCACGTTGCCCGACTTCGGCACCGAGCCTGCTCCCCGCCTAGAAAACATCTACGAACGGCTAGGTTAATTCCCTCCCATGGCCAAATTGCTGACAACTCAGATTGCGCCCCTGGTGCTGCATTTCAAGCCGGGGCAAACGCCGCCGACCTTTTCAGTGCAGGTGGTGAACCAAAGCGACACCTTTGCCACCTTTCAGCTTGAGGTTTTGGCGGCGGGGGTGGAGGCGCAGGCGAGCCGTTCTTGGTATCAGCAGTCCCCGGATTTGTCGGCCAAAATTCCACCGGGGGATCGCACCCAGTTTGCCGTAACGGTGCTGGATGTGCCCCCGGTGCGGGGCGGTTTTGTGGGGTCGATGACCCTGACGGTGCGCGTGTTTTCCGTGGAGCTGCGCCAGGAGGATCGCCAAGTGCTGACCCTGGTGATCGAGGGCAGTGGCATCATTCCCCCCCAGATCGATATCCTCAGCCCCCAATTGGTGGTCGTCCCCCAAAGCCGGATGGAAATTCCGGTGCGGCTATACAACCCCAACCGTAGCGCCCTACGGGTCAATCTTTCGGTGCAGGGACTGCCCCCAGAATGGCTCACCGATGGCCAAGAACGCCGCCTAGAGGTGCCTGCCCAGGGTGAGGTGATGACCACCTTTTTAGGCCACATTGAATCTCCCCTCGATGCCCCCAGCCAGGTCTACCCCTTTGACCTAGAGGCCCGCGTCACCGCCCTAGTCAGCCAGCGGTTTTCCAGCCAGCTTACGGTGCTGCCAGCGGGTACGGTGGAGATGGACTTGACCACCCCCGTCGTGGTCTATCCCAGTGCCAAACCCCCACGGCGACGACAGCATTCCCCCACCCCAGACGAGGGGAAGCAGCCCATGTCAGAGACCTGGCTGGGGTTGCCGATGACGGCGATGGGCCAGCGCCTAGGCCAGCGCTCCCAGAACGGCCCCCAAGACAACCCAGGGGAGAGAGGGGTAGCCTCGACCGCAGGCGCTCCAACCTCGACGGCGGCGGCGATTGGCCTCACCTTGAACAACCACAGCAACCTGCCCCAGGTCATGACCCCGGTGGTAGAACGCATCCGCCTAGGAAGCTGGTTTGAGGGCGGCGATGATCGGGTTCAGCCCCTCTTCCCTACAGATCGCATTGCCCTGCCTAAAGACCCCATCGACCTCCCCATCGGGGCCGTAGTGCCGATCACCCTGCCCGTGGTGGTGAGTCGGCCCTGGCTAGGGTGGACACGCACCCACCTGTTTCGGATCTCGGCCCTGCGCCCAGATCCCCAAATTCCCCTAGATCCTGACCACCAAACGGTAACGGTGCGATCTCAGCCCAGGCTGCACTGGGGGCTGCAACTGGCTCTCTTGGGGGCGGCGGTCGGGTTGTTGCTGTGGTTGCGACTGTTGCCCCCAAGCCACCGGGGGTCGGTGAATATGGTGCGGTTCGATGGTCGGGCCTCGGAGGTGTTGAGTGCCTCCGAGGATCAAACCGTCCGGCGCTGGGCGGTGGCGGGTCAGCGGTTGCAACGGTGGAAGCGTCCCCTCCAGAAGGATAAGGCGGTGCGGGTGGCCCGCTATCGGCCCGTGGGCAACGATGCCATTGCGGTGGGATACGAGAACGGATCGACCGAAATCATTCCTCTGCGGGTGCCCCAGCCGCCCCTAGTGCTGGCCCACGATCTGGGGGATCGGGTGTTTGACCTCCAATTTACCCCCGATGCCCAAACCCTATTCACGGGCTACGGCAGCGGTGCCTTGCGGCGATGGGATCTGTCTGGCCTGCCTAGGGGCGATGTGCAGCCCGTCCAAGGGGCCAACGTGGGCTTTGCGGTGCAGACCCTCGCCCTGATTCCCAATCACCAAGTGCTGGTGGGCGGACGCTTTAACCGCCTGGTGATCTGGGATTGGGCCGAGGATCAGGTGATCCCCTTCCCCTATCTCGCCAGTGGTGGCGACCAAGACTACATCACCAGCCTCGCCACCGCCGCCGAGCGGCCCCACCGCCTCGCCATTGCCGACAACCAGGGCCGCATCAGCCTATGGGATTTGCAAACCTGCCCCCCCCCCGGATCCCTCGCTGGCCCCTGCCGCCCCCTCTATACCTGGGCCGATGGTCATGGGGACGAAGCCGTCCGTGCTCTGGCAATTACCGAGAGCGGCTGTGCCCTGGTGAGCGGGGGCGACGATGGCCAGGTCAAACTCTGGGAAATCCAGGCCGATGGCCGTGTTGCCAGCGAACGCCGCCTAGGGAAATCTCGCCAAGCCATCGATACCGTGGATGTGATTCTGCGGGACAACCGTCTGCTGGCGGTGAGCGGGGGCCGCAACCATCGGGTAAAACTCTACAGCGCCCCTATTCCGGCCACCTGTCGCTAAGTGGGTACCCCAAATAGGCGGGTAGCCCCACCAAAGGTTACAAAACACAGCGGTTGGGCCTTTCCCCCAGGCTCCAGATCTAAGATCAATAGCGTCAATAGAAATCGAAGCGGTTGTTCGAGGGCAAATTTATGGTTAGCCAAACCTTTGGGACGTTGGCCCAGGGTGCCATTGCCAAGTATTTGAACCAAGCGACCTCCTACGAAGCAGCGGTCCTCAAAGATACCGACCCAGAGAACCTACACCAAATGCGGGTGGGGCTACGACGATTACGCACCGCCCTCCAGGTGTTTGAGGTGGGGATTGTGCTGCCCAAGGCAGGGCGAGAACCCAGGGTGGCCAAGGTGGGGCGACGGCTCGGCCATCTGCGCGATTTAGACGTGATTGGCGATACCCTGCGTCACCAGTATTTACCCCATCTGCCGAAGGGGGAACAGGCGGATCTCCTGGCCGCGATGGATCACCTCACCCAGGCCCGCCACCACACCTTTAAGGAGGTGAAAAAGCTCCTGGCCAGCGAGCCCTACCAGGCCATGAAGCAGGGGCTTGGCGATTGGGTCAAACACCCCACCTATCAACCCTTGGGGTATGCTCCAGCGGTGGATGTGGTGCCAGACGTGGTACTGCCGCTGATCAGCGCCCTCTGGCTGCATCCCGGCTGGTGGGTGGGTGTCCAAGGGGCTGACCAAGGCCCATGGGTGGTTTCCCCCTTCAGTTCGGCCACCGTCGATGATCTAATTGCCAAGGAGGGCTATGCGCTGCACAGCCTGCGTAAGCAAATTAAACGAGTCCGCTACCAACTGCGGGTGGTGGCCCCCCTCTATGGCGATGCCCTGGAGGCGGATCTAGAACGGCTCAGCACCATGCAAGATATCCTCGGCACCCTCCAAGACAGCGTTGTGCTAGAGGACTTTATCACCCAGGCCACCCCCAAGGCCCGCCACCCCATGCCTTCCCTCAGAAAGCTTCTGGCCCACAATCGCCATCAAGCTTGGCAGCAATGGCAAACCTTCCAAACCCACTACCTAGACCGCCAGGTTCGCCAACACCTACGGCTGACCCTGCTACAGCCAGGACAACCACCGGAACCCAGATCCGTCAAAGGGTCAGGAGACCTGGCCCCTACATGGCCCTAATGCGGTAGGGGCGCGGTTTCCGCGCCCGGATTAGGCGTCATCATGCAGGGCGATAGGGTTGCTGGGCAAAGCGGGATTAGGGGCTGAAGGCATCGCAGGTTGCGCCGCTGAGGGTTTTGATGCTACCCAGCAGGGTTTCGACGCGCACACACTGGCGAGAGGTGTTCCCTGGGGCGGTGATATCGAAAACAAAGGGCAGATTTCCACCGATGGGGAGCCCCTGGTAGTCGAAGGATAGGGTGGTGGCGGTGGTGTTTTTGGTACTATCGGCGGGGTTAAAGCTAAAGGTGGCCACTTGGATGCCGCCGCCGCCGCCGAGGGGTTGGGCCGCGCCATTCACCCGCAGGACGGGTTGACCATCGACGTTGGCGGCTTCCACCGTGACGACGGCACGGCGTTGTTGGGCCTGTTGTTGGGCGGTGCGCAGGGTTTGCACGATGTCGCTACGCACGGCCCCCACCCGCTGGCGGTTCATGAAGCCGAGCCAGCCCGGTGCGGCAATGGCGGCCAGGATGCCCATGATGAGGATGACCACCAGCAGTTCTATCAGGGTGAACCCGGCGGTTGGTTTGGCTTTAGGAGGGATTAAAAATCGCATGATCAACACCGGATAACAACTCAAGTTGGGCGATGGATTGGCCCAGCGGGCTCCTTCAGGCGGCTTAGCCACCGCTACGTTGTAACACACCCCGAATTTGGATTTCGGTGTTTAGGGTGGGCAGGCGGCTCCCTTCTCCTACGGGGCCAAAGGTGACGCTCCTGCTGCCGTCGTTTGGGTCCGTGCTGCCCCGTAGAAATAAATACAGGGTTTGGTTATCACTGGCCGTTGCGGTGGGGTTCGTGCAGGTAAAAAAGTTATTCGCATTGGCGGTAGGAAAGGCCGTGAGCCCCGTCGGACAGCCGACCCCAGCCGTGTTACGGGGAACATCAATGCTGTCGGTTAGCACAGCCATACGCCCCTCGGTTGCGGTTGTACTGCTGGCACCGCCTGCTTTTTCCCAGGCGGCAAAGTTGCTGTTGGGGAGGGACGGATCAACGTAGCCTGTGGTGTAGGTCAGCTGGCCTAGGTCGGAAAAGGCCGTTAGCTCGTAGCGAATGATGCGATTGGGGCCAGACCAAATATCGCCCGCTGTATTGGGTCGCACAAAATACACTACCAAGTCATAGACGCTGCGGCGAAGTTTTAAGATGTCACAAAGTTCCCGCTGTTCTGGGGTGCCATAGGTCGTGCAGTCCGCGTTTAGGGCACCGATTTGGTCTTCAATGTCTCTTAGGTGCCAAAAGGCGAGGACGGCGGTGCTTTGGGGGGGGGCATTGGTGAGTTGGTTGACCACTGCCGTAGGGTTGGCATAGATAAAGACGGCTTCCCGCACTTCGCGGCTCATGTAGTCTAGGGCGCGGCGGGTGTCTTGCTGCACTTGGGTGAGGCGTTCTTCCCTGGCGTTTACCCCCAGCAGTTCCACCACCAGATACAGCAGGCTACCCATGATCAGGGTGCCCATAATCAGCGATACCAGCAGTTCGGTGAGGGTAAAGCCTTTTTGGCCAGCGGCCCGACGACGGCCCAAGAGCCAGCGGGTGAGGGGATGGGGGGAATGGACGGCCATGGGGTGTAGATTCCCTTTACGGATAGGGCGAGGGTGGGCAGACGAAGGGGGAGACTTCTAAACGGGCCAGAAACAGGGTTGCTATGGTGAGGTTGTGGTACTGCCGACCACGCAGGTGGGGGGCAGCGTTAGGGCGGTGGAGGCAGCGGGGCTGGCCTGCTGGCTATTGAAGTAGCGAATCAAGTCACACAGCGAGTCATCCTGATCGCCAACGGCGATGGTGGTATAGAGGGCGGCGAGGGGGCGCTGGGTTCGTTCGCCTGTACCACCTGTGAGGCCAATGGAGGCGACATCGGTGGGCAGGTTGCCCGTGCCCGTGGCGCTAATATCGTAGACTCTGACGCCCATGTTAAAGGCGATGGGGGTGCTGGCTGAGGCTTGAGTGTAGCCCGCCGAACGAAACGTTTGGACGATAAACCGCTGGTCTGTAAGAGTGCTAGTCTCTCGGCCATCGATACCAACCCGCCTAGCATATTCAAAACTGAGGGGGGTAGAGGGGGCACTGAGATCGGGGCCAAGTACGGAGGAAATATCCTCGTTTTCTTTCACGGCGCTGGAGGCGGTGCTGCCGATGGGGGGGAGGTTCGCGGTGGCGTAGCTCCCCTGTTCTACCAGGCTGCGGGTTCGTTCGATTTCGGCTTGGGCGAGGCCAAGGGCTTGTTCGGCTTTTTGGCTATTTACCCGGCTGGCCACAGAAATCACCATCACCGGGGCAATGCTGCCCGCCACCAGGGCCACCATCACAATGGCCACAAGGCACTCAATGAGGGTGAGCCCTTGATCGGGGGCGCTGGGCTTGGCGGGAGACCGTTTGGGTGGAAGGAAGGGGATCAACATAGGGGGTGTCCTTGGCAGAGGTGGGGTGTCCCCCCTAGCGCGGGCTAGAGGGGAGGACAGAACTAGTCACAGGTACCCCGGATGTCGGCGGGGTAGACAAAGTTTGAGTCTTTGTCTTTGGCACAGCGGAGGATCTGAACGTAGGGATCGTCGGCGGGGAGATCCCGGAAGTACTCGCTACGCAGGTTGCCTACGCTGGCAAAGCGTCGGGAGGCCGCTGCGGGAGGGTAGTACAGCAAGGCTGGATCGTAGCCCCAACGCCGGGTCGAAGGGCTGTAATAGCCCAAACCCCGTGCTTTGGGGCCGGTTGTGCTGGAGTCGCTATCGTCATCAGGAGCGGCACCAGGCTCCCAAGCATCATGCTCGAAGGGGCCAGTGGATGCCGTCGAGAAGTTGAGCTGCAAGAAAGACCCGCTAATGATGAGTGGCTGCGCGGTGCCGCTGCCCCAGTGCTGGATCGTGCGGGGGAAGTTGGGCAAGCCACCATAGCCCTGGTTGGTGCGGCTGGGCACAATCCCCCCAATCAGCACCGCATTCACCCGCACCGGGCCAGAGACCAGATTGAGGTTTTTGCGTCGGTCGTTGTCGGTATCAGTCAGCCTCCTCCAGACAAGGGGTGTAACCATCTCAATCTGGTTGCTGCCGACCCAGGCGCTGCCGTTACGGTCAATCCACACCGGAGAGGCTGCGGATGTGCTGGAGGAGGTACCATCTTCGCGCCTCACGTTCTGTGCCGTATCCGGTCGGCTTTGGTTCATGTAGGAGGTGTTTGTTGCCACTGGCCCACTGGGCCATGCCATGGTGAAAGTATCTTGAACCGAGCCGTCTAGGAATCCATTGGAGATCATTGTGAAGGCATCGGCTAGGATCTCCACGGGTCGCCAGGTATCTAAGTTTGAGCGTGCAAAATTCGGATCGAGGTTTTTCCGTCCTGGGCCGGATGAGGTTAGTGGGCCATAAAACCTGACTTGACCAGTGGATGGTGTGCCTGTTACCCACGCATCATCATCAAGTTTCTCGGTGAACTCCTCAATTAATGTGGCTGTGGTGCCCGCTGTACTGTGAAGGTTAAAATCGCCCATGATGTAGACACTGTTGTCAGTCACAAAGGTCATCCCTACATCACGGTCTTTGCCATTGCTCATGTCGGCTCCATTGCGAAGGCGGAAGCCATGGGGACGGCGATCTGGATCGGCATAGTAATCTACGGGCTTGAGGCTAATACCTGTTGCCGTGAGGGGTGGATCTTGCGGGCTGACTGCCGTCTTAATCTGACAGGTGTCCGAGGTGATGTTGGCAATGGTGAGGCAGTTGACATCCGGTGCAGTGATGTTATCTGTTGGACTGGTTGGGGTCTTTGCGTTGGCGTTTTTAGGCCGCACAATTTCGTCTTCCCGCACCGCGTCTTCTCGGAAAGCGTAGACAATCCCTTCGCTAGAAAGGTTGCAGTCTACGGTGTCACTGGGAATGCACTTGGTATCCGGGATCCACTTTTCAGTGGTACCTGGAACATCGGTCGAGGTCAAGACGGCCATACTCAGATCGGCCACCCGAACGGCGAGTTGTTCTCGGCCATCAAAGATGCCTTTGTCCAGGATGGCCACATCAGCCGCCGCAGTCACGCTTACTGTGGTTCCATCGGATTGCCGAGCAGCTCGGTTGATCCGGAAGGGTGATGCATCAATGGTGGTTGTTGTGAGGAGGGATGCATTGCTAGTTACAGGCAACACCCAATCGGATATGTCGGCCTTCCGAGGTACCGCTGCAATTTCGCTAATCCCTTTAACAGGGTCGGTACCCACTACCTGATAGGTGTAGGCCGTAGCCGCTGGGGGTGTCGTTGCGTCTTGGTCGGGGTTTACGGACTTCACGTAGGCATCGTTTACATATTCCTCCGTGGCAGGCTGAGCGTGAGTACCTGTGCCGTTGTGATCGTGGTTAACGGTGGGGAAAAGATAGTAGAGGGCAGGAAAACGAATGGGGTAAACCAAACTGTTCCGCTCGCTACAGCCAATCAAACCGCCGATGGCAACCCGTGATTGACCACCATCACCACCCGCCACTAGTTTCGAGAAAATATTAGGGTCGCAGCCTGTGGCGTAGACATAATTTCCACCACCTTGGCCCACAGGCTCAACCAAACCAGTGCTATCGTCCCAAGTCACCACGTTCCCGGAAGGATCGGCGTCATCAAAGGGTCGCTGTAGCACGCCTTTCTTGAAGCCAAAATCGCGATCTCGGAGGATGAAATTGATGCGGTTAGCTACATCGGATAGGGCAACCAGATTAGTGCTATCCCCCGATCCTGTGTTTACTAACCCATCAGCGCCTTCCATGACCTCCACCCACTGTTCAAAGGTGAATTGAGAGAAGAATTCGGCAGCATCACAGTTCGCTTGGAATCCTGCTGCGTCCGTTCCTGCCGGACACAGAGCAGGAGTACCTGCTGTAATTACGGTAGCTGGATTCGGATCAGTCCAAGCTTGGTTTTTGTTGATGGCAATTAAAGCTGCTTCAACCTGCGCATCGGTGCCCGTATTTTTGTTGGGGCCAGTCATACCAGTATTAAGATATCGCCGACGATCCATATAATCAGCGATGTTCTGAACAGACAGGACAACCTGGTTCAAGTAGGCATTCAGCTCAGTAGGTACATAATCTTCTAAGTCTTTGGTAGATTGAAGGTAGTCGTTATAGGTGTTGTAGGCCAACATGCTGACGGTACAGGCCGCACTGTGAAGCGTGGCTTGATCGGCAAAGCTAAGTTCATCGTAGTCTGTGCCTCCGTCAATATCAGCCAGAACGCGCCGAAGTGGTGAGAAGTCTCCCCACATATTGAGATAGGGAGCTGGGTGAATATCGCTATCCTGAAAAGCGGTGAAGGATGGAGCACCGCCTTTCGGATCTCCAGCAAACCGGGCTAAGTTTCTGAGGGCAATTCCTAGGGGTTTGGTGCTGGCAATTTCGGTTGCAAATCCGCTAGCTGTGTTGAAGGTACTTGGGAAGGAAAATTCCCACCCGTCTGTTCCAACTCCATTAAAGAAATCGGTCTTGATCGCAATATTGGTCGTTGTATTCAGCTTTGAATAACTACCAAAGGTTCGACTATTAACAATGGTATCTAGCGTGCCGGGGTGGGAGGTGAAAGCCACACAGGCTGCCGGAAACTTACCACTGTCGCGCTTATAGTGATAAACCACCATGCCTTGTACGGCAGCTAGGTTATCTCGCAGAGATCGCTTTTGGCGATACTCATTGGTTCCAATGATGGCTGTTCCCGTAACAGGCACTCGCGGCGCAGCATTGGGAGGATATAGGCGATTGGTATTCGTAGGAGTATCAGGAGCATCCGTTGAGTTCCATCGCAACGGATCGCCTAGCTCTAAGCGTTCGCCCACAATCAGCCGCAGCCCATTGGCAATGGCTTGTCGTTCCCAGAAGCCATCCAAGCCCAGTTGTTCATCGTTGAGTAGTTTCAACGATGAATCAATGGAGTTTCCCACTTTATTGGAGGTGTTGGTAATGTCTAGGCTGGCGATGGTTTCGCTATAGCGCGGCTTTGGCCCCCAGCGATTATCTGCCCGGAAGAGGTCATCCACAAAGGGTTTGGGCATTCGGCGGTTAAACACACGGGGGGCACCGTTGGTTCCGCCGCTACGGATGGGGTTGGACTCCCAAGCGGCATTATCACGGCTCCAGCCGCTCCCGATGGGCTCTAGTTTGTCTTCGGCAAAGAGCTTCAGCGGGTTCACGGCAATTGCGCCGGGGGTGGCACCGTTCACCGAGTCATTTTGAGTTGTCAAGGTTGCATCTGTCTTGGGAGCTTTATCATCCCCGTCCCAGATATGGAAGATAGCCTTAGTTGCGGCAGTCGTATCGTAAGCGTTAGTGACCACAGAACCCCGGACAATTTGGCCCTCAAAGGTATTGGTACTGGTACCAACTCCCACGGTAATTTCCGAGGCTTCCTTGCCATACACACAGGAATTTTCGGAGCTAATTTTGAAGGCTTCAAACTTGGAATTAGTTTCAGGCCCACTGACAAATAGGTTAGAGTCGGTGTGCATGGCACCGTTAATAGTAAATGACGAACCTGGATCAATGTCTAGGTCGTAGCGGAACCAAGCGGCCCATTTGTTGCCCCGTTCGGCAATCCGAGACTGCTGAAACTCGAAGGCTTCTAGGGTGCGGTTTACATCGCTGCTGTTGGGCACAAACACATTAATTTGGAAGTTCTTTTGCAGCGTCGAACTGTTGCCACTATCCACCACTTGCCAGCCCGCCTCGGCCCTAGCATTGGAACATACGGCGGAGGGCGACGTGGAGGCCACAGGGCCAGAGCGAGTGACGAGGGCTCTGGCCTTGGCGATATTGACCGGGGAGGTCACCGTAATAGTGGGGTCATTTAACCCCTCCGCTTCCACCAAAATCGAGTAGGCAACCGTCTCGTTGGTGTTGCTATCCACAAAAGACCAAGCATTGTCTAGGGTGCCATCGCCATTGATATCCAGGCGGGTTTCCCCTGGCAGGGTGAAGGGATCTTTCCCAGATACCAGCGGATCGACGGTATTAGGATAGGGCGTCGCCAGCATCATACTCGCCAGCACCTCTGGGGTGGGCAGGCCACTGGTGAGACGGGTATCGTTCGTGAAGATAAATTCAATCTTAGATTTGGCTCGGTCAACGGCTGGGGACGCCACATTGGCCACCCTCACCTGCTCCCGCTGGGCAATGTTCATTTGGCTGCGGCTGATGGTGCGGTAGGTCAAGGCGGTGGCGGTGAGCACCACCATCAACACCAACAACACCGTGGTCGGCAGCACAAACCCCGCCTGGGCCATGCGTCGAGGCCGATTGCTTAGAAGGAGAATGCGCAATAGGTCGCTTACGAACCGCTTAAGGGCAGTTTTCGGGAACTGCCAAATTTTCCGAAGCAGGTGAAGATGCATGTTTCTAAGACCGATTCGCCAAACAACAAAACCAAAGACTCGGCTGGACAGGAGACCTACAGAGAACCCATCGAGTTCTAGAACCAGGGAATTCAGATCGCACAGTCTAGGCCAATGGCCCGCACCCTTGGGCCATTCCACCGCAAACCGGGAGG
The DNA here is from genome assembly GCA_040396995.1 of Nodosilinea sp. Classification (GTDB taxonomy): domain Bacteria; phylum Cyanobacteriota; class Cyanobacteriia; order Phormidesmidales; family Phormidesmidaceae; genus Nodosilinea. Next base: position 19,406 of record JBBAWV010000032.1, on the reverse strand, counting down.
ACTAATGATGGTTTCACCGTACTGAACCTACGTTCCGGATTGGCGTGTGCTCTAGGGGGTAAATGCAGACCCCGTCATTCCCGTCAAGGGGAATATCTAGGAACAGCCACGGCTTATTCCTAAAGTACCCAGATATTGTAGCGGAGCGATCAGCCGTTGCATCTGTTCACATAGGCCACTATCTGAGAAGGGAATGGGGGTGTCCTTCGGCCTGGTGGGGCTATACGAGCTCCTAGCACGTAGGACTTTATACCACCTAGTTTTGGAGCTAAACCATCGAGATCAAGGCAAAAGCACTGAAATGATTAGCCCCTCCAGTTTCTATCTTAGTGATAACTTCATAGACTGCGTTGCGTATTTCTTCGAGAATTTACAAACCTTTTGTAACTTATCAAACGATATCCCCCAGCCCCGATCTTGACCCTCACCCTAAGTCTCTCTCCCAAGATGGGAGAGGGACTTTGAGAAGTTTTCCGGCTCCCCTCTCCCCCTGGGCTACTACGTACACAGATCTCGTTGCCACTAGCCAAAGGCTGGGAGATCCCCCTAAATCCCCCTTTTCAAGGGGGACTTTGAATCCGGCTCCCCCTTGGTAAGGGGGGCTAGGGGGGATCAATCCTTGGCAAAGTCAGCATCGATGACTGATGTGTACTTAGTAGCCCCCCTGGGAGAGGATCTGGGGGTGAGGGCGGTGATGGGAGAATTTTCCTTAAGTGCGGGCCAGGGCCAAGGGAAATCGCCCTAAAATAGCGGGGTCTAGCCTAGCCGATCCTCGGTGCATCCGAAATTACGGGGTTAATGGTCAAGTACGTCACCGGAGACCTAGGGCCACAGAGTCTACGCTTTGGTCTGCTCTACGCCCTGCTCCTCATCCTCAGCCTGAGTTTGCTCCATGCCACCAGCGGCACCGCCGTGATTTGGCCCGTGGGGGGCTTTTTGACGGGCTGCTTGGTGGTGGTTCCTCGGTCGCAGTGGGGGTGGCGGCTGGGGGTGGCCTGTGCCATCACCCTTCCCCTAGAGGTGCTGGGGCTAGGGCGTTCGCTGCCGTTGGTGATGCTGTTTTTTACCATTAATGCCCTAGAAGCTGTGCTGGGGGCGCTGTGGATGCGGCGCTACTGTGGCGGCAGACAGGGGTTTCACTCCATTCAGCAGGTGGTGGCCTTTTTGGTGGGGGTGGGGGTGGTGCTGCCTTGGCTCACGGCCAGTCCGGCGGCTTGGGCCGTGGTGCAGTTCACCGAGGCCGAGGCTTGGTGGCCTGTGCACCAGGCTTGGGCCAGTGCGGCGGGGCTGGGGCTGATTTTTGTGGCTCCTGGGGTGGTGGCCCTTCAGCACAGGGAAACGCAGGGGTGGAGCCTAATGCACAGGCGCTGGGCCGAGTTTTTGGGGTTGCTGGCCCTGGCGGTGGGGATGGCCTGGATGCAGTTTTGTCTCTGGGGAAACCCAGCGGACCACCTGGCAATGCCGATACCGATTCTCCACCATCCCTATACCATCTTGCCCCTGCTGATGTGGACGGGGATGCGGTTTAACCTGCTGGGGGTGACAACCATTGGCTTTGCCTGGGTAGTGACCGCCATTGGGTGCTTAACCCTCTCCGATGGGTTGCTGGATTTGGGGGTGCAGGAGAACCTGGTGGCCTTTCAGGGCTTGGTGGCGGTGGTGGCTTTCTCGGCCATTGGCTTTACGGTGGCCTACTGGCAACATCAGGGCTCCCTCAACCAACGCACCCAGGCCAACGCCCTCGCCCAGCAAAGCCGCCAACGGGTCGAAGAGGCCGAGAGCCGCTTCCAGCATATGTTTGAAACCCTGGAAACGGCGTTGCTGCTGGAGGATGTCTCCGGGATTTACCACGACCTGCAATCCCTCCAGCAACGGGGAATCACCAACCTGCGCGATTACCTGGCGGAACAGCCGGATCGGGTGGGGTATTGGCTCAGCCAGGTGCAGGTGTTAGAAATTAACCCCGCCGCCCTGCGCCTGTTTGGGGTGGAGACACGGGAGGAGTATGTAGCCACCCTAGCCGATCAGTTTTCAGAACAGGCGTTGGCCGTGTTTGTGGAGAGTGTCCAGGCCATCTGGGAGGGGCAACCGACCTTTGCCGCCGAGGTGACCTACAAAACCAAAGCCGGGGACGCCCTGTTTGCGGTGATTAGCTTTCCGGTGCCTTGCAGCGTCGCCGCCGCCACCCGCGTCCCGGTTAGCCTGTTGGACATGACCCAGCGCCAGCACACCGAAGCCCAGCTCTCGCTCCAGGTGCGACGGGCCGAGGCGTTGTTAGCATTGCCCACCGCCGCCGAAACCCTGGACGAAGCGTCGTTTATGCAGCATGGCCAAGCACTAGCCGAGGACTTGACCGCTAGCCGGATCGCCTATATCCACTGTATCAACGACGATCAATACACCATTGATCTGGTGGCCTGGTCGCGCCGCACCCTCGATCACGACTGCCATGCCGACGACGACCGCCACTACCCGGTGAACAAGGCGGGCATTTGGGCCGATGCCCTGCGCCAGAAAAGGCCTGTGGTGTTTAACGACTATGCCGCCTATGCCCACAAGCAAGGGGCTCCCCGCAGGCCATGCCCCCCTGATCCGGCTGCTGACGGTGCCTGTGCTAGAAAATGGGCAGGTGGTGATGTTGGCGGGGGTGGGCAACAAAGCCACGGACTATACCGACACCGACGTGGAAACGGTGCAACTGGTGGCCAACGAAATTTGGCGACTGGTGCAGCGACGACGCTCCTTGACCCAGTTGGCCCAGCGCGAATACCAACTGCGGGAATCTCAGCGGGTGGGCAATATCGGCAGTTGGGAACTGGATATAGCCACCCAGGCAGTGCAGGTGTCGGATCAGGCACTACGCATCCTTGAGATCGACCCAGAGGAGTTTGACTATACCTACCCAGCCTTTCTAGACCGGGTGCATCCCGATGATCGCCCCACGGTGGATCAGTCCTACGCCCAAGCCCTCGCCAATCGGCAGAATCACAGCTACGCCTACCGCATCGTCACCCCCCAGGGCCACATCAAGCACCTCTATAGCCGGGGCGAAACCCAGTATGGCGATGATGGCCAGCCCCTCCGCGCCTTTGGCACCATCCAGGATGTGACGGAACAGGTGTTGGCCTCCGAGCGGCTTCAGCAGGCAGCGGCGGTGTTTGAAAGTACCCTGGAAGGGGTGATCCTCACCGATTTGCGGGGCCGCATCCTGGACGTGAACCAGGCGTTCGAGACCATCACCGGATACCGCCATGCCGAGGCCATCGGTCAAACCTCCCGCCTGCTCAAGTCGGGTCGCCACGATAGCTACTTTTACCAAGACCTGTGGCAAACCCTCGTGAGCCAGGGAACGTGGCATGGGGAAATTTGGAATCGCCGCAAGGATGGCACCCTCTATCCCAGCCTGCTCACCGTCACCACCGTGCGCAACCGTGAACACCAGCCCACGGGCTATGTCGGGGTGTTTTCCGACATCACCACCACCAAGGAAAACCAGGAACGGCTAGACTATTTGGCCCACCACAACCCCCTAACAGGCTTGCCCAATCGGCTGCTGTTCAATGATCGGCTCAACCACGCCCTCAACCTAGCCGTGCGTCAGCACACCCTCCTAGCGCTAATTTTTATCGATGTGGATCGGTTTAAGCACATCAACGACACCATGGGCCACAGCGCTGGCGATGCCCTGCTACAGCAACTAGCCCAGCGGTTCCAGGACATGGTGGGTCGCAACGACACCCTGGCCCACCTCAGTGGCGACGAATTTGTGGTGCTACTGGAGGATGCGGGCCATAGCCAAAACGTCACCCTCCATATCCACCGCTTCTTTGATGTGCTCAAGCAACCCTTCCATCTCCAGGGCCAGGAAATCTATGTCACCGTCAGCATTGGGGTGAGCCTATTCCCCGCCGATGGACAGGATCCCAGCGTTCTGCTCCGCAATGCCGACACCGCCATGTACCAAGCCAAGGGGGAAGGCCGCAACACCTACCGCTTCTACACCGAAGCCATGATGGCCATTACCTTCGAGCAAATGCTGCTGGAAAATGCCCTGCGGGGGGCGCTGGATCGTCAGGAATTTCACCTGGTCTATCAACCTCAGGTAAACCTGATCTCGCGGCGACTGGTGGGCCTGGAGGCGTTGTTGCGCTGGCAACACCCGGAACTGGGCATGGTGTCTCCGGGGCAGTTCATTCCCCTGGCCGAACAAACCGGACTGATTCGCGACATTGGCCTGTGGGTGTTGCGTTCCGCCTGTCGCCAGGGGCGGGAGTGGTTAGACCAAGGGCTGTCCTTTGGTCGTATTGCCGTCAACATTGCAGGGCCACAAATTCGCCAAAATGGCCTGCTGTCGGTGGTGCAATCGGCCCTGACGGAGAGCCATCTTCCCCCCACCCACCTAGAGTTAGAGGTTACCGAGAGCTTCATTATGGAAGGGGCCACGGATAGCGTCGAACAACTGGCCTCCCTGCGCGATCTGGGGATTCAAATTTCCATTGACGACTTTGGCACGGGCTATTCCTCCCTCAGCTACCTGAAGCAACTACCCATCGAAAAGCTCAAAATCGACCGTTCCTTCATCCGCGATATTCCCCAAGACGCCAACGACATGGCCATTGCCGAAGCGGTGATTGCCCTCGGCCACGCCCTCAACCTACGGGTGATTGCCGAAGGGGTGGAGACCCAAGACCAGGCAGAATTTTTAATTCACAAAGGTTGCCACGAGGCCCAGGGCTACTTCTACAGCCGCCCCCTCCTGCCCCAGCATCTCCAAAACATCCTCGCCCACCAACGCCTCTAGGAAGCAGCAATTCTCAATATGACTTGACGCATTGACGAAAGCCCGTTCAGGCTGAGCTTGTCGAAGCCCGTTCGCCCTTCGACAAGCTCAGGGCGAACGGCCAATTGGCCAAAATGAGAATTGCTGTCTAGGAAGCGGCTAGCTTGGCCTGTTTTCCGCTGGTGCATTGCGGCTCACCCCAGCGATCTAGAGTGCTGCCAGACAGAGGTATCACCGCGAATGCACCCTACATCCTTTGGGTGCATTGTGGTTCACGGTTAAAGGGGTGGGTTGAGGAGGAGGTTAGTCGGGGTACCAAAACATACCTTTGATGCCCTCTGGATCGGGCATGAAGCCCAAGCCTTTGTAGAAATCCACCACATGGGGATCGGCGAAGAGGGTAACGTTACTGATGTCTTCGCTGCGCAGTTTTTTGATCATCTGCTTCATCAGTTCCTTACCCAGGCCGCGCCCCTGGAAGTCGGGATGAACCACCACATCCCAAATGGTGGCGTTGAAGGCGTGGTCGGAGGTGGCCCGCGAGAACCCCACCAGCCGCCGTCGTGCCCCCCGTTGCTCCCACATGGTGACCACGAGGTAGCTATGCTGGATGGCTTTGCGCACCTTGCGGATGGGGCGTCTGGCCCAACCCACGGCATTGCACAGTTCCTCTAGCTCGTAGAGATCGAGTTCGCGGTCGGTGCTGAAAATGATGGAGTTGCCCTCCCGCTGTTCCGAGATGGCCTCTAGGACTGTGCCGGAACCCCCAGAGTCTCCCGGTGCGGCACCATCGGATCCAATAAAAAGATTCTTCCAAAAACCCATGCAGGCCCAGCTCAGTATTGTGAGGAGATACGAAAACTCATTCTAGTTTAAGAGCATTTTGACGAAACCGGATGCCTATCCCGGACTCCGTTCTACCCCCAAGCACCAAAATGAGCAGAGCCCTTTGGTGCCCTTGTTGTAGATAGCGGCTAACCTAGGATCATTAGGGATCACACCGCCTGGATCGCAGGGTCTAGACCACCGTGCCTAGGCCACCCCACACTGTTCTCGCCCCACCCTACGGAAAGCAAGCTACACTTCCCTAGCTCCAGAGAGATGGGGTACTGAGATCGGTTAAAGTCCCTCTGCTGTCCTAGGCCACCGCTTATCCCTAAGTCTCTGCCCTGCTTTGTTCCGAGGGTGATCCCCCCTAGCCCCCCTTGGAAAGGGGGGAACTGGAGTTGAAGCCTTCCGAGGGTGA
>JBBAWV010000032.1:0-13280 GCA_040396995.1 Nodosilinea sp. | reverse complement strand
TTGGAAAGGGGGGAACTGGAGTTGAAGCCTTCCGAGGGTGATCCCCCTAGCCCCCCTTGGAAAGGGGGGAACTGGAGTTGAAGCCTTCCGAGGGTGATCCCCCTAGCCCCCTTGGAAAGCAGGGAACTGGAGTCAACGTCCCCCTTCCTAAGGGGGATTTAGGGGGATCGCCCTGAAGGTGATGGCTAGGAGCCGAGGTGGGTGTCAACCGTAGACTCCTGAGGAGGAGATGGTAGCGTTAACGCAATGGAGTTCCTATTTCCGAAAATGGCCGCTGGCTTAAATTCCTCCACCGTAGATCTGTTAAAGCGTTTTAACCGGACGTTTCCCCAGTTCTATGAACAGTTTGTGAGTAGCGAAATTCAGCTGCAGAATTTGCGTTTGGCCTATCAACTGTATAAACAACAGAAGGCGGTGATTGAAATTAAGCCAGAGGGCAGCAAAAACGCGCTGTTCTTTGTATATCGAAATCAGTCCTTTCTGCTCAGCGATATTTTTGGGGTGCTGGCGGCCTATGGTCTCACCATCCATAATCTCAGCCTCTATGGCCAGATCACATCACCCATGCTGGTGTTCATCAAGATGGTGGTGTCTCGTGGCGGCAAGGCTCTAACACCCCAAACGTCGGAAAATGTCTGTCGAGCCATTCAGGAGTCCCTGGCGGGGCATTTTGAAGTGGAGGAAATGCTGTCGGTAGAATTTAACCTCGATGCCGGATTGGACGGGGTAGAAACGGAGTTCTACGTCGATCCGGTGTTTCATTTGCCCGCCCTGCTAATTGAGGCCAACAACCAGCCCGGTCTATTTTATAAGGTGATGTATGCGGTGTGGCAGGAAGACCTGCTGGTGGTGAATGCCAATCTGCTGGTGTGGCGAGGGCGCACCCGGCTGATTCTCTACCTGCTTGGCCCCAACGAAAACCTGATCCCCGAATATTTGGGCCACAAAATTGCTGAGGGCATTCGCGCTCGCCTCACGGGCTAGAGTAGGATCTAGCTATGGCTACCGCGACTCTTTTTGGCGTTCCCCACGCCTACGAACTGACGACGGGTGGTGACGCAACGCCGCTCGTGTTCGTCCATGGTTGGCTGCTCAGCCAGCACTATTGGCAGCCCCTGCTGCCCTACCTCACCGAGGATCATCCCTGCCTGTGCTACGACCTGCGCGGGTTTGGCCAGTCGCGCCACCAGTTAGATCAATACGTCCCTGGCTTGCCCGCCGCCGCCCAAGCCCTGCCCACCAGTGCCTCCCCCTACGGCCTAGCCGCCTATGCCCGTGATCTGGAGGAACTGCTGCACCAGCTTGACCTCGGCCCAGTGTGGCTGGTGGGGCATTCCCTGGGGGGCAGCATTGCCCTGTGGGCGGCCCACTGCTACCCCGACCGGGTGAAAGGGGTGATCTGCCTCAATGCCGGGGGCGGGCTGTACCTAGAGCGAGAATTTAACCAGTTTCGCCAGGTGGGACGGCAAATTGTGCGGTGGCGATCCCCCTGGTTGCGCTATTGTTTCCCCCTCTCCTGGGCCATGACGCGGGCCTCGGTGGTGCAGCCCTTGGCCTACCGCTGGGGCCATCAGCGCCTGAGGGATCTGCTAGAGGCCGACGCCGACGCCGCCCTAGGTGCCCTGCTCGAATCCACCACCGAAACGGAGGTTCATTTGCTGCCCCGCCTGGTGAGTGGTCTTCAGCAGACCATCCACTTTCTGGCTGGGTGTCAAGATCCGGTGATGGAACTGAAGTTTGTTCGTCACCTGGCGGGCTACATTCCCAGCGCCTCGGCGGGAGAATCGGCGGTCATTCCCCTTGAGGACTGCGGCCACATGGCCATGCTAGAGCAGCCCCAGGCCGTCGCCCAAGCCATTCTCGCCCTCACCCAGGCCCAGACGGTGCCCACGGCATCCGTTTTGCCTAGCCCCTAACCAGGGGATAATTAGGAGTAGCGGTACGGAGATCCCCCTGTGACCTTGCGCCCACCCCGATACGACATTGACGCCATTATTGACGGCTATTCCCAGGGCTATTTTTTAATGGCCGATGACGATGGCGAGAATCTTGGCTGGTATGCCAGTCGCCAGCGCACCCTGATTCCCCTCGACCAGCGGTTTCGCTATCCCACCTCGCTGCGGCGGGCGCTGAACCAAAATCGCTTTCGGGTGGGCATTAACCAAGCTTTTCAAGAGGTGGTAGAGGGCTGCGCCGACCGAGACACCACCTGGATTTCCGACGAACTCAAGCAGGTCTATTGGGAGCTGTATCAAACCGGCTGGGCCTACAGCTTTGAAACCTGGCAGGGCAACGAACTGGCGGGTGGAGTACTGGGCTTGGCCATCGGTGGTGCCTTCATTGGCGAATCGATGTTTTTCCGCATTTCCGAAGGGTCTAAGGTGGCCATGGTGAAGCTGGTAGAACATCTCAGACAACGGCATTTCATCCTGTTCGATGCTCAGATGATGAACCCCCACCTCGCCCGTTTTGGAGCCTACATCGTGCCGGAACGGGACTATAAAAGCCTGCTGAAGGTGGCCCTCGCTCAAAATTGCACCTTTCTGTAACCTCAGTTCGGATTCAGCCCAAAACTGCAAGCGTGAAGATATCTGCTTCCAGCCTCGTCGTTGGCCCTCACCCTAAATTCCGCTCCCATGGGGCTACTGCTTATACCCATCTCGGCTCCCTCTGTAACCACCTAGGAGATCCCCCTAAATCCCCCTTAAAAAGGGGGACTTTGAGGCCAGTTTTCCTCTTAAAAAGGGGGGCTTTGAGGCCAGTTCTCCTCTTAAAAAGAGGGACTTTGAGGCCACTTTCCCCCTTCTCAAGGGGGGCTAGGGGGGATCGAATCTAGGAGCCAATCAAAATAGAGCCTTATGTATAATACCAAAGCCGACTTGTTTGCCCCCGGTATCAGCGGGCGAGGAGACCTCGCCCCTACGGTTTGCTGGGCTGGGAATCGGGGTTATTCGATTAGGATTTGGTATAAGCGGTAGCCCATGGGGAGAGGGACTTTGAACTTTTCTAGATCCCCTCTCCCTGTGGGAGAGGGGCTGGGGGTGTAGCTTGCTTCCCGTCTGGCAGGGGCAGGCGACCTAGTGCCGAGGGGGCTAATGTCCGGCCATGCGGTGACCAATTTCCTTCACATCGGCGGTGGCGATGGGGCTGTCGTAGACAAACTGGCCCTCGCTGATCACCAGGATACGGTCGCTGAGCACCAGGAGTTCATCTAGATCTTCGCTGACCAACAACACCGCCACGCCTCGGTTGCGGGCCTCCACAATGGCGCTGTGGATGAAGTCCACCGCCGAAAAGTCTAGGCCAAAGCAGGGGTTAGCGGCGATCAGCAGCTTGATATCCGGGGAGGACAACTCGCGGGCCAGAACAGCGCGTTGCACGTTGCCGCCGGACAGGTTTTGGATCGGGGTATCGGGGGAGGGAGTTTTGACGGAGAAGGCGTGGATTAGCTCCTGGGCGGCATGTCGGATGGATTTCAGTACCAGCCACAGGTTCCATTTGGCATGGGGGGGGCGGTCGAAGTTCCGTAGGGCCAGGTTTTCCGCCACGCTCATGCCCGGTACGCAGGCATTGCGCAGGGGTTCCTCCGGCAGGGCAAACACGCCCAACTGGGTCATCTCGGCACGAGTGGCTCCGTAGCAGGCACCGTTGACATGAACTTCCCCCTGGCTGGAGGGACGTTGGCCCGCCAGCACCTCCACCAGTTCCCGCTGGCCATTGCCGGAAACCCCCGCAATCCCCACGATCTCGCCGCTGTAGACCGCCAAATCCAATGGCCCAAAGGCATCCAGACCGTTATCGCGGTGGGCAGCAAGGCCATGCACTTCTAGCATGGGCACCGCGTCGGGGTGTTCCACCTTGGCCATGTCCTTGGTTTGGCGCTCGGAACCCAGCATCATGTGAGCCATGTCGGCCACGGTGAGATCCTTGACCGCCCCGTGCCCCGCCAGATGCCCCTTGCGCAGGACGGTGACTTCATCGGTAAAGGCCGTCACTTCCCGGAACTTGTGGGTAATCAGCAGCACACTCAGGCGTTCGGCTTGCACCTCTTCCCGCAGTAGCCCCAGCACCTCATCGGCCTCGTCGGGGGTGAGCACGGAGGTGGGCTCGTCCAAAATTAAAATGCGGCTTTTGAGGTAAAGCTGCTTGAGAATTTCCAGCTTTTGCTTTTGCCCCGCCGCCAGTTGGGCCACGGGTAGGTCGAGATCCACCCGAAAGGGCGAATTATCCATAAAGGCATGGAGGGCGTCGTACTCGGTTTTCCATTGGATGACCTGGCGGTGGTCGTAGCGGGAGAGCACCAGGTTTTCGGCCACGGTCATGGCGGGGACGGAGGTGAAGTGCTGATACACCATACCAATGCCGAATTCGTGGGCATCCTTGGGGCTTTTGATGGCGTGGGGCTGGTCATCCACTAAAATTTGGCCAGCGGTGGGGGCATAGAAGCCCATGATGCATTTCACCAGGGTGCTTTTACCTGCGCCGTTTTCCCCCAGCAGCCCGTGAACGGTGCCCGGTTTGAGGGTAAGGCTGACGTCTTGCAGGGCCACCAGGGAACCAAAGTGCTTGGTCATGTTGACCACTTTGAGCTCGGGGGGGGCCGTTTTAACACTGGGATCGAGGGTGGAGGTTGCAGGGGTCATGGTGGAACACCAACGCTGAAATAGGGGCTTTTGAAACCTAGATTTCTGCATCATAGATCCCTGGTTTCGATCAAAGCTGTTCGCAAACGCTCATTTTCGGATTCAGATCGCACCGCCACCCGAAAATAATGCTCCCCCAACGCCGCAAAGCTAAGGCAGTCGCGAATCAGCACTTGGCTGTGTTGCAGCAATCGTGTTTGCAGGGGGGGAACGGGAGTCTCCGCCTTGACCAGTAGATAATTGGCGGTACTGGGGAGAGGGGAGAAGCCCGGTATCGCCGCTAATCCAGCCATCAACACCTGTCGGGTGGGGGGCAACCAGGCCCAGGTTTGGGCTTGAAAGGCCGTATCCTGCACCGCCGCCATCGCCGCCGCCGCCGCCAGGGTATTTACAGGCCAGGGGTCGCGCCATTGTTGCCAGCGTTGCAAACGGTCGGGATGGCCGATGGCATAGCCCAATCTCAACCCCGGCAGGCTGTAGAACTTGGTCAGAGACCGCACCACCACCAGGTTTGGGTAGCGATCCACCCAGGGCACCAAACTGGGAGCGTCCTGGGCAGGCAAAAAGTCCATAAACGCCTCATCCACCACCACCAAACTGAAGTGATCCAACAGCGGACACAGGTCATCCAGACTGAACAAATGCCCCGTGGGGTTGTGGGGATTATTAATTAAACAGCTTGCCGTAGGAGGGCTGGCGGCAATCAGGGCATCCACCCGCAGATCAATCGCAGGAATCGGTGGGGAGGATAGCATTTGATCCGGGGGCGTGGATGGATCTAAGACCGCTGATTGATCGGCACTGAAGAGAGGCCAAGGGGAAACGGTGACCCCAAAACTTTGGCAGGCCCGCTGGTAGTCGTTAAAGGCCGGGGTAGGCAGGTAGGCGATGGAATCAGCCTGGGAGGCCATGTCACGGGCGGCCCAGGTCAGTAGTTCGGCGGCTCCGTTTCCAGGCAAAATCCAGTCTGAGGACAGATCGTGATGGCTAGCAAGGGCGCGGCGAAGGTCGGTATAGGCGGGGTCGGGGTAGTGGCCTAGGGTCGGGATTGCCCGCTGAAGAGCCGCCAGGACGGAATCCGGTGGCCCCAGGGGGTTAATGCTGGCAGAAAAATCGACCAGCACCCCAGGGGAACAGCCCGCGATCTCTGCCGCCCAGGCTAGATTGCCCCCGTGTACTGGTCGCTTAGCCATGGAAACCCCCATGGACAATTGAAGTCTGGCCTATTTAGCCACCTTTTCTTTGAACAACTTCCCAGCGGAGAACGCGGGGACGGTGGTGGCTGGAATGACCATAGTGTCTCCGGTTTTGGGGTTGCGGCCTTCCCGCTCCTTGCGTTCCCGAGGCTCGAAGGAACCAAAGCCCACCAGGGTTACCTTCTTGCCTTCGGCCACGGCTTCCATAATGGCGTCCATGGTGGCCGTGATGACAGAATCTACATCCTTCTTCGTGATCGACTTTTCCAAGCTTGCCGATGCCTTCTCGGTCACCTTGTCAATGAGTTCGCCTTTATTCATGTTGTCTCCTAGGGGAAAAGGAACAGGTTTAGGGTACTGACCCAAGGGAATCTACCCACGGCTACCGCTGGCCCATGACCACAATCGGCAGAAGGGCTGAAACCCCCATAAACTCAGAATTTCACTGACTCATTCTAAGGGGAACTTTCCCAAAGTGGATCGCCAAAACCTTTAATTTATGTGGATTTCGGGCTTTTTTAAGAAAGTTAACGGCTTTTGGGCCAAAGTCACCTAGGTCGACAGGCTTCCCAAAATGCTCGGAACCCTTATTCCGCCTAGCATTCAGCGGTTTAAGGGCTTCCAGGTCTGAAACTCGATTGTCACTAAGCGTAAAGCGGCGAAAGCCCCTCCTGTAGCCACTTTCCACCCCTAGGTAGAAGTGCTGACGACGGGCGACGGGGCCACCCTTGCCAACCTTGGGCCGATAATGCCGCTACAGGCTGGTGTGGGCACCATCGCAGAAGGGCGGCTTGTTGGTGTGCTTGCAGGCACAGAGGGCCACCTGCTTTTGGGCTTCCAGGGTGAACTTCATGGGGGTGAAGTCTGTCCCCTTATGGCCCCCATCGCAGAAGGGCTGGTTGGCGGATTGGCCACAGGTACACCAGTAGTAATCGCCTGCTTCCAGCGTGGTAACAACGGGCTTGGTATCGGCAATAACAGGATCAGCCATGGTGATGTCTCTCGATTAAATAACGTAAGGTAATCAACGGTTTCAGTTCTCTCTGCCTATGGGCTACGGCTTATATCCAGTTTGACTTTTCCAACCACAGCCTGAGAGATCCCCCTAAATCCCCCTTAGTAAGGGGGACTTTGACTCCGGTTCCCCCCTTACTAAGGGGGACTTTGACTCCGGTTCCCCCCTTGGTAAGGGGGACTTTGACTCCGGTTCCCCCCTTGGTAAGGGGGGCTAGGGGGGATCAACCCTCGGCGCAAGGCGAAATAGAGACTGATGTATACGCAGTAGCCCCATGGGCAGGGCTAGGTGGCCATGTCAAACAGCAGAAATTCGGTTTCCGCTGCGGTGCTGGCCAGGGTGAGGTGGTCGAGGTCTTGGATCGCCGCCCCATCCCCGGCGGTCAGCGTTTGGCCATTCAGGGTGAGCCCTCCCTTGGCCACCTGGAGCCAAGCGATTCGCCCTTTGGCTAGGGTATGGCTGACTTGGTCGCCATCGCCCAACACCGAGCTATAGAGGCTGACATCCTGATGAATCGTCACCGATCCATCGCGGCCATCCTGGGAACCAATCAGGCGCAGGTGCCCCTGCTTTTCGGCGGGGGCGATGTAGATTTGCTCGTAGCCCGGATCGATGCCGTTGGTGGCGGGCAGCAGCCAAATTTGTAGCAAATGCACGGCATCTGTCGCCGAGGCATTGTACTCGCTGTGCATAATGCCTGTCCCCGCCGACATCCGCTGCACATCCCCAGGGCGAATGATGGATCCGTTGCCGATGCTGTCCTTATGCTCTAGAGAGCCCTCTAGAACATAGGTGACGATCTCCATGTCGCGGTGGCCGTGGGTGCCAAAGCCTTGGCTGGGGCTGATTTTGTCTTCGTTGATGACCCGCAGCGGCCCAAACCCCATGTGCTGAGGATCGTAATAGTTGCTGAAGGAAAACGAATGCCGCGTATCCAACCAACCAAAGTTGGCTGCGCCCCGCTCACTCGCCGGACGGATAGTAATCATGCACCACCTCCTCCTGACAAATTTGGGTTGATCTCGATGGATATTTCCTATTTCCATCTTAAGTTGAATCCCTAATAACGACAATCACCAATTCAATAGACAGATTGTCGCTAGAATTAAGACAATTTTCGATTGGGCCTACCGTCGCCCTGCGTCCCAACCATTCCCGGTGCAGCCGTCTCGGTGCATCGCCCCATCCCCCCACGCCCCACCTTTGACCATGGACAAATTTGAGAGTATTCGCGCCTTTACCCAAGTGGTGGAATCCGGTGGTTTTGCCGCTGCGGCTCGCAAAATGGGCCTATCCCGGTCGGCGGTGAATAAATTAGTGCTTAACCTAGAGGACGACCTGCAAACCCAACTGCTGCACCGCACTACCCGGCGGGTTTCGGCGACGGCGGCGGGGCGAGCCTTCTATGAGCGCTGCGTCAACATTTTGGCGGATTTGGAGGAGGCGGAACTAGCCCTGTCTCGCTTACAGGAAGAACCGAGGGGAAGCCTGCGGGTGAACGCGCCGATGACCTTTGGCACCCTCTACCTTGGCCCCCTGCTGGCAGACTTCATGGCCCAATATCCCGATTTACAGGTGGAACTCAGCCTGAATGACCGCTTTATCGACCCCATTGATGAGGGGTTTGATGTGACGGTGCGCATTACCGCTGCCCCCAGTGCCGCCAGTCTCATTGCCCATGCCCTGGCCCCCTGCCCGATGGTAATCTGTGCCGCTCCCAGCTACCTTCATCGGCGGGGGATTCCCACCCAGCCCAGCGACCTAGCGGATCATGCCTGCCTGCACTATGGCCGCCGCGCCCAAGACAATAGCTGGACGCTCACGGATGCCCACCAGGGCCAAACGGTGGTGGCCGTCCATGGCCCCCTCTGCTGCAACAATGGCGAAGTCTTGAAACAGGCAGCTTTGGAGGGGTTGGGCATTGTGCTGATGCCCCGGTTTATTGTGGAAGATGCCCTTCAGCGGGGGCAGTTACAGCCTATCTTGGCCGAGTTTTGCCCACCGGAAAATCAGATTTTTGCCCTCTATCCGGTGAATCGTCATTTGTCCGTCAAGGTCAAAGCTCTGATTGAGTTTTTGCAGCGCCACTTAAGCAACCTCAGTTCGAGTTAAGTTCAGCGGATCGATACCCTGGCCGCCCTCTCCCCCAGTCCCTCTCCCTGGGGAGAGGCAGGGTGGTTTCATGCCAGCCTAGAACAATACTGAGATGACTGGACTAAGGTTAGTTAACTTTCTAACGTTTCGGCATGAGTGGGATAAGGGGTATGGTCATAGTGAATTATGGGCCTCTCCAGGAATAAGCCCGTTCGTTCTATCCACGCTATTTCATTAGTTTGCGCTCTTGGCTATGCCCCCAACATCTTCCCAAACCATTCCGGCATCGCGTTGGCCTTGGCAGGCTTGGGTGGCCATCACCACAGGATGGCTGAATGTTGGTCTGGGTTTGGCCATGATAGCCGCATGGCATTGGCGGATTCCATGGCTGCTTCAGGTGCCGCCCGGTTCTCCCCCCATTCGCTACAACACGGCCCTCGCCTTTGTGCTGAGCGGGCTGGCTTTGCTGCTGTTACAGCATCGGCGATCCTGGGCTTGGTTGCCCGCCGTGGGGGTTCTAGCTATTGGGGGGCTCACCCTAGTCCAGTACCTTTTTCAGGTGGACTTGGGGATTGATCAATGGCTGATGGAGGACTACATCACCCAGGGGCTATACGAAGATGGTACGGCGGGCATATCGGGCCTAGTCGAACCCGTTCAGCAGTTTTTCATTTTGGTGGATCGGCCCATCTCTGGTCGCCCTGCCCCCAATGTTGCCCTCACCTTTACCCTGGTGGGTATTGCGCTGCTGATGGCCTGGGTGCCGCCCCAATGGCAACGGGGACGGCGATGGTCAAATCAGCGACTGAGGACGTTACCGCCGGAACGTCTGGTAGCCGTGACGGGGCTGCTGGCACCGGGGATTGCAGCCCTGGGAATCGTCGCGCTGTTGGGCTATGCGGCTCAGATTGGCACGGTGCAGACCTGGCGCTACCTGATTGGCATTTCCATCCCCACGGCCCTAGGGTTAACGGCGTTGGGATTGGGGCTCTTAAACCATGCCTACAGCCGCCATGGTCGCCCCAGTGCGCCCCGATGGTACCCGGTGGGAATCGGCTTTGGGGTGCTGATGGCCAGCGTGTTTTTGTGGGAGGCGCTGCACAGTTGGGGCATTAACCTGGGGGCAAAACTGCCGGAACTGGCCAGGGAGATCGAAGCTCTGCTGAGCCCGGTGGCCAATATCATACTTTTGCAGGGCATCTTGCTGGCCCTGTTGGTTGGGGGGCTGTTGGCGGTCGATCAGCGGCTTCGGGCCAATGCCGGGACAATTAAGCAGCTAAGTGCTCAGCAGGCGGCTACGGCTTCGGCCCTGGAATCTATCTTAGAATCCACCGCCGACGGCATTTTGGTGCTGGATCCAGCCATGCATCTGACCCACTGGAACCAGCGCTTCCTCAAGATGTGGGGCATTCCTGCGGCATTGGCAGAGGAGGTGCGTAGCGGTAGTGGAACTCCCAATTTCTATCCCGTTGTGCTCGATCAAGTCCAGGATCCCGACCAATTCCGTCGGACCGTCGAGGCGATGATGGCCGAGATGGACAAAAGGACGATGGATGTAATACCCCTCAAGGATGGGCGCATTTTTGAGCGCCGTACTCGCCCCCAATGGCAGGGCAAACAGGTGGTGGGCAAGGTGCTCAGCTACCGGGATGTGACGGCACGACACCAGGCCGAGACCGTGCTGCGGGAAAGCGAGGAGCGCTATCGATCCCTCGTGACCGCCCTGGCGGAGGGCATTGTGTTGCAGGGTGCCGATGGGGTGGTGCAGGCTAGCAATGAACGGGCCGAGGAAATTCTGGGCCTCAGCATGGATCAATTGCAGGGGCGCACCTCCATCGACCCCCGTTGGCGCAGCATCCACGAAGACGGATCCCCCTTTCCAGGGGAGGAACATCCCGCCATGGTGGCCCTACGCACGGGGCGGCCCTGCCGCAATGTGGTAATGGGTGTGCATAAGCCCAGCGGCGAACTCACCTGGATTTCCATCAATTCCCAGCCCATGGTTCGCCCTGGGGAAGACAAGCCCTACGCCGTGGTCAGTTCCTTTGCTGATATCACCGAGCGTAAGCACATGGAGGAAGCCCTGTTCTACGAAAAGGAACTGGCCCAGGTGACGCTGCACTCCATTGGCGATGCGGTGATTACCACCGATGTGGAGGGACGGGTGCAGTACATCAACCCCGTAGCGGAGGACTTGACGGGCTGGACTCAGGCGGAAGCGGAGGGCAAACTCCTCGACGAGGTTTTTCAACTGCTCCAAGACGAAACCCGTGAGCCTGTGGGAAATCCGGTGTTCCAAGCCCTGCGGGAAAACCAGATCGTCGGCTTAGAGGGCGATACCTTTTTGGTGTCTCGCAGTGGCCGCGAAATTGCCATTGATGACTCCGCTGGGCCGATTCGAGATCGCCAGGGGCAAACCGTGGGGGCGGTGATGGTGTTCCACGATGTCACCCACGCTCGCCAGCTCACCCGCCAGGTGTTTTGGCAGGCCATGCACGATCCCCTCACGGGGCTGGTCAACCGTCGCGCCTTCGAGCACCGCCTAGAGCAGGCCATTCAAAGCGCCCAGCTTGGATCCTCCGTCCATGTGTTGTGCTATCTCGACCTGGATCGCTTCAAAATTGTCAACGACACCTGCGGTCACAAGGTAGGGGACGAACTGCTGCGCCAAATCACCGCCCTGATGCAAGCCCACATCCGCAAAACCGATACCCTGGCCCGCCTAGGAGGGGATGAATTTGGCATCCTGCTCCAGCAGTGCGACCTTGACCAGGGGCTACGGGTGGCGGATGGGCTACGGGAAACCGTGCAGGATTTTCGCTTTACCTGGGATAACCATGCCTTTACCATTGGGGCCAGCATTGGGGTGGTGCCCATCACGCCCCAGGTGCAGGATTTAGAGTCCCTGCTGATGTGCGCCGATGCCGCCTGCTATGCCGCCAAAAACACGGGCCGCAACCGAGTCCATCTCTTCCAGCCCGATGACCAAACCCTGGCCCAGCAGCAGGGGGAAATTCGCTGGGCCACCCGCATCACCCAGGCCCTTGAGAACGATCAATTTTGCCTCTATGCCCAGCCCATCCGGCCCACCCCGCCCCGCCACCCCGCCATCGACCATGCCGAGATCTTGATCCGCCTGCTCGACAACGACGGTACCGTCATTCCCCCCATGGCCTTCATCCCCGCCGCCGAGCGCTACGGCCTAATTGGCAAGATTGACCGCTGGGTGGTGAGCACCCTATTCCAACACTGGCATCAGGTACAGCCCGCCGCTGGTCAGCCCCCCATTCAATACGCCATCAACCTGTCGGGCCACAGCCTCACCGATGACCGCATGGTTGATTTCCTCAAGCAGCAGTTTGATGAACATGGGGTGCCGCCCCACCTGATCTGCTTTGAAATTACCGAAACCGCCGCCATTGCCAACCTGATCCAAGCCAGCCAGTTTATCCAGCAGCTCCGAACCTTGGGCTGTTACTTTGCCCTAGATGATTTCGGCAGCGGCATGTCCTCCTTCACCTACCTAAAACATCTGCCCGTCAACTACCTCAAAATTGACGGCAGTTTCGTTAAAGACATGGTGAACGACCCCATCGACAATGCCATGGTGGAAGCCATCAGCCGCGTGAGTCAGGCCATGGGGCTGCAAACCGTGGCGGAATATGTGGAAAACGACGCCATCCTCCAACGCATCACCGCCCTAGGCGTAGACTTTGCCCAGGGCTACGGCATCGCCAAACCCGCCCCCCTATGGTGAGACGGTGGCGAGATGGGATCGGCCCAGATTGCGACAAGTTCCGTGACGGCCAATCTCGCCAAGGCGGACGATCCACATTAAGATACTCAAAGATATCCCCAAACTAGCCGCTGACCCTTGGTTTGACCTATGTCAATTATTGAAACTAAGACCGAACCCATGGTGATCAACCTGGGGCCACACCATCCCTCTATGCACGGGGTGTTGCGTCTCATTGTCACCCTGGATGGCGAGGATGTAGTCGATTGCGAACCAGTGATCGGCTACCTGCACCGAGGCATGGAGAAAATCGCCGAAAGCCGTACGAACGTGATGTTTGTGCCCTACGTGAGCCGTTGGGACTATGCAGCGGGGATGTTCAACGAAGCGATCACCGTCAACGCCCCCGAAAAGCTGGCCAATATCGAAGTGCCCAAGCGGGCCAGCTACATCCGGGTGATCATGCTAGAGCTCAACCGCATCGCCAACCACCTGCTCTGGCTTGGCCCCTTTTTGGCCGACGTGGGTGCCCAAACGCCCTTCTTCTACATCTTCCGCGAACGGGAGATGATCTACGACCTGTGGGAAGCGGCCAC
>JBBAWV010000031.1:0-39356 GCA_040396995.1 Nodosilinea sp. | reverse complement strand
AGTATTCTATTCAGATAAATCAGACGCTGATGCACTTCAGATTTGAATTGGCGCTGACTTTATCACATTAGATGATAAAGATAATCACTATCTGAGTCGCTCTGGATTAGCTTCTGTAAGCAAGCAGCTTAGTATTAAGTTAACTCAAAAACATCGTCAAGAGTGGGTTAAAGTTGTTGCTGAATATGCACCCAAGGCACTCTCAGCGATTGAGAAACACGAAGAAGATAGACAAAAGCGAATCAAACAGGCAATGGATTCCGTCAGGAAAAAGGCGAGAGGACGTTGTCAGATTACTAATAGACGACAAGCTGCTCATGGATTTGATCTAGAGGCACATCATCTGTTTGACAAAAAACATCATCCTCAACTTGCAGACGTAGAACTCAATCTAATTGCTATTGCGTCTGATATCCATTTACATTTTCATCAATGGATGGGAGGGCCTCATGTGCCCTGCACTATTGAGGACATGGAGAAATATATTGCTGAGTTTAGCTCTCACCTCTTTTCTGGAGATGACATAGAACAGGCGACAAAGGTAGCTATTCGTCTGTCTCAGACAAAGACTGTTCTTCGTGTTCATAAATAGCTTCTAAAATTCATGGCCCAGCAAAAATACTGACGGACTTTGCCAAATTCAAAAAACTAGATTTGTCAAACTTCTAGCAGAATCCTCCGACTGATTCAGCGCCTAGGGTTAACAGATATAGCGGTTCTCTAATAGATGAGACATACCTCAGCAAGATCGTCCCTGAGAACAAGGGGCTTAAGCCCCTTGTCGTACGCTATCGAACTGAAATCTGCTATACATGGCTAACCTCTGGCTACAGCAACGTCTAAACGTTCCCCAAACAACCCGCACCAGCGGGTTTTGTTTTTACAGAAGCCGTTTTGGCTCCCGTTGCCTGCCTGGGCCATATCGCCAACCTAATCTAAAGAAAAGCTACAGAAACCTGTGGAAAGCGTCGCGTTGTCCGCCACGATAGAAGAGGGGCACGGGCGGCTGAGTTCGGGAATTGACGGGGGGTGAGTGAGGAGTGGACTGGCGCAAGTGAGCCAAAGGATCCCCCTGTCCGGTGCTGTTCCGTAGCCTGTTCGTACCGATATCCAAGCTTTCTGGAGACCTTTCTATGCTGACTGTGGCAGACATTATGACAACAAACGTGTGGCTGATTGCCAGTAGCGCGACGGTGGCGGAGGCCATTGAACAGATGCAGCGGCGACAGGTGCGATCCCTGCTGGTGGAGCGCCGCCACGGCGGAATGCCCTACGGCATGGTCACCGAGCGGGACATTAGACTTAATCGGAATTAAAAAAGCAGTCAATTCTTCGTCTGAAATCGAATGTTCCTACCGTTAATGCGTGCATTTACATGCAGAACAATTTATTACCGATAAGGTCTATTGTCTATACCGTCGTTGCCCGTGGCCACGACCCGGAGCGGGTGATTGTGCAAGACATCATGCACCAGCCCTGCATTGCCCTCACGCCGGAACTCACCGTCCAAGAAGCCTCTAAGGTGCTCTCAGAAACGGGTCTGCACCGGGCACCCGTGGTCAAAAATGGTCACCTGCTGGGGGTGATTTCGGTCACGGATATTTTGATGCGAGGTCTGCCCCAACTGGCGTTAAGAAAATAGGCGTAACCGCAGAATAACCGGGCCTCTCGATCTACAACAGAGGAGGGGGTTGCTCTATAGGGAAGCAATGGTCATGGTCGATACAATCCAAACGTCAGCGGATCGGGCCTACGACATTTTGCGGGTGGATCGGCAACCGCTGGGGGCGATTTTTAACCCAGAAACGGTGGCGGTGATTGGGGCCACGGATCGGGAGGGCAGCGTGGGCCGTACCCTGCTGTGGAACCTGATTAGCAGTCCCTTTGGCGGCATTGTGTATCCGGTCAATCCGCGTCGGCGCAGCGTGTTGGGCATTCGCGCCTACCCCAGCATTAAGGACATCCCCGACCAGGTAGATTTGGCGATTATTGCCACCCCGGCCCCAACGGTGCCCGATTTGGTGAAGGATTGCGCCGAGGCGGGTGTCAAAGGTGTCGTCGTTTTGGCCTCTGGTTTTCGGGAAATTGGCCCCGCCGGACTGGCCTTGGAAGAACAGATTCAAACCCACCTGCAAGGGCAAAAAATGCGGCTAATTGGCCCCAACTGTCTGGGGTTGATGAACCCGCTGACGGGCCTAAACGCCACCTTTGCCAGCACCTTTGCCCGTCGGGGCCATGTGGGATTTATCAGCCAGTCCGGGGCGCTGTGTACGGCGGTGCTGGACTGGAGCTTGCAGGAAAATGTGGGCTTTAGCGCCTTCGTGTCCATCGGCTCGATGCTGGATGTGGACTGGGGCGATTTGATCTATTACCTCGGCGACGACCCCAACACCCGCAGCATCGTCATTTATATGGAGTCCATCGGCAATGCCCGGTCGTTTTTGTCGGCGGCGCGGGAGGTGGCCCTGACCAAGCCGATCATTGTGATCAAGGCGGGACGGACGACCCAAGCCGCCCAGGCAGCAGCCTCCCACACGGGCACGTTGACCGGCAGCGATGCGGTGCTGGATGCGGCGTTTCGGCGGTGCGGGGTGTTGCGGGTGGAGCAAATTTCCGACCTGTTCGACCTGGCCGAAGTGCTAGCCAAGCAACCCCAAAGACCCCAAGGGCCAAGGCTCACCATCATCACCAATGCGGGCGGGCCGGGGGTGTTGGCGACGGATGCCCTGATCGGTACCGGGGGACAGTTGGCGAATCTCTCGGACGAAACCTTAGCAGCGTTGAACCAAGCCCTCCCCGGCCATTGGAGCCACGGCAACCCGGTGGATATTCTGGGCGACGCCGACCCCGACCGCTACACCCAGGCCATCCAAGCCGCCATCGACGACCCCAACAGCGACGGTCTGCTGGTGGTGCTCACCCCCCAGGCTATGACGGCCCCCACCCAAACGGCGGAACGGCTGGTTGACCTGGCCAAGACCTCCACCAAACCGCTGATTGCCAGTTGGATGGGCGGGGCCGAAGTGAACGAGGGAGAAGCCATCCTGAATCGGGCCAGCATTGCCACCTATCGCTACCCCGACACCGCCGCCCGCCAGTTCAACGCGATGTGGAAGTACAGCTACAACCTGCGCGGCATCTACGAAACCCCGGCCCTACTGCCGGAATCGGAATTTGGCGAAGGGCGCGATCTAGCCCAAGTAGAGACCATTATCCAAACCGCCCGCGCCGAAAACCGCACCCTGCTAACGGAACTGGAGGCCAAGCAAATCCTCCAGGTCTACGGCATTCCCGTGGTGGATACCCGACCCGCCTTTGCCGCCGCCGAAGCCGTCGCCGCCGCCGAAGCCGTGGGCTATCCCGTGGTGGTGAAACTTCTGTCGCGAACGCTGACCCACAAAACCGACGTGGGGGGCGTGCGCCTGAATCTGCAAACCGCCGAAGAAGTCGCCGCCGCCTACACCGAAATGGCCTCCACCATCCGCCACCGCTTTGGGGATGCGGCCTTCAAGGGCGTGACTGTCCAGCCCATGCTCAACCTCAGTAAGGGCTATGAGCTGATTCTGGGCAGCAGTGTCGATGACCAGTTTGGCCCCGTCATCCTCTTTGGCACCGGGGGCCAACTGGTGGAGGTCTACCGAGACAGTGCCGTGGCCCTGCCGCCGTTGAACACCACCCTGGCCCGTCGGCTGATGGAGCAAACCCGCATCTACGAAGCTCTCCAGGGCGTGCGCGGTCGCCAAGCCGCCAACCTCACCGAGCTAGAGATGATCCTGGTGCGGGTCAGCCAGTTGGCCATCGAACAACCGCAAATCAAAGAACTCGACATCAACCCGCTGCTCGTCTTCGAGGGCGATGCCCGCTATCCCCTAGTGGCCCTCGATGCCCGTGCAGTGCTGACCGAACCGGGGGAAAAACCACCAGGGCCAGCCATTCGCCCCTACCCCAGCCAGTACGTCACCACCTCCAGCCTGCGGGATGGCTCCCCCGTCACCCTGCGCCCCATCCGCCCCGAAGACGAGCCGCTGCTGGTGCAATTCCACCACACCCTCTCGGAGGAAAGCATCTACTTCCGCTACTTCCACCTGATGACCCTCAACCACCGCATCGCCCACGAACGGCTCACCCGCATTTGCTTCATCGACTACGACCGGGAAATGGCCCTAGTGGTGGATCACAAAGATCCCGACAATGGCGACCACAAAATCCTCGCCGTAGGCCGCCTGAGCAAAAGCCACGGCACCAACCAGGCGGAATTTGCCATGCTAGTCAGCGATGCCTACCAACGCCAGGGCATCGGCACTGACCTGCTACGTCAACTGCTGAAAATTGCCCAGGACGAAGGGTTGCAAAGCGTCACCGCCGAAATTATGCGAGAAAACCGCCCCATGCAGCGGGTCTGCGAAAAACTGGGCTTCACCCTCTCCCGCAAACCCGACTTTGTGCAGGCGGAAATTCAGCTATCGCCGTAGAGGGTGGGCAACGCCCTGACTGCCTGATCACTCCGGCTCACCCCAAAACGGGCCTCTACTTCGGTGAGCATTTTGAATGCATTGGTCATTTTGGCAGAGGAGTCGATACTTCCATAAGTAAATTCACACCAGTCCTAAGGGAATCTTAAGTTACAAGACATCCAGGGAATCGGGTATTTATACTGAAGCTTTCTACCTAAGATCCCGTATGGGGGTATTTAGACAGAAAGTTTCCCTCTAATAAAGAGTTAGACATCTTTAGTCCCTTGGGTTAGGGAAATACTTTTCAAGAGTTTGGGAGGTATAAAAGTTGGAATTTACCAAGCCTATCGAATGCCCTAGGTGTGGCAATAAAGCACCTATGAGGATTGCTGCTGAATATGAAGTTGATGGGATTGGTAAAGGGCGAGATCCAGATGAACTATCCTCTGCGTCTGGTGAAACTTGGCGATTACTTGTATGCCCAGCTTGTAATGAGGTTAATGTCGGTCTGATGAGATGGTATGACCATATTGAGATTTCAGACGAGTTTAAGATGAAGATCGTGTATCCAGCCAGAAATCGATTATTAAATGGGCTACCACCAAATATCGATAAAGCTTATGAGAAAGCCCTAAAAGTCAGTAGCATTGACAGCAATGCTTTCGCTGTACTTCTAGGGCGAGTTTTAGATATGGTTTGTTTGGATAAGCAGGCGACTGGCAATACCCTTGCTGCAAGATTAAACTGTTTAGCTCAACAAGGAGATATTCCTCCCCGATTAGCAGATATAGCTCATCAACTTCGTCAGCTAAGGAATATAGGCGCTCATGCAGACCTAGGTGAATTAACTCCTAGCGAGATTCCTGTTCTGGCTGGTCTTTGTCGAGCTATTTTAGAATACGTATACACAGCTCCACAACTTTTAGAAGAAGCAGAACAAAGACTTCAGAAATTGAGGCAAAAATCGTCAGATGTCTAACAATTCTGGTGCAGCGGATTGACTGAAGCTGCTTGGGTTGGATGCAAAGACCTCGGCAACCGCTGACCCGAACCGTTATGGGGGCGATCGCGCTCAGTCCGCCCCCGCCTAACCTGCCTCCTTGACCAGCAATGTTTATGGCGATGGCGAGATACTTTATCTTTAGATCTGGTCGTGGTTGTGGGCTACATCCCATGATTGCGGTGATCGGTATGAGTCGTGAGAATAATTTCATAATGACTCCAAATAAGGGGCATAGTCCAAGCTTCCCGTTCGACTCTTGGATCTTCCACATCTTTGAAACAGTCTACTAATCCTTGACTTAAAGACGATATTTCTAGTAGCCTCTGGCAGGAATCAGGCGACTATGACTAAGCTTGAATCTCAGGCAAGGGGCTTAAGCCCCTTGTTCATCGGTAGGCAAATTCACGCCGTAGTCCACTAGAGGAATGGCACGAGGGGTGGATAGGACGACAGCGGGCGCACATCCTTGAGGCATGGGTTGAACCGAAAATAGAGGAGACGATCCAGTTGGACAGGATGGGGCGCTGGTCACCCACAAAATCCATTAATCTTTAGCAGTGCATGACTAGACCCAGCACCGCGATGTAAATCCGTATCCCTTGCTACAAATTGACATACACTGACCTTGGTGTGATACCATCCATTTGGTTTCATGGCATTGTTACTCTTATGGTAGATCCAAAAATGATTGCTCCTTATACTGATGAACCGATCGCCGTTCCATATCTTGAAACATTTACAGGAAGCACTCCAATTCCTAAGCTTGTAAAATCCGCAAACAAGCTGAATAGAATTTACATGACATGTAAATCATTGAATAACATTGAGGATGAAGAATTAAAAGAGAAGTTAATTGAAATTTCTTCCGCATGTTTTAATTCAAATGGGGATCTTGTCACTGAAGGATTGCCAAAAGATATAATTGCATGTGTTCCTAACAATATTCCGGGTATGGATTATGAGTCATCCTGTTTTCTTGTGGATGCGACCAAAGGAAATGAAATTCTAGCCGAAACCAGAAAGTTTTTTTCTGAGGGGTTCAAAAATGCAATTAACGGTGGTCCTTTGATAAATGCTCCCATTGTTGGAGGTTGTTTTTTTATTGATCGTGTAGAACTCGCGTCTGACAGCGTGCGTCGTGGTGCAAATCAACTTGTTCGTCCTATTGAGGACTTGGTTCGCGGATTGCTGTTGAACTCGGATCCATCGATCGCTGAGCCAATTTACTCACTTGATGTTTCAGTTTTTGATAGTCGGTACTCGGAATGTCGGGAGATGATTCGATCAAGAAGAGGTTTTATTGAGAATGAGGAGCGATCTGAAAATATTGTCAATGTGACTGCATTTATCCCGGTTGCCGAATCTGAGGGTATTAGAAAGATGTTGGAAAAGATTAGTCCATCGCCCTCAGGGATTGGCATCGAGTTTTCGCATTACAGTCATATGCCGGGGAGTCTTGATGACGAAAAGTCCCCGATGAGGGTAGCAGTTGAAAAAATCAGAAAAAGGGATCAAGTTACTTGGAGGCTTAATGCTTGGGAATATTTTGATGACCTGTGATTGCCTGGGTGTAGGTCAAGGTATAGTAACAGTGTCTTGCAAGAGAGGAAAGTGCGAAAATAAGACAGAATGCCAAGACACTATGCATTCCCAGAAAGATTCGATAGTTGAAAGCCCAGATTGCGCGTGAGGGGTTTGTTTGGCTGCCCAGGTGCGAGAAGGGTAGTCATGAGCATTGGCGACATCCGTTGATGGGAAAAACACGGACAATTTCAGATAAGGATGGAGATGATGTGAAACTACTGGCTGAACTATAGCGGTTTCCGATTCGATGTCGGGATTGTCGCCGCCGATTTGGTTGGTGCATAAGATCCAGAGCGCGGTTCCGTGGTCGCGACAGTGGCAGAGCACATTGTTCAAGTTCGCTTGGGCTGAACCAAACCGCCAGCGTTCCAGCTCTTCGGGGGTAAAGTGGGACGGAGGATCAGCCATGGTTCAACGAATTTTATAGGGACAGCCCCGCCATGGGATCGTCCGTGGGATCGGACTCTGGAGACGATGATCTGCCCTGGGGAACAATGCCCAGACTATCGCGGCTACTGGTTAGCACCTCTACAGCCCGCTTTAATTTGGCTTCTAAATACCGCTTTTGATCCACCAACTGCCGCAGTTTTTGATGGCGGGCAATGGCCAAACTGAGGGTAGACACCTGCTCTGGGGGGCAGGGCATACATTGCAGGTGGCCATCGGCATTAAGGCTACACAACCGATAACTAGGGGCCGCTGCCGATGCCTCTTGGGAGACCGGAGATGGAGCCTCTTGATTGAGCGATTCGCAAAGCTGATCCACATAGCCGGAAAGGGCTTGGGGGTCTGCGTGGCGCAGCAGAGCAGCAGCATCCTTGGGCTGGGTTGGGGTCGCACTGTCCATGGTTTCTAACCAACCATCGACGATTGGCCCTTCCAGGTACAAATCCTGGATCATCTGCACCGTTTGCCGCAGCTCGCTGTGCCAGCTTTCTACCGCCCCATGCACATCCTGAAGCACCTTGAGGGCCAGGGCTGGATTGGCATCGTGGCGATGACGGCTAAAAACAGGCCGTTTGCCTTTGATGGCCGGAGAAATGAACGCTGGATCGCCGAGGGGCAAAGACAATCCTTGGATCCCCCTTTCCCCTGAACGCTGAGGATTGGCGGTTGCCCTAGACCGAAGGTCAAAGGAAACAGGTTTTTGAGGAGGAGGCAGCGGAAGGGGGCCGACGGCTTCGGGGGCAGTGGGCCGGGAGGGCTCAAGATTGGGCAAACTGGCCATGGCAATAGGAAATAACGAGGCCGGAAGAACAAGACCGAAAACGGTAGTACCGGAGCAGAAACGACCCTTGGTGGTAGGCACCACCCAGAAGCCAAAACCCATAGACAATTTATACCTGAATTCCTAGGTTCCGCGCCACTCAATCCTAAGGGGGCACCCCATAAAATTTAGGTACAAGCGATCTATGTTTTGGCCCCATTGCCCATGACTCCGGCCTACATCAAGTGGTCAATAATGACCGCAGAGATCGCTGAAAACAGCGTAATGCCGAGACCTACAAAGGGATTTTGTCCCTGGCTGACCGCTAACGTGGTAATCACACCTGCCCCCAGGGCGGCGATGGCCATGGCGCTGATCCAGTCTTTTTGTACGTTATGCATTGGTGTTATTGGCGAGTAATGATGACGGAGAGTTAATAAAACGAAAAACCAGTAGGAATCCGAGGATAGGGAGCGATGTCCAACCAATTGCGGAGCACAATCCCAACCTGTCCCCCATTCGTCTGGGGTTTTCCAGTTTTTGAGACCCCGAATCTATCACTCTGGCCAGCGAGAAATTACCCATCGGCCAAAAACCGCAACTAAGCTTTAGGGTTAGTCAAAATAGTTAACATTTCCCCAGAAAAATTTGGGAACCCTAACCGTCATCGTTGGGTTCGGCGTCATCTTGCTTGCCCGCACAATTCCTGGCATCCCGCAAACCGGGCACATCCCAGCCCTGCAAGCCCCCCTTTCCCAGGGGTCATAATCAAATCCTGGATACAAAATCCTTGATACAATGGGGTCTGAGTTTTTCTAGGTAAGGGTTCCCCATGCTCAAGCGCTCCCACTTCGACAGTACGCAAATTATGCGCCGCAGCGAGGAACTTATCCGGGCCGCGTCCAATCGCTATCGAATTACGGTACAGGTGGCTAATCGCGCCCAGCGTCGTCGGTTTGAGGATTTCGAGAACTACGAAGATCCCAAAATGAAGCCCGTCCTCCGCGCCATCATTGAAATGTCTGACGAGCTGACCCAGCCGGAAATCATCGGCGAGTAGGTCATTGTCAGCCCCTAGCCGGATCTCATCACCCATGGGACAACGGGCCATACAAGAAGGGGAAGGCTGGCGCATCGGCTGGGATAGTGAGGCAACCCACTATCCAGGCTTGCTAGGGGGTGCCCACTGGGCGATGGAGCTAACTGCCCCAGAGTTCCAGGAAATCTGTCGCCTAGCGCAGCAGTTGGCCCAGCAAATGCAGGCCATGGCCGATGTGCTGATGGATGAAGAGAGCCTGACCTGCGATGCGGAGTCTGACCTAGCTTGGGTGGAGGTGAACGGTTTCCCCGACGCCTTTACCCTGCGGTTTATTCTGCAATCAGGGCGTCGGTGTGAGGGGGCTTGGGACGTTGTCGCTACAGGCCCACTGCTGCGGGCCATGGATACGGTGTTCACGCAGCCTTTTTAGGGGCTCACGCAGCCTTTTTGGATGTGGACAGTATCACCAGGGTGGAGCGGGTTATTGAGGAGAATGGTAAATGGCCTACGAATTGGAAAAACAGGTGGCGGTGGCGGCGGTGCGGCAGGCGGCTCAGTTGTGCGAAACCGTGCGCCAAACCCTAGTGCCCGAAGCCATCGAAAAAAATGACAAAAGCCCGGTGACGGTGGCCGATTTTGGAGCCCAGGCGATTATCTGTCGGGCCTTGGCCGAAGCGTTTCCCCAGGATGCGGTCGTAGGAGAAGAGGACGCCGCCGACCTGCGCCAACCGGAGATGGCTGGCCCCCTAGCGACGGTAACCGCTCAAGTGCAGCAACACCTTGCCACCGCCACCGCCGAGGACGTGCTGACCTGGATCGACCACGGCAATGGTGCGGTCTCCTCCCGCTACTGGACGCTGGATCCCATTGATGGCACCAAGGGCTTTTTGCGCGGCGACCAGTACGCCATTGCCCTGGCCTTGGTGGAAAATGGCGACCTCAAAGTGGGGGTGCTGGGTTGTCCCTATTTAAGTTTCGACGGTGGCGAACGAGGGCTGCTGTTCGTGGCGGTGCGCGGTGAGGGGGCGGTGATGATGCCTCTGTCCGGGGGCGAACCCCAACCGTTGCAGGTGGTTCAAGATCCCCAGTCTGCCCAGTTCCGATTTGTGGAAAGCGTAGAATCCGGTCATGGCAACCAAAGTCAGCAAAGTGCCATGGCCCAGGCGGTGGGGATTCAGTCCCCCTCCATGCGGATGGATAGCCAAGCCAAGTATGCCGCTGTGGCCGCTGGGCAGGCTGCGCTCTACCTGCGTTTGCCCTCCCCCAAAACCCCCGACTACCGGGAAAAAATTTGGGATCATGCCGCCGGAACCCTGGTGGTGCAGGAGGCCGGAGGCTGCGTCACCGACATGAACGGTAAACCCCTCGACTTTAGCAAAACGGCCCGGTTTGAGGATAATCGGGGTGTGGTGGTCAGCAATGGAACCATTCACGCCGCTGTTCTAGCGGCCTTGGCAACAGAGCCGTCCTAGCTGTGCTGACATCACGCGGAGGTGGTCAACTGGGCACCCCAATCGCAGGCGGTTTCCCAGCCTAGCCCCTTGCGAATGATGGTTGGCTCGTCGTCGATTACGTCAATGATGGTGGAAACGTCGTAGGTCATGGGTTCGTCGTCGTCGATGATGATGTCCACTAGTTTTTCCAGCACATCAAAGACCTCCATCTTATCGATGTGGCGGGGTTTGGATTTGGCCGCAGGCTGGGGCACCACACTCAAGGCCGAGGTGGAGATGATCGGATTGCCTAACACCTCAATCAGTGCTAAACAGATGGAGCTGTTGGGCACCCGAATCCCTGTGGTGCGGCGCTTGGGGCTCATCACCAGCCGAGGCACCAGCTTGGTGGCAGGCAGCAAAAAGGTGAACGGCCCCGGAATTAGGCGGCGAATGATGCGATAGGCGTTGTCGTGGACGATGGCGTAGTCCGTAATGTTTGACAGGGAGGAACACAGAAAGGTGAGAGGTTTGTCGTTGGCGAGCTGCTTGATTTTACGCACCTGCTGCACCGCCCCCCGATGATTGAGGTCGCAGCCAATGGCGTAGACTGTGTCTGTGGGGTAAAGGGCAATGGCTCCTTGGCGCAGAGCGTCAACAATAGCCTGCACCTTGCGAGATTGCGGGGTTTCGGGGTGCAGTCGATAGTGCGTTGCCATAGAGGTGCCTCTTCAAACGTCCCGAACAGTGTCGATTGGGTCAGAATGCCACCCACCAAGCCACCCCTAGGACGACTTTGGTGCCCTATCCAACGGCGGCTCTCCTATCTTGGAAGAATTCTGGCACAGCGCAGCACATTTGTATGAAAACGATAGCCTACCTCGACTGTCCATCGGGAATCTCCGGTGATATGTGCCTTGGGGCGGTTCTGGATGCCGGGGTGCCGCTGGAATACTTGCAAACCCAACTGGATCGGCTAGGGCTGGGGGACGAATTTCAGCTATCGGCAGCTTCGGTGTTGCGCCAAGGTCTCCGTGCCCTCAAAGCCAGCGTTGACCTCAAAGATGCCCCTGCCAGCGACGCCGCTGGGGAACAGGCCCACAGCCATCACGATAGCCACGGTAGCCATAGCCACAGTCATCACGATAGCTACGCTTCTGCCCAGAGTTCTGCCTACGGTCACCACAGCCACACCCATAGCCACGCTTCTGCCCATAGCCATAGCCACACCCATAGCCACAATGCCCACGGTGCCGCCCATCACCACAGTCATCATCACAGCCACAGCCACAGTTCCCCCACTCCTGATCAGTCCCCCATTTCCCATGCCGAGCACGATCATGTCCACCCCCCCGGCACTCGGCACCTGCCAGAAATCGAGGCTCTAATTACCCAGGCGGGCCTGCCAGAACGGGCCTGTCGATGGAGTTTGGTCGTCTTTCGGCAACTGGCGGCGGCGGAGGCGGCGGTTCACGGCATTGCCATCGACCAAGTGCATTTTCACGAGGTGGGGGCCACCGATGCCCTAGTGGACATTGTGGGCACCTGTTTGGGGCTGGATTATTTGAATATTGACGAGCTATTTTGTTCGGCTCTGCCCACGGGCCAAGGACGGGTGAAAGCGGCCCACGGCTGGCTACCTGTCCCGGCTCCAGCGGTGCTAAAGCTGATGGAAATGCGCCACATGCCCATCTACAACAACGGCCTCTGGGGCGAACGGGTGACCCCCACAGGGGCGGCTATCGTAGCGGCCTTGGCCCAAGGGTTTGGGGAACCCCCGACGATGACCCTGAAGCGTGTGGGATTGGGGGCCGGACAAAAAGACTTTCCCCAGGCCAACATTCTGCGGCTGTGGGTGGGAACAGTGCCCGACCGTAGGGGTGAGTTCTCCTCGCCCGCTCAGCAAAGGGACGTTCACAAAAGCAACGTTCACAAAAACGACACCCAACCCAACACCGAAACCATTGCGGTGCTAGAAACCCAGGTAGACGACATGGTGCCCCAGGCCATGGGCTATCTCTACGACCGACTCTTTGAGGCCGGGGCTTTGGACGTGTTTGCCCAGCCCATCGCCATGAAAAAATCGCGCACGGGGCTGCTGATCACCGTGCTGTGCCATCCCGACGCTGAACCCCGCTGCACCGACATTTTGTTTGCCGAAACGCCCACCCTCGGCATCCGCCATCGCCAGCAACAGCGCACGATTTTAAATCGGGACTTTCAAACCATGGAAACCCCCTACGGCCCTGTGACGCTGAAGGTGGCCTACCATCCCCACACCCAGGCGGTGCTCAACGTTCATCCCGAATACGAGGACTGTGCCGCCCTCGCCCAACAGCATGGTGTGCCTTGGCAGGTGGTTTATCACACGGCCCTGGGGCTTTGGTATCAAGCCAAATCCTGATGGGATACAAGGGATGTGGAAGGGCGAGAAGACCTCGCCCCTACGATTTAACGATGGCGTGAGGTTAGAGCGACTTGCCTAGCCGAGGGCTTCGAGGTAGTCGCGGATGCGGTTGCGGCGTTTGGGTTGGCGCAGTTTTTGCAGGGCCTTCGATTCAATTTGGCGTACCCGTTCCCGCGAGAGTTCCAGGGCGCGGCCAATTTCTGCTAGGGAGTAGGGGGTGCCGTCGGTGAGGCCAAAGCGCATGGTGATCACGTCCTGCTCGCGGGTGGTGAGGTCGGCCATGAGCTGTTGCAGGTCGCGCCGCAAAGATTCGCGAATGAGAATATCCTCTGGCGATAGGCCTTCGGTTTCGAGCAGGTCGCCCAGTTCGGTGTCGCGGTCTTTGCCCACCTTGGTTTCCAGGGAAACAGAGCGTGGCACCCGCAGCAGCACATCGCGCACCTGCGGCCCGGTCATATCCAGTTCTTTGGCAATGTCGTCCACGGTGGGGGTGCGGCCATTTTCCTGGGCCAGTTTGCGCTGGGCCTTTTTAATTTTGTTGAGTTTTTCGGTGATGTGGACAGGCAGGCGAATGGTGCGGCTTTGGGTGGCAATGGCGCGGGTAATGCCCTGGCGAATCCACCAGTAGGCGTAGGTGCTGAAGCGGTAGCCCTTGGTGGGGTCGAATTTTTCCACCGCCCGCTCTAGGCCCAGGGTGCCTTCTTGGATTAAATCCAGCAGTTCTAGACCCCGGTTTTGGTATTTTTTGGCAACGGAAACCACCAGGCGCAGGTTGGCCTTAATCATGTGTTCCTTGGCGCGAACGCCCTCGGCGATCACCTGCTCCAGTTCGGGCACGGTGAGGTTGCTGAGGTCGGCCCAGGCCCGTTTGCCCGCCGCCAGGGTGGGTTTCAGTTCGGTAATGGGCACCTGGGCTTCCGCCGCCCAGCGCTCTAGGGAAGGCCGATAGCCCAACTGAGAAGACAGTCGATCTCGCGTTTGTAGCAGGGTGTGGTAGGTGCTGAGGATCCCCCCCTCCACTTTGGCCGCCTGTTCTAGGGTTTGCAGCCGTTGCATATAGTTTTGAACGCACTGGGCCTCGGAGACCTCCTCATCCTTGGCCAGCAGCTTCACTCGACCAATTTCCTGCAAATACAGCCGCACCAAATCTGTCGTGCGACGGTTTTTCAGTAGAGCCGCTGCATCAGCCTCAAAGTCATCGGGGGCCAGATCCTCAACCTCGGCGGGATCTACATCAGCAGGGGGCATGTCCAAGTTAGCGGTGGCCATGGCGGCGTCCTCAAGGTCTAGGGCATCGTCTGTGGTAGCGTCGTCATCTAAGGCATGGTCGGCTAGCCCATCGAAGGCAACCACTTCAGCCTCAGTTGTTTGATCTGCGTCTTCCGGCCAATCGGCCTCCATAGCATTTCCCCGTTCCAAAGACAGGGCCAACTTGCGGGTGGCCCGCTGGGCATCGTCGTCTCGGCTATAGCGCGGTGTTGCTACCATGACACTCTCGAATAACTCGTACAGATGGGCCATCAGTGGGCGATGTTGTTAGTGTTCCCCGCTGGCATATTTTTAGAAGCAGTGTTAAGCAAACCAGTCACAAACTCGTCACAAACTTGTCACCAGCCCGCCACCAACGGAGCAACTCGGCCTGAATAGAGGCTAAAACAGACCACGTCGCCCCCAGCCAAGGGTAGGCCGAGTAATTTCACTGACAGAATAATCTACGCTAAGGTTTCCGCCCATTCCTGACGGAACGTTACACCTTCGTGAAAAACTTACATTGGCCAGATCAATCCCGATTAGGATGTGAGGATGATCGGGCTGAGGTGGATCGGGGGCAATGGCCTGGATCCTCACTGGCCTGTTGTTGAACCCTTGATCCCCGTCCGCCTATGTCAGATACACCCGCTTGGACAACCGAGGCCCAAGCCAAACTCAAAAACATTCCTTTTTTTGTTCGCGCCCAGGCCCGCAAACGCATTGAAGACGTAGCCCGCGAGCAAGACGCCGACGCCATCACAGCGGAAATCGTAGAGCAAGTCCGCCTAGAATTTGGGCAATGATAATGTGAGTACGAGGAGTCCCTACCCATGAAGCGTTGGATTATCGGCAGTCTTGCTTTCATCAGTCTGGCTATGTTTACCCCAGGTGCCAAGGCAGAGCCCACCCGTACCTGTCAATTCGACCCTGACCTAGGAGAGCCCAATCCCCTAGGGATGCGCAGTTACATCTCTATCACCGAAGAAGATGGAGACACGACCTTTCTGTTTGAGCAGTTTCCTTCTCCTGTAGGAGATGATCCGGTGCCAGTAACCATCGCCTCTAATCGGATGCTGACGTTTTATGGAACTGATATTGACGAGGCTCGGCAGCTCATGCTCAACAATCCCAACTACTACTCGGAGCTAGTGGGCTATTCCGACCCAGAAGGCTTTGGCCCCGTCAATGACGTGTTGACCTGCTTGCCATAAGGGGCTGATGTGGCCCATTGGCCCCACGAACTTTAATCCGCTGCGGTGGGCTGTGCCGTGCTTAGCTACCCCGCAACACCTGGCCATAGGCGGCGAGGGTTTGCTTAGCGATGGTATCCCAGCGGTAGTGGGTTTGGGCGTAGCGTTGGGCCTGTTGACCGCGAAGTTTACGTTCGTCGGGGTTTTCCAGACTTTCCGTTAAGACGGCAGCGAGGGCATCGACGGACAGATCGCAGACCCAGCCCGCCCCTCCAGCGACGATATCGGGCCAAATGTAAACGCCCTTGGAAATAACGACAGGCACCCCCGCTAACATAGCCTCAGCCACGGCAATGCCAAAGTTTTCGTAGTAAGACGGCAATACAAATAAGTCTGCCGCTTGCAGAAGCGCCTGCTTTTGGGCACCACGCACAAACCCGGTCATTGTGGTGCGTTCGGCCAGTCCTAGGGTTTGGATTCGTTGCTCAATGGCCTGTTTATAGGTCGGATCCTGGGGATTGTCTCCCGCCAGCACCAGGTGAAAGGGAATTGCCGCCTGGGCCACCTGGGCCAGGGCTGGGATCAGCAAATCTAGCCCCTTTTTAGGATCCAAACGAGATAAAAACAACACTAAGGGCTGATCCCTCGGCACTTGCAGCGCATCTAATATCTGAAGCTGTTCTGCCGTCGAGAGCCTGGGCTGGGGATCGACACCGAGGGGAATCACCCAATCCGTGGTCGCCACCCCAAACCGATGGGAGATCTCCGCCTCTAGGGGACTGGTGAAGTGAAGGGCGGCGGCTCCGGCCAGGTTCGGGCGTTCTAAAAGTTGACCATAAAGCTGTTTCAGGCGCTTTTTCTTGGCCAGGTCGGCGGGGTCGAGGGTGCCGAGGGGGCGCAGGACGTAGGGCAGTTTTTTTTGACGGGCCACGGTGGCCGCAGCGGTGCTGATGGGGGAAAATAGGGCGTGGATATGGGCAATGTCGTAGTTCTGGGCGTTCTGGGACAGCCACCGCAGCAGATCCACCGAAAACTTGTAGCGCCGAAAAGGTGAACAACGAAAATAGCGCACCGTGTAGCCGTCCTGCTCAATGGGCTGATTGAGCGGCACCTCTAGGGGATCCTGCCCGCTGTCGCCGTTGCTGTCGGTGGTGAGGACGGTGACTTCCGCCCCGGCCTGGGCGAGAGCCTGGGAAAAACCGCGCACCATCTGGCTTGGCCCCCCATAGACGAGGGAGATGGAGGGAACGATTTGGAGGATGCGGAGGGGCATGGGGGATTAGGGCCGTTGGACGTTAGGGGTTAACGCCAAGGTCTTGGTAGAAGGTGAGCAGTTCTTGGGCGAGGGTGGCATTAGTGTAATGGGTCATAGCGCGGCTATAGCCTTGCGCGGCGATGGCTTGGCGATGGTTGGGGTTCTCTAGCAACAGACGCAGATGGTCAGCCAGAGCAGCGGCGTTGCCTTCTGGGAAAACCAGTCCGGCGTCTTGAATGACATGGGGAATTTCGCCGGAATCTGACCCAATCACAGGCACAGCGCAGGCCATAGCCTCAATCAACACATGGCCAAATTGTTCTTTCCAACCGACGGAGGTGAGGGTTTTGAACTCATAGGTGGTTTCCGAAGGCAGCACCAGGGTATCCATGAGGTTGATGTAGCGAGGCACGTCGGTGTGGGGAACGCTCTCCACCCAGCGCACTCGGTCGGCTAGGCCCGCTGCCTCAATTTTGGCTTGCAGAGTCTCTTTTAGGTCGCCTCGGCCCAGCAGCAGCAACACCCAGGGCTGGGGATGATCCTTCAGCCTTGCCAGGGCATCGCAGAGGGTGAGTAGCCCCTTTTCCACCACAAATCGCCCCACAAATCCCACCACAAAGGTGCCTTCGGGAATCGTGATCTGCTGGGCTAGATCGGGCTGGGCCTGCGGAAAAAAGCGGGTTTCATCCACCCCAAGCTGAGGCATCACTCGGTATGGCCCCTGGTAGCCCCGCTGGCGCAGCACATCGGCTCCATCTTGGTTGCCCACGACTAGACCGTCGGTGTGGCGCAGGTTATAGGATTCTAGCCAAGACACCGGAAACTTGAGGGTGTAGGGCAGGTTCCACCAGGTAAAAAAGATGTTCTTGGCGTTGAGACCCAGCAAGCGATTGAGAGTAATGCTTTGGGCATAGGCCAGGGATTTGGCTCCCTGTTCCACCTGAATCACCTGGGGCCGAAACTCGCGCATGAGCGTTACTAAGTCTGGCCCAAAACCTAGCAAGCCTTGATGATTTTGACTAAAGTTGCCCAAGGGCACCAGCCGAAAACTGCCGTCTTCCCAGCCCTGGGGCTCGATTAGCCGATTTTGCACCCCCCCAGGACTCCATCTCCGGGGCACCCCTGCTATCACCTCCATATCTGGGCCAAGACGGGCTAAGGCGCGCAGCTTTTCGCAGTTGAGGTCAACGATATAGCTATGGCTTAGCACCAAAATACGCATGGTAAAAACCGTCTAGGAGAGGAGAAAAAGCGGGCGCAATCAGGCAACCTAGGGGGATACACCATCATAACGGGAGAGCACAGCAGAGAACAGCGGCAATGAATCGAGGAAAATGAATCGAGGAAATAGATTCAGAGAGATGGGCCGAAAAGGCGGAGCCTAGCTCAGGGAGGCAAAGGCATCTGTCGCCTCAATCAAGCTGTGAACAATACCCGCCTCCAGGGCAGAGTGGCCCGCGTCTTGGATCAAAACAAATTTTGCCTCTGGCCAAGCCCGGTGCAGTTCCCAGGCTGTCGTAGTCGGACACACCACATCGTAGCGCCCCTGCACAATCACGCCCGGAATGTGACGAATGCGATCCAGATTGTGCAAAAGCTGATCATCCCGATCAAAAAAGCCGCGATTCACAAAGTAATGGCACTCAATGCGGGCAAAGGCGAGGGCAAATTCGTCGGCCCCAAAGCGGTTCACCAGGTTGGCATTCGGCATCAGCATACTGGTGCTGGCTTCCCAAATCGCCCAGGCACGGGCAGCTTCCAGACGCGTTTGCCGATCCTCACTGGTCAGCCGTCGATAATAGGCCGTCAGGAGGTCATTTCGCTCGGCCTCTGGAATCGGGGCGAGGTACTGCTCCCAGGCGTCGGGGTATAAAAAGCTGGCTCCTTCTTGGTAGAACCAGCGAATTTCCTTCTGGCGCAGGGTAAAAATGCCGCGCAGAATCAGCCCATTGCAGCGGTCAGGGTGGGTTTGGGCATAGGCCAGGGCCAGGGTGCTGCCCCAACTGCCCCCAAAGACCGTCCACTGTTCAAGGCCCAGGGTTTCGCGAATTGCCTCCATGTCGCTGACCAAGGCCCAGGTGGTATTGTCCTCTAGCTCGGCGTAGGGGGTACTTTTGCCGCACCCCCGCTGATCAAACAAAATGATTCGCCATCGCTGGGGATCAAAAAACTGGCGATAGATCGGCGTGGTGCCGCCCCCCGGCCCACCGTGCAAGAAAATCACAGGCTTCCCCTGGGGATTCCCCGCTTCCTCAATGTAGAGATGGTGAAGGGGGGAGACCCGTAGCCCAAAGGTATGGTAGGGCTCGATGGGGGGATAAAGGGTACGCATAGGGGCCAGCGGAGGAAAGCGGATTCTGATTCAGTGGTTCCCTAAAAACTGAGGAACAACTGAGCCAATGGGGCTATTCTACCGCTGGTCAGAATGCTCTGAGATGCAGAGCGGTCGATTTCTACCCCCAGGAATTATCGGCAGTTCCTGGGGTTGCTCTTTACCACGCGCCATTCTCCCGTTTGCGGGTCGCGAAGGCTGATAAAGGGGTTGGCTTTGAGGGGCTTGTTGCAGGGATTGGCCACGGTAGGTACCCTCCTACGCTTTTCACCATGGTAGAAAATGACACCCCTAGCGTTGGTGATGTACGGGGGGTGCTGGTCGTGATTGTGATCACATGAACCAAGTCTTGATGCAGCCCTTCACAGCGATCCCACAGTATTGAATGATGGAGAGGGATAAATCTCTAGCCGCACCTGTGCGGCGGGGGGATGAGCGGTGGCCTTTCCCGTACTGCGGTGTATCCCCGCGAGACCAACCATTAGACCAATCACTAGGACAATCACTATGACGAGCTTTCCCATTGACCTGGGTGCGTACCAACGAATTTCTCTAGATGCCGCTAACCCCACCCTCACCGACGAGCAACGCAGCGCCATCAAGGCCAATATTCAGCTCTGTCGTGATGCCATTGTCTTTTTCACGGCAACGGGAGCCGCTCGCGGCGTAGGCGGACACACGGGTGGGCCCTACGACACCGTCCCCGAAGTGGTGATTCTGGATGCCCTGTTCCGGGGCGCGGGCGAAACGTATGTGCCCGTGTTCTTTGACGAAGCGGGGCACCGAGTGGCCACCCAATACCTGATGTCGGTGCTGAACGGCGACATGCCCGCCGAGCAACTGATGCGCTACCGGGAAGCTGGCCAAAAGCTGCCCGGACACCCCGAACTGGGCCTTACCCCCGGCGTGAAGTTTAGCTCGGGTCGGTTGGGGCACATGTGGCCCTACGTCAACGGTGTGGCGATGGCGAACCCTGGTAAAACTCTGTTCTGCCTCGGTTCCGATGGCTCCCAGCAGGAGGGCAACGACGCGGAAGCGGCTCGCTTTGCGGTGGCTCACCACGTCAATGTCAAGCTGCTGATCGACGATAACGATGTCACCATCGCTGGACATCCCTCCAGCTACATGGGCGGCTTTAGCGTTAAGAAAACCCTAGAAGGCCACGGCCTGACGGTATTTGAGGGCGACGGCGAAGACATCGACAGCCTCTACGCCAACATCTGCAAAGCCATCAACACCCCCGGCCCCGTGGCGGTGATCAACAAGCGGGCCATGGCGGTGGGCATCGAAGGCATTGAAGGCAGCACCCACGGCCACGATGTGATTTCCGTCAAAGCCGCCATCAGCTACCTGGAAGCCAAGGGCCACACCGCAGCGGTGGAGATCCTCAACAGCATTTCCCCCAGCCCCAGCACCTACGAATTCCTGGGTTCTAGCAAAACCGTGGGCGCAAACCGCAACACCTTTGGCGATGCCATGGTGGAAGTGCTGGGCGAACTGGACGAAGCCACCCGCAAGGCCAGTGTCCTCGTTGTAGATAGCGACCTAGAAGGCTCCTGTGGCCTAGCCCAAATTCGCAAAGCCTACCCCGAAATCTTTGTCAGCGGCGGCATCCAAGAGCGGGGCAACCTCTCGGCGGCGGCAGGGTTCGGGATGGAAAAGGGCAAGCAGGGCGTCTTTGCCACCTTCGCGGCCTTCTTGGAAATGTGTATTTCCGAGATCACCATGGCGCGGTTGAACTACTCCAACCTGCTGTGCCACTTCTCCCACTCCGGCATCGACGACATGGCCGACAACACCTGTCACTTCGGCCTCAACAACTTCTTTGCCGACAACGGCCTGGATGACGGCTACGAAACCCGCCTGTATTTCCCCGCCGACCCCAACCAGATGAAAGCCTGCGTGAAGAAGGTCTTCCACGATCCCGGCCTGCGCTTCATCTTCTCCACCCGTTCCAAGGTGCCGATGATCCTCGACGCCGACGGCAACGAAATGTTCGGCGGCGACTACACCTTTACCCCCGGCAAGGATGAAGTCATCCGCGAGGGCACCGCTGGCTACATCGTCACCTTTGGCGATTCGGTCTACCGCGCCTTGGATGCCGTGGAACGCCTGAAGCAAGAGGGGATTGACGTGGGCCTGATCAACAAAGCCACCCTCAACGTGGTCGATGAGGAAACCATGGCCAAGCTGGGCAAGGCTCCCTTTGTCCTCGTGACCGAAGCCTTCAACCGCAAGACGGGTCTGGGTAGCCGCTTTGGCTCCTGGTTGCTAGAGCGTGGCTACACGCCCAAGTTTGCCTACCTGGGCACCCACGAAGAAGGCTGCGGCGGCCTCTGGGAACAGTATCTCCACCAAGGCATCGACCCCGTGGGCATCATGGCCAAGGTGAAGGAACTGGTCGGCTAGAGATTCAGTCCAAATCCCCGGTTTCTTCAAGAAACCGGGGATTTTTCTAGACCAACTACGCCCCAAGACGTTTGCAGTGCGGCCCAAACGCTGGATTGTGGGACGCACCGTTGGCTGGTTGAACCGTTATCGGCGGCTGAGTAAGGACTATGAGGTGTACACCGCGACGAGCGAAGCTATGATTTATGGGACGTTGATTCGGCTCATGCTGCATCGCATGACAGCTTAAGGTTTACTGTAGAGATCAGCTCTAAGGCTCGTTGATCAAGGCTTAATGGCCTGTTAACCGAACGGGAACCCTATGCTCCTGAAGATAGTGCTTCACCTCCGCCACCGTCAACTGACCATAGTGCAGCAGGGACGCTAACAATGCCGCTTCTGCCCTGCCCTCGGTGAGTGCCTCATAAATATGTTTGCAGTTGCCTGCCCCACCGGAGGCAATCACGGGCACGGGCACGCGGTCAGCAATGGTGCGGGTGAGATCCAGGTCGTAGCCCGCCTGGGTACCGTCGGCGTCCATGCTGGTGACGAGCAGTTCTCCGGCCCCTCGGTTCACCATTTCTTCGGCCCAGGCAAGGGCGTCTAGGCCCGTGTTCTCTCGACCGCCGCGCACATAGACATCCCAGCCCGGATTGGTAGGATCTGGCCGACGACGGGCATCAATGGCGACGACGATGCACTGGGAACCAAAGCGGTCGCTGGCCTCCTGGACAAATTCTGGCCGCTTCACCGCCGCCGAGTTGATACTGACCTTATCGGCCCCGGCCCGCAGCAGCTTTTTGATGGTATCGAGGTTGCTGATGCCGCCGCCCACCGTCAGCGGAATGAACACCTGCTCCGCCGTTTGGTAGACCACATCAATGATGATGTCCCGGTCTTCGTGGGTGGCGGTGATGTCCAAAAAAACTAGCTCATCGGCTCCGGCTTCGTTGTAAGCCTGGGCGAGCTCGACGGGATCGCCTGCATCGCGCAGATCGACAAAATTAACCCCCTTCACCACCCGACCCGCCTTCACATCCAGGCAGGGAAGAATTCGTTTTGCCAGCATTGCCCTTTCCGCCACCGACGCATTACCCATTCACGATAGATCAATTAGGGGGCAAGCGCTGATACACTGTGTTTTGGTTTTATCGTTACGTAAGCAGTTGGAGCCGTTGATTGCCATGGCTTTAGAGATTGGCCAGAAAGTGAAAGTTTCCCGCCTGAGAGACCGTGTTTCCCCCGATGTTGCTGGTCGCCTGGGTAAAAGCGGCACCATCAGCGATTTCAAGATGGTAGACGGCAGCGGCGTCGGTGTGGTGGTGGAGTTTGAGGACAAGTACGCCACCTGGTTCTTTGAAGACGAGCTATCTCCCGCCTAGGCTAGGTTTTCACGCATTGTGAGAGCATTCAACCGGATTTCGCCTAGATAACGTCAACCATTAGGCCAAATGAGCCAAAGCAAGGGGCTTAAGCCCCTTGCTTTGTATCGTTTTGTAGGGTGGGCACCGCCCACTATCCGCGCTGCCTTGCTTAGGGATGGAATCCATCTTGCTTGCTTACCTCTGGGTGGGCGCGGAGACCACTCCCCTGCCGTCTTGCGACTCTCCAGGGGTAGGGGTAGGTGCTGTTAGGCCAAGCCGTAACGCACCCTCTTGTCAGGGCTTGTCAGGGTTGGATGCGTTACCCTAGCGCTAGCACATCCTACAAATATTTTTTCTTCAGCAGTTATGGCAAAAATTCTTACCTTCCTCGGTAAAGGCGGTTGCGGCAGTACCACCATGGCCATCGCCACCGCAAAGCAACTAGCGGGGTCTGGCAAACGGGTGTTGCTCATGATCCAGGATGTGACGCCGGGGCCAGCCATTCTGCTGGGGCAGGATCTCAGTGCGGAACCGACGGTCATTAGTCCAAACCTAACGGCGGTGCAGATGCACAGTGCGGCCCAGCTAGAGGCCAGTTGGCAAACCCTGAAGGAACTGGAACGCCAATACCTACGGACGCCCTTTTTGAAGGATGTCTACGGCCAGGAATTGGGGGTGCTGCCAGGGATGGATCAGGCGTTGTCTCTGAATGCCCTGCGCGAGTACGACGCCAGCGGCCAGTACGACGCGATTATTTACGACGGCACCGGGGGCA
This sequence comes from Nodosilinea sp., assembly GCA_040396995.1. Classification (GTDB taxonomy): domain Bacteria; phylum Cyanobacteriota; class Cyanobacteriia; order Phormidesmidales; family Phormidesmidaceae; genus Nodosilinea. Next base: position 15,674 of record JBBAWV010000031.1, on the reverse strand, counting down.
TGGGCACCCTGCGGATGTTTGGCCTGCCGGAAATTTTGGATTGGTACGTGCGGCGGTTTCGGAATGTGCTGCAACAGTCTGACCTGTGGCGGTCGCTGTCTCCCTTCATTCAACCCGTGTCGGCGGCGGTGCTGGCCGCCGATTGGTCGGGGGACATTTTGGATCGGCCCACCGGGGAAATGCGCTCCATGCTAGAGCAGGGCCGCGATGCGGTTAGCAATCCCAACCGCACCCTAGCGTTCCTTGTTACCACCCCTGCCGCCGATGCCGTGGCTACGGCCCGCTATCTCTGGGGTAGTGCTCAACAGATTGGCCTCACCGTCGGCGGAGTGCTGGTCAACCACGGCGACCTGGGTTCCGAGCACGAGGGAGCCTTCGCGCCCCTGCCCCACTTTGCTGTTCCCAGCCAGCACAACCACGGATGGGAGGCGGTGATGCAAGCCCTTCCCGACGTTGACCAAATTGCCGCCCAGGCTAACCCCGCCACGGTGATCGATCTGCCTAGCAAAACCGTCAAACTGTTCCTGCCCAGCTTCGACAAAACCCAGGTCAAGCTCACCCAGTACGGCCCAGAAGTAACGGTGGAAGCGGGCGATCAACGGCGTAACCTAATGCTTCCCCCCGGCTTGGCAGGTAAATCCGTAGCGGGGGCCAAGTTCCAGGATCAATATCTGGTGCTCACCTTCGGGTAAGGGTCAGCGGCAACGTTAGGTATCCTAACCCCCAATCACAGGTACCCTAACCCCCAATCACTCGACACTGGCGACGCGGAAACCCATTTGGCATTCAAACTGGGTGGGTTGGCCGTGATCCAGACCCGTGACTAAGCGACCGCAGCCAAGACTGCCGTGTCGCCAGCGAGGTTCGCCGTTGTGATCCGCCAGGAGACAGTTCTGACAAACCGTGTGAGGTGAGATGATTTGGTTATCCGTCATCATAACCAGCATGGCTCAAGACCTCCCAGAGTAGGCAGCGGCGCGATCCCGTGCTGCCTTAATTCTAGGATGCCCCAGGGTTTGGGTTGTGTTCTTTCATACGTAATCTAATGAAACAACGCTGACCTTAAACCCTGGGGATCACTGTCGGAGCTTAGTTTCCGGGAGATTCTACGGGCTGGTTCTGGGCACTGCGCGGATTCCGCTTTTTGGGGGCTAGGCTGGGCTTGCTCGATCCCGATGGCTTGGGGCTGGCGTCGTCGGTCTGGACATGGTGATCACTGCGTTGCCACGCGGGCACGGTTTGGTCGTAGGCCATTTGCAGGGCGGCGGCGGCGATGGTGTGGATGTCGTACTCTTCGCTGAGTTGGGACACAATGGGCAGGAAGGACGCCAGCCGCTCACTGGTGATGGCTTCCCGCACCTGACTCCGCAGCCGTTCCAGATTGCGGGCGGCAATCTCGGCGCGGGTCGGGATTTGCATGATGGTCATGGGCTGCTTGGTTTGCCGTTCAATTTGGCGCAGCTTGTATTTTTCCAGGGGCGTCACCAGGGAAATGGCTACCCCCGTTTTGCCCGCCCGCCCGGTGCGGCCAATGCGGTGGACGTAGTTTTCCACGGCGTCGGGTAGGTCAAAATTGATGACGTGCGTGAGGTCATCCACATGGATACCTCGGGCGGCAATGTCGGTGGCCACCACCCAGCGCACCTGTTGTTGGCGGAACCGCATCAAGAGCCGCTCCCGCTGGGACTGGCTGAGGTCGCCGTGGTATTCGTCCACGCTGTACCCAGCCGCCTGCAACTGGCGGGTTAGATCGCTAGCGGTGCGGCGAGTCCGCACAAAGATAATGGCGGATTCGGGATCCTGGATTTCCAGGATCGGTTGCAGCGCCCGCACCTTCGTCCAGCCACGAGGCACCACGTAGGACATTTGCTGAATGTGCCGAGGAGAGGCTTTGGCGGCTTGGATGGTGACGGTGACGGGAGATTGCAGGAACTTGGTGGTCAGCTCCCGAATTTCTGGGGCCATGGTGGCCGAAAAGAACGCGGTTTGGCGATTGGCCGGGGCTTTGCTGAGGATTTTCTCCACATCCTGAATAAAGCCCATATTCAGCATTTCGTCGGCCTCATCCAGCACCAGCCAACCCAGGTTTTTGAGGGAAAGGGTACCCCGGTTCAGCAAATCCAGAACCCGCCCAGGGGTGCCCACCACAATCTGAGCCCCGCGCCGGAGCTGTTCCTGCTGCCGTTCGATGGATTGACCACCATAGAGGGCCAGGATTTTGGGGCGTCCTTGGATGCGGTAGCTCCGCATAGCTTGACAGACCTGGAGGGCCAGTTCCCGCGTCGGCGTTAGTACTAGAGCCTGTACCGCAGGGTTATTGGCGTCCACCTGTTCCATCAGCGGCAGGGAGAAAGCAGCGGTTTTGCCCGTCCCGGTCTGTGCTTGACCAATCAGATCCCGACCCGATAGCAGGTGGGGAATGGCCTCCGCTTGAATGGCGGTGGGCTCGTGGTAGCCCAAAGATTCTAGGTGGCTGACACGAGCTGCCGATAATCCTAGGCTGGCAAAGGAGAAGGTCATAACGAATCCTCGAAGGAGATTACACAGTCAGGGAGCGGAAAACGTTTCGGAGACCGAAGCAGGGCTTCGACGCGATGAAGCACGGTAGCCTAAGTCAAGGCAGAGACCTCGCCAAAGAGGTCGTAGGTGTCGGCGGCAGTGATGGTGACGGGAACAATGGCATTGAGCGGAGCCGATCCCGTGACGTAAACGAGGCCGTCCACCTCTGGGGCAAAGCGGGCCGAGCGACCGATGGTGACGCCCGTAGTGGGGTTTTCTTGCTCGATCAACACGTCTACGGTTTTGCCAATTTCCCCCTGATTTTTGGCCCAGGCGATGGGCTGTTGGGCCAGCATCAGGGTTTCGCGCCGCTGTTCTCGCAGGGCTTCAGGAATTTGGTTGGGCAAGCTGTAGGCGGGGGTACCTTCCTCGGCAGAGAAGGAGAACACGCCGACGTGATCAAACCGATGACGTTCCACAAAGGCCAGCAAATGCTCGAAATGTTCCTCGGTTTCCCCAGGGAATCCGACGATAAAGGTGGTTCTCAGCACCGCTTCGGGGAGGGCGTCTTTGATGCGGTGGATCACGTCATCGTTAACCTGCCCTTGCCAAGGCCGATTCATGGCCCGCAGCACCTCCGGGTGGGAATGCTGAAGGGGCAAATCCAGGTAGGGGAGGACGTTGGGGGTATCACGAATGGCGTCAATCACCGCTGGCGTCAGACCCGTGGGGTAGGCGTAGTGCATCCGAATCCAGGGCACATCGACCTCGTCCAAGGCCCGCAGCAGTTCCGCCAGGGCAGCCTTGCCGTAGAGATCCAGGCCGTAGTTGGTGGTGATTTGGGAGATCAGCACCAGTTCCTGCACCCCTTCTTCCGCCAGTTGCTTGGCTTCAGCCACGATGGACTCGATGGGGCGGGATCGCTGGTTGCCGCGCAGGTGGGGAATGATGCAGAAAGCACAGCGATAGTCGCAGCCCTCTGCCACCCGTAGGTAGGCGACACTGGAGGCCGTTGTGCGGTATCGGGGCACGGTTTCATCGGCAATGTAGGTGGGTTCTGGGGTGACGATCTTCACCCGTTCCCCCGCCTCGGCCCGCTCAATGACTTCCACAATGCGGTTATAATCCCCCGTTCCCACGAGGGCTACGGCCTCCGGCAATTCCTCCAGCAGTTCGCCCTGGAAGTGCTGGGCCAGACAGCCCGTAATCACAATTTTCTTGTTGGCTTCCGCCAGTTCCACCAGCGTCCGCACCGATTCCTTGCGTGCTTCTTCGATGAAGCTACAGGTATTCACTACCACGTAGTCGGCCAGTTCTTCGTTGGCGTCTACGTGGTAGCCTGCCTGCACCAGCAGACCCAGCATATGTTCGGTATCAACGCGATTTTTCTCGCATCCTAAATGGTTAAAGGCAACGGTCGGCTTTAGCCCCATGCATCAAGTCCTAGCAACAACAGGTATGAGCGTTATCCTTCAGCATCAGGAAGAATAAACAGTACCTCCCATTGCTGCGGCCCTAGGGCATATTGGGGGAAGGGGCGGTGACAACCGCCAAGGAGACCCCATGGCCACCGGTTCCAACCCGTGCAAGCGTTACCGTGATGCTTGACAGCAGACAATCCCTAGGTTATTCACACAACTTAACATATTTCCTGATCGATGCATCAATGCATCTGGTTTTCCTCTAGTCTGGGATGACGTGGAGAGGGGTGAGGCGCACGATGTACGACTGTATTGTGGTAGGGGCTGGGCCAGCGGGATCGGCAACGGCCTACCACCTGGCTAAGCAGGGGCGTTCGGTGCTGATTCTGGAAGCGGCCTCCCTACCGCGCTACAAGCCTTGCGGTGGGGCCGTTTCCCCCAGTGTGGCCGAGTATTTTGACTTTGACTTTGCCCCCGCTATCGACAGCCAGCGGCGGCAAGTGCGCTACACCTACCAGCTTGATGATCCCATTGACGCGGCATTAGAAACCGCCGAGCCGATTTGGATGGTGCGGCGAGAGGTGTTTGACCAGTTCCTCGTGCAGCAGGCCCAGGCCCAGGGAGCGGAGGTTAAAGACGAGACGCCTGTGACCGGGATTGCCTTAACGGGAGATCAGTGGCGGGTGTCAACGCCCAACGGCCAGTTCACAGCCGCCTACCTGGTTGCCGCCGATGGATCTCAGGGGCCAATGGCGGGGTGGCTGGGATTTCCAACCTTGCCCCTGCGAACAGCTACGGTGTTGGAGGTGGTCACGGCGGATCCGGTGGCGGACACCTTTCCCATGAGCTTTGAGTTTGGACTAGTAAAGCAGGGCTGTCTGTGGAACTTCCCGAAACGCCAGGGCTATTCCATTGGGGCGGTGTCCTTTATCGGCAAAGCGGCAGTCGGTAAGGCGGTGGACAAGGCGACAGCGGACTATCAATCTGCCCTCGCTCGCTATTGCCAGACGGTTGGCATCAACCCGGCCCAGGCCCAGACCTATCACCATGCCCTGAAACTGTGGGATGGCCAACATCCCCTCCACACCGAGCGGGCGGTGCTGGTGGGTGAGGCGGCGGCGATTGTGGATCCCCTCAGTGCCGAAGGCATTCGTCCCGGCATGATCAGCGGCGTCAAGGCGGCGGTGGCGATTCATCGGGCGTTGTCGGGCGAAACCAATGCTCTGGCGGACTATACCGCTGAGATGCAAACCTCTTGGGGGGCGGATATGCAGTGGGCGAAACGAATATCAGGACTGTTTTTTCGGATACCGGGGATCGGCTACCGAGTGGGCATCAAGCGCCCCACCGCCACCCAGCGTTTGGGCCAAATTTTGGCGGGAGAAGTGCAGTACGCCGACATCGCCAACCGGGTGATGAAGCGCCTGGGCGGCGGGTTGATTCCGGGACGATAACAGACGGTCAGGAGCCAGGGTGGAGCTAGGCGACTAGTTGGTGGTGCCGGGATCAGCCTCAGCATCGCTGTTCGGATTGGGGCTGTCCTCGGATTCTTGTTCTGGGTTACTTTCGCTGGGAGGCACAACGGGGATTTCGATGGGATCTTCGGGCGTTGTTGGCTCTGGGATGGGACGGGTAAACCACCAACTGGCCACGGCGGTCAGCAAAATGGCCGCAGAGAGCAGCAACACCCACAGGGGCACAGGCTTGGGCTTGGGCGATAGGGGCGCACGGGTCTCTTCCTCTTGGGCTTCGCCATAGAGGGTGGCTCCGGTGGGGGGAACGCGAGGGGTGGTGGCGGGTGAGGTATCGGTGGGTGCTTCGGCGGGTGCGGCAATGCGGTGCTGAATTAGAACAACGGCTGTGTTGTCGTGGCCATTTTTTTGGTGGGCCAGTTCCAGCCAGGAGGCCACCGCCGATTCTAGGGTGACGATGTCTTTGACGATCAGGCCGATGTAGTTGGCCCAGGCGTCTTCAATCCGGTAGTGGTCGCTGAGGCCATCGGAACAGAGCAGCAGCACCCCCGTTTCATCGAGCAAAAAGCGCCGAATGTGGGGCTGAAAATAGTCGCCGCTGCGGGTGCCTAGGGCTTGGGTCAGGGCTCCGGCATCGCTACGTTCTAGGGCCAGGGAGAGGGTTTGGCGTCCGGCGATCACCTCCCGTCCGGCGATGTCGTCATCCACCGTTAACAGGTGGCAATAGTCGGGGGTGATCCAATAGGCGCGACTATCGCCGATGTGGGCTAGGTAGACCTCCGTGACCCGTTGCGCCCCAGCTTCGGTGGTCACCCGTTGGGACACCAGCACCGCCATTACCAGGGTGGTGCCCATGCGCTGTCGTCCCACCCGACTTTGGTTGTCGTTTTGAAAGCAGATTAGGTCGTTGACGATTCGCAGTATCGCTTCGATCTGCTGAATCACCAGAGCGGGCGGCAAAATCTGGGTTTCCTTTTCTACTTCCGCCAAGAGGGTTTGCAGTTGTAGTCGAAGGGACTGAATTGCTAACTGGCTGGCAATGTCGCCGCCCTCGTGGCCACCCACCCCATCGCAGACGATCCCCACCTGCAATCCCCCGCCGCTTTGGGCATCCAGGGTGATGCCATCCGGCCAGCAGGCATCTTCATTACGGGGCTGGGTGGGGCCAATGGCGGCAGATCCGGCTAGGGCAAATCGTCCCGGCCTTAGGGCACTCTGCTCCAGCAGCAGTTGGTTCAGCCGTTGCCCCAGGGTTTCACCATCCACCTGTTCCGCTTCTACATCCGCGATCAAGGCCGCGAGAGGCTCGGAGACCGAAAGGTGCAACGGCACCATCCAGGATAGCCACAGGGCCGCGAGATCCGCTAAACCGAGGGCCACCTCATCGCCATAGAGTTCGCGCAACCGAATCCGCCATCCCTCTACCCGAATGTTCTGGGGCTGGAGCAGACTACGACGCAAGCCATATGCCTCTAGCCGCTGCCACAGTTCCCAGGTTTGCCAAATCCAATGGATTTGCCGCAGGGGATTGGCCTTCGCCAGGGCCGTTTCAAGATCCGGGAGCAGAATCCCCGCCTGGGGGTGAATCGGCGCATTTTCCAGCAGCAAAATCGGAGCCGACAATCCGGGCTGAAGCGCCCCATAGAGCCCCGGTACGTGCAACCGCAGGGAATGGGTGTGGAGATAGGGCAGAGCCTGATCCGGCAGAGTATCGGGGGTATCGGGCCGTTGGTCGGGCTGGGTATCGAGCCAAAGACGCGGAGCCACCACTCGATAGCGCTGCCCCACCAACGCATCTAGGGGCAGATGATCCACACCATCGCCCACCACCCAGAGGTAGGGCTGGTAGCGGGAGGAAAAGCGCTCAGCACGGTTCATAGGCTCAGTCAGGTTGGGGGCAAGCGTCGAGGGCAAGGGATCGGCAAGGCGGAGGGCAAGGAAAGGCGACAGTCTTAGCCTAATTCAGGGTAATAATCTGCCAAAATCGTTACTCTCCGTTAAAAGAATGTAATTAGCGACCCCAAGCCTTGGCCTCTAAGGATAGATTAAACCTAGATATCTCGAACATTGTGGTAGGCAACCCGGTCACCATGAACTATGCCTTGTTCTGGCTCATTTTAGGAACGGTGCTCTGCCTGATGGAGCTCTTTATTCCCACCGCCTTTGTGGAGTCTACCCTAGGGGTCAGCGCCATCATCGTGTCGCTTATAGCCTTAGTGGTGCCCCAATTCAATGTTCAAGCGGCGCTGTGGATGCTGCTATCCCTCATTTTCATCTTTTTCCTCAAGCGGTTTGTGCCCCAGCGGACGCCCCCGATTCTGCTGGACGCCACGGAGGCCCGCACCATTACCGCCATTGCCCCTGGGGAAGCTGGGCGGGTGCTCTACGAGGGCAACTCCTGGCAGGCCCGATGCGATGACGAGGCGGTGGCCATTGGGGCGGATCAAGTCGTGGTGGTGGTTCGACGTAAGGGCAACACCCTTTACGTCATGCCCGAAAGGGCCATCCAGACCTGGGAGCCCTAGGGCAAATCATCCCCCAACCTAAGGGCAAGACGATACCCTGTTTATGCCACGACTTTTGTGTATCTACGATGTCTTGCACCTACTTGCACCTACTTGTATCTACGGCCTGTAAACCGGCGGATTGTCCCGCTATCCACCACCTATCCCCACCCACAATCTGTAACCTACGACTTGTCTATCTACCCGCAACCTGTCAATCCCTTCCTGTCAATACTGTAAGGAGCTTGTAAGCCATGGGCGGCTTTGTCAGTTTTATCTTCATCCTAATGATGCTGGGCGGATCCATCGCCGCTAGCGGGGTGCGTATTGTGAACCAGAGTGATGAGGCTCTGGTGGAAAGCCTCGGCAAATACACCGGGAAAAAGCTCTCCCCAGGGCTCAACTTTGTGCTTCCCTTCGTGGAGCGGGTGGTGTTTAAACAAACCATTCGGGAACGGGTGCTGGATATTCCACCCCAGCAGTGCATTACCCGCGACAACGTCTCCATCAGCGTGGATGCGGTGGTGTACTGGCGGATTGTGGACATGGAAAAGGCCTACTACAAGGTAGAAAACCTGCAATCGGCCATGGTGAACCTGGTCTTGACCCAAGTGCGGGCCGAGATGGGGAAACTGGAACTGGATGAAACCTTCACCGCCCGCTCGGAAATCAACGAAATTTTGCTGCGCGAACTCGATATTTCCACCGACCCCTGGGGCGTCAAGGTCACCCGTGTGGAACTGCGCGATATCATCCCGTCCAAGGCCGTCCAGGAGGCGATGGAGCTACAAATGGCCGCCGAGCGCAAAAAACGGGCCGCCATCCTCACCTCAGAAGGGGAACGGGAATCCGCCGTGAACTCCGCACGGGGAAGGGCCGAGTCGGCGGTGCTAGATGCCGAAGCCCGTAAAACCGCCGCCATCCTCGATGCCGAAGCCCAGCAAAAGTCCATCGTCCTCCGCGCCCAAGCCCTACAGCAGGAGCAGGTGCTCCACGCCCAAGCCACGGCTCAAGCGATGCAAATCATCGCCAAAACCCTGGCGACGGATCCCGACGCACGGGAATCCCTGCAATACCTCCTTGCCCAGCAATACCTAGACATGGGCCTGAAGATCGGCAGCAGCGACAGCAGCAAGGTGATGTTTATGGATCCTAAGAGCATCCCCGCCACCCTAGAGGGAATGCGAGCCATCGTCGGCGACGGCACCACCCCACCCATGGGCTAACCGGAAAGATTCACACCCACCGTAGGGGCGAGATGGCCTCGCTCCTTAATCGCCGCCCTCTCCAGGCCACAGTAGGCGCACCGCCAGTAGCCCAAACCCCACCGCCGCAACGGCTTTCACCAGACGTTCGGGCAAAATTTGAGCGGTGCCTTCCCCAACCAGCACCCCTAAAAAACTGGCCAGCAGCAGCGCCGCCGCCGTACCGAAAAAGACCGCCTTCGGAGATTTAGAACTTCCCCCTAGGGCGATGGCGGCGAGCTGGCTTTTGTCTCCCAACTCGGAAATAAACACGGCGGTAAAGCTGAGGGCAAGTAGATTCCAGTCCATGGGGTTGGGGTGATAGGGGGAATGGGCAGACAACTCGGACAGGATACGGCATTCGCTCACCGTGGGCCGATGGTCGGATGGGGATGGGGAGACTCTTCGCTGGATAACGCTTTGGCCGGATAAGGCTACAGGTGGGTAATATCCCACAACAGCCAGACGGTGATGCCCAACAACACGGCCCCAGAGGCGGTATCGAGGGCTTTGGGGGATACCCGACGGGCCAGCCATTGCCCCAGCAAGACACCGATCAAACTGGTGGCAATCAACGCCGACCCTGCCCCCAAAAACACAATCCAGGGCGCTTCTGACTGGGCACTCATCAACAGGGTGGTCACCTGGGTTTTATCCCCCAGTTCCGCTAGAAAAATAGTGATGAAGGTGGAGACAAAAACCCGCTGGAACGCCCCCTTAGTCGGTGGAACACTGGATTGTTCTGCCGAATGGGGGGGGGTAGTCGAGGGTGGAGAGGAGGACACAGCGTTTTTGGGCGATAGAGAACAGAACCCAGCTATATAGGGCAAAGGGGTCGCCCGTGGAGGGGGTGGGTTTTCATTATCTTTTCATTATCTGTAACGAATGACCCGACGGCAACCCAGACATCCTAGACCTAGGGCTCACCCTCCAACGTCGCCGAGGGCAACATCGCTGGTGAGACCAGTACTAGGGTAAAGCCATGCCCCCACGCTCTCAGAAAGGACACACCTCAGAAAATCCAATCTTTTCAGCCAATCTCCTCCGCGTTGGGGCCAACAAAAGTTAACATAGGTATTAACAAAACTTTAGTCAGGTCAGATAGGGCTGAGTCGTCCTCCCCAGGCGCGTTTTCCCTAGGCTTGACCCCCACCTCACCCTACCGACGCAGGAGCTATTGAGTTATGACTGGATTTATTCGCGGTTTGTTTGGCGGCAAGGCCAAGAACCCCGGTGAGGCGGATCGTCCCGCCAAGGCCAACCCCCAACCCACCATCGAATCCGCTGGCAGTGCCTATTTCCTCGAACCCGATGATGCTAAGAGCTTCGGCAACATCGAATACATGCGTTCCTCCAAAACCGTGCGCCGCACCTTTGCCAAAAAGCGGGGCGAAACCGAAGAGAAGGAAAGCATCCGCAAAATCTCTGCCACGGAAGCTGTGAAGCTGGACGAAAGCGGCCTGCCCAAAGCAAAGTCCATCCCCACCGAGGCCACCACGTCGTCCACGAGTTCCAGCAGCTTCACCAGCCGCAATCTCAAAACCGACACCAACCTGGATATGTTCCGCAAAATGGCCAAGGACATCAAAAAGTAATCCCTAGCCAACCTAACCTCAAAACGTTGACCCAAAACGTTATGACAGGATGTAGCTCCCCCGCTACGTCCTGTTTTTTTCGCCCCAGACATCGCTGGTGAGGGCTCTGGTGATGCCCTCAGAAGGCAACACGGATCCGGAAGTCTGACCCTCAAGTATTTGCGAGCGTCCTTTAACCTTACCTGGGTGCAGGAGCCAGACTTTTTCCCAGAGTGGCAGCAGGGCCTACCATCCCTCACCGAGGCTCAACAGCAAGCGCTAGATCGCATTCGAGCTTGCTACTTTCATCAGCTTGATGAAGGATCGATGCTGGAAAATGGCGTAAAAATGATGATTGTCTCGCCCTTGCTGGATCTGGCTGGCTTTTACGATCCACCCTTTCGCTCTCCCTGGGCATTCCCCAGGCGTTGGCCTATAGGCTGGCCAACCCTCAGCCCCGGCAACCTGCCTATGGTCTGCTCTGTAGCGGCGAAAGTTTCTTGTTTCTCAAGCTTTCCCTTCAGCCCAGCCCCCAGTATGGTTTGTCGCAGCATTTCAATATCCTCAACCTTGGCGACTTGGGCCAAGTGCTGGGCATTTTGCAAAACCTAGGGCAATTAAGCCTTGCTGAGTGCGCCGGAGTCGGGGAACTCTAGGTGGTCGTGGAGTTGTAGGGTGGTGGCTGACGGCCTGACACATCTCTGGAAACCCCTGATTTCTCGTGGAAAACGTTTGCCTGAAAGCCCCTTCAGTAATATTACCTAAAAAATAATTCACTACATATTTATCTATCACTATCGATAATTGTTTAAAAACCCTCTAAGTCTATAGCGAGGCCACTTCCACCAAAGTAAGATTGACGACACTTCTTACTGGAGTACCATCAGGTAAAAATAGGGTGAGTTTATAGCTTAGAGACTGTACAAAACAGCGCAGATATTCCTGGCTCCCCCAGGTAAAAACGTAGATCGGTGGCCGATCTTTTCCATCTAAAAATTCAACAGCTTGTCTAAATTTGCTGATATATTCCGTGTAAACATTGCCGCCACTTTCGTAGGTATCAAAAACAATATTGCTAATGGTTAGTCGCCAAGGTTCTGGAGAGCCAAAACTAATTTTAGGCACACCAGAATCCGTCCGAGAACCAGGAGATGAGTTTAGGTTAACCGTACGATCAAAATTCAGTTCCGTTGGGTTAAACATAAACTCGATGGTATCAATCGTACTGTTTCCTTCCCGTGCAATGAGTTTCGCCTTAATGGGATTAGTCATGGCATTAACATCATCTCAAACGTTTTGAATAGAACCGACCATGGCGCTCTTTTTCAATGACTAAGCGTTGACGCATTCTCTGATAGATCTCCTGGGCTAACTGCTCTAGGGCATGGGCTTTGTCAGAGCAGAGATCCTTCCCTTGGTTCTGATTGGCCCCAACTGTTGTAAAAGGGGTATCCTCCTTTGCCTGAATCAAAACATTAGGTATTAATCCAGAGACGTCATTGCCCTGTTGAGCTTGAATAGAGCCTTGACTTCGATTTTTCAGAGCAGGCTTTGTGCGAGAGACAGTGAGTTTCCTCTGAAGCGCGACAACAGGTGACATTACCTCATTTCCCGATGGAGATGTCCGGGAATCATCTAGTGTAAGCTGCGACTCTATAGATGATGAAATCGCTGATATGGGTAAGTTTGATACGTCTCCTGTTAAGGCATGGGCCTCTGGTGGAGAGTCATCGGATAACATCTCTAGCTGTGAAGATAGCGATATTTGAGAACTCACTAAATCTGCCAAACTTTGCCACTCTGTTGGCACAACTGATCCGTTATCCGCCATTGATCGTTGAATTTGTCCTGGATCAATTTCAGATTCCTGAGACCCTTGATCAATAGGATTTTCAGAATACTTAATCTTCGTCGTATCTGTTTCATTTAGCTCAGAGATATAAGGTTTATCTGTCCAGACTGGCTGAACCGAATTCGCTTCTACCGCAAACAATTGAGCAACGTCAGATGCCATCTGCTTAGTACGTTGAACAGGAATCGCATTAATTCCCGATAATCCCGATAGTTGAGATTTAGAGGCTTGAAGGTCAGGAAGTTGAGAGACATCAACAATGGACTCTTCAGTGGTTTGAGCCGAAACTGCATCGAGTTCAGATATTTGATCAGCACAGAAGACAGGTTCATCAGGCTTTTTCTGTAGTAAATCTTCTCTATTAATCTGAGAATATGACTGTTTGACTATGTCGATATTCTGAATCGGACGAGTCTCAGCACTTAACGAATCAACAGTTAAGGGAGAGGAAATATTCTTATCTTTATGAGATATATTGTAGTGATCATCTCGATCAGTTTTCTGTTGATAATCATCAGACATCATTGAAGATCTCAGTAACTGATTAGAGGCAAGATCTTGATTTTTTATTGATAACTCACCTGATCCGATTTGGGCGGAATTAACTTGAGCCTGGATTAAATGGGTTGTTTCTTCTGATGATAAAACCTCTGATTCCGCTTGAGATAAACTTAAACTATCTAACCTATTATCTTGGCATTCTAAGGTATCTCCAATTTCTCTTCGCTTATTCAGCATCTCAGGCAAAGACTGAAAATCAATCAAAATGGGCAACTGATCATAGTGATTTTTAACTGGAGACGGTATTACCTCTTTTCGTGAAATCAAAGAATGAGGCCAATCCTGAAACAATTTCTCCCTTTCACTATCTATATTTCTTTGAATAGAATGAATAGGCAAAGAGAAAGACGATGATTCATGTTGTGTTAAAGCAGTGACATCAACTGCTGAAATATCATTATCAATAGAACTATGACTTGGTATAGCTTTAGACAATGCTTCACCAGTCGTCCTTAGGGGCTCATAATTTGATGTTTCCTGAAGAGATCTCGACAGGTTAACTTCATCAGATCTCTGAATACTTTCAGGCGAACGATCACTTTTTCCAACCAAGATGTCAGCACTCAGAAAAGTTTCGGCAGAGTCTAAAGTAAAACCGTCTAGAGAGTGGTTATTGTTCTTGCTATCTGCCTGCTTCGAGCTAGACAGTGTAGTTGTAGATTTCAATAAATTGCTAGATATTTGAGAGTCGCTAGAGATAATAGACAAAGAGTTTTCTGGGGGGGCAGAATTGTGCTTGTCAGACTTTTGGATATAACTAGATATTGAAGCATCATCGACCGATAAAGCTTCCGGTTGCATTAAATTAGATTGAGATTCTGTAGGCTCAAAGGGTACTTGAATATTAGAGTGAGTATCCTCAGATTGCTGAATACCTTTAAAAGATGATTGGCTAGAACTGGAGGAAATATCGACAATAGCTTCGTCTTCTGTGGATGTACTAGTATCATTTTCTCTATATTTTTGATCTATTTCATAGGGCGATATTTCTGATTTATGACGGTTTTCAGCAAAAATTGATTCTGTTTTAGATAAAGAAATAGAATCTGCAACAAAATCAGAGGCATTCTCACTGTATTCCTGAATATGTCCAGGCGATTTTAATTCAGTTTTTTGCAAAATATCAAAAACGGTAGAAACTTCAGGTTTTGGAAAATCTGTTTTCGATAAAGATGTGAATTCTACAAACGGGGAGAAATTATTTTCGCTTAATCTTTGTATTAGATCAGGTGCTTCCGTATTAGAACCAGAGAAAGCCCCGTAAGTTAATGGGTTCTCTAGCAGTTCTGGCATGGGGACTAAAGTTCTATTCTCAATGTTTGAGGTAATCTGGGAAAATAAAATATTTTCTTTTGAGACATTTGATCCAATATCAATGGAGGAAGCAAAAGTATCTCCGATAGCTCTTTGATTTTTTTCATTGGCTTGGTCTTGGTTTTTAGATGTGAGCTGTAAATGGGCATTGGGAGATATTAAATCTAATGGAGATTTTGATGCATCAGAAAATGGGGAGGAAAAGTTATTTTCGACAACCTTTTGAACATTTGTAAGTAATGATTTTTCTGTTCCTATTGAAGATTTATCAGTTAGGGCTTCTGATGTAGGTTGGAAAAGCAAATTTCCTAGAGAAGCGATTTTCCCCTCCTCCGCTCTCTGAAGACTGTTATGTGATGATGAGCCACTTTCTGACACTGACTCATTAATGAATGATATTTTTTGGGGAGTAGATATAGGATTTGATGGAAATAAATCTTCATTAGTTTTTTGAGTAATGTTAGGTTTTACTGCGCTGGAATTCTCTGAACTTATTGACGTTAAAGAATCTTCAACAGACTCAGATATTTTATCTGTCAAAAGACTAAGGTGGCCGTCATCTGCTTTCTGAAGCCTATCGAACCATGTCTGATTATGGTCTTGGATAACTGCCGTCGTTAAAGAAGTTTCTATAGGTTCAGATATAAACGTAGAGGATAAAGATAGATCAGCCTCTTCAGATTTTTGCAAACCTTGAGAAGTCAGAATTTCAGGAGATGATAAAGTCTCCGGTAGTAGGGAGTTCTTTATTGGTGTCGGTGTGGAAATAGAATCAGATGAAAAGTCAAAATCATTTACCTTTAAAGTATTAGGTAAAACTTCAAATTTAGATCTGAAAAAATTATATGAAGACGTTGACTCGGTGTCCGAAACCAAATCTAAATAATCTTCATTATTCCTTTGAATTTCGTTGTGAACAACATCTTGATAACTAAGCAGTTTTTTGGGAATCAAAGTCTTTGTTGTAGATGTAGTTCCAAAATTCGTCGAGAGTGAAGAACTGCTGTCGAAGGAGGTCTGAATACTTTGTAGCTCTGCTGCTGAGTCAGTATTTTCTATTTTTTCAAAACCCGGAACAGTCTTAGAAAATCGAGAGCCTTCTAACGATATTTCATCTGATAACAATACAGACTGGCTTTCGTCTACTTTCTGTATTATTTTATGATCTGATTCCCCAAACTTAGGAGAGTTTTCAGAATATAGGATACTGTTTGCGACTTTTAAGGTGGCATC
>JBBAWV010000030.1:15513-39757 GCA_040396995.1 Nodosilinea sp. | reverse complement strand
TGTTCTTTTTTGAGACTGTTGTTCACTGAATTCTTTATTAATCGAGGTGCCCATAGGGTTTTTGCATTTATCAATTCAGAAGTAATTCCAGATCAACAAATTATCGTGATTCCTGTAAGCGATGCTTACTTCCTAGGAATTCTTTCCAGTCAGATCCATGTGAGATGGTCACTTGCTGCGGGAGGAACCCTGGAAGACAGACCCCGTTATAACAATTCTGTTTGCTTCGATCCTTTCCCCTTCCCAGATCCCACCCCAGAGCAAAAGCAGAAAATCCGCGAACTGGGCGAACGGTTAGATGCCCACCGCAAACAAGTGCAAGCCGCCCATCCAGACATCACCATCACCGGAATGTATAACCTGCTCGAAAAACTCCGAGCCGGAGAACCCTTCACCGAAGCCGACCGCGACTACAACAACCGTGCCTTCGTCTCCACCCTCAAACAAATCCACGACGACCTAGACCTCGCCGTCCTCCAATCCTACGGCTGGCCCCACAGCATCACCGACGACCAAATCCTCGAAAACCTCGTTGCCCTCAACGCCCAACGCGCCGAAGAAGAACGCAACGGCCTCATTCGTTGGCTGCGGCCCGAATATCAAGCCCCAGAGCAAACACAACCCATTCAAACCGCCCTAGAAGGCATCGGCACCGAAACCGAGACTATCGTAGAACCCGCAGAGCAGCGCAAGTGGCCTATCCAGCCCAAAGACCAACTCGCCGCCATCCGCGACTTGCTGCGTACCAGTCCGGGCGAATGGACAGTACCTCAAATTGCCGCCCAATTTACCGGAAAAAACACCCAGAAAAAGCTAACCGCCATCACCGAAAACCTAGAACGTCTAGACTGGTTCGGCCTGGTGATTTGCGAACAACACAACGGCACCCTCCACTGGCACCACACCGAAACCTAAACTACGGCGATGGGAGATCGCACTACCTTTACTCAAGCTTCCATCCTTTCAACTTTGCAGCTATTATCTTTTGGATCACGTCGGTCTTGAATGAGTTCAGATGCTCTTTCATCGTCTTCGCATCGCCTTCCCAGGCACTGTCTTCGATTGCCATTCCTAGGCCATTTGTACCTCCAATGTAGAGATGTTTCTTCGGTTCAGATTCCCTAGTGACATGGACTCGTTTGTCCACGTCTACACTCTCAAAAAGTTTTGAATAAATCAGATCTGGACTCTTATTAAGAATATCAGCGTCTTGAGTTATCAGGGTGGATGGTGCCAACATAGAGTTTCCACTTACTGTTAAGTGGAGTTTTGTACCTGTGGGGCCAGCACTAACGTTTCTCATTGTCCATTCTAATCCTCTAATGTTCCATCCTAGGAACTCCCAAAATTTTGCCTTTACTGGTAGTGTTGACGACCCAATCGGCTTCAATTCCCCTACTTTCTTCCAAGCATGATCTAACCATTCTGCTTGACGCTCTTCACGTCTTTCGGTTATCTCCTCCGGGATACTGGCTTGGTCGATGTGCCATGATGTGTCACATAGCCTATCCATCTCTACTTTGAGGTACTTATCCATCTCCGCATTCCATTTTGCTTTGCCTTGAAGCTGCTTATGGTCGTATAAGATCGCTGGCATAACTTCGTACAGATACTCTCTCTCTTCGCGAAATGCCTTTTTTGCCACCAATTTCATTCGATCCTGCACGATTTGCGCTATGACTTGAAGATCTTCCGCATCCATAACGCGATTTGTATCATTCGATAAGATCGCAAAGGCTTCGCTTGCCTTTGTCGCGCCGCTTACATCTGTCTCGAAGTAGGCGGCTATTTTCTGTAGCACTGCCAATACCGTAAGGTGTTCGGCCCCACCAACTTGCTTCTGTGCATCCTCTACGTCTTGTGTCAGATCCGCGTCGTTGTTTATTTTCCGTGCCTGGATTACTTGGTTTAATCCCGGCATCAGCGTCATCGGCTGCACTGCGCTCCCATTCTGCTGCACCACATGGGTCAACTCATGGGCGATGAGTTCCTGCCCATCCCGGCCCCCCGGTTGATAGGCACCCTGGCGGAAGAAAATATCCTGCCCCGTGGTAAACGCTTTAGCCTGAATAGAGCGATTGAGTTGGTCGGATTGGCTATCGGTGTGGATGGTAACGCCGCTAAAATTTGCTCCCATGGCTTGGCCCATTTGCCGTTGCAGACTGAGGTCTAGGCTTTGGCCGCTGCCCCTAGCCTGGGAAATGGCGGTTTCTAACGATGCTGAAACTGGCCCCTCTGACACGGCTTTGGTGGCAGGGCGCATTTGCAACTCGTTTTCCTCAAGGGCATTGCGCTGCAAGCGGGGCGACCTTTGCAGCTTGTTGGCTTCTAAAGAATCCCGCTGGAGGGGGGCATTGCTATGGGGGGTGTGGATGTGTTGCACCACTTGGCTGGCCACCCGATCCGCTTCTTGCTCGTACTTATCGCCCGGTGCGCCGATGGTGAGCTTGGGTTGAATCGGTTGTCGGCTAGTGCCGCTTGGGTCTTGGATGGAAAAGGTGCGAAAAGACGACCCAGAAATGGGGCCAGTGGGGGCTGGGGGCTGGGTCTCTAGGGTCTGCACTTCTGGGGTTGGCGCAAAGGGGCGAGGCTGAAACGGGTCTGGGGTATGCTTTGTCGAGGGCAGAGAAGATTCGCGCTTGCGAGAGGTGTATTCTTTCATCGTTGTCTCCGCCAGCCTGCACCAGGCTAATTCCCTAGGTGTTCATCTCCACGATGCCACATTGCATCGGCAGTATGGCCTAGCCAATAGTCGAGATTCTGTATGGATCGCGTAGGTTTGCAACTGAACCCTCAGTCGATCACCAAGTCGCCACCACCCACCCTGCCGAGAAGCAAGCGCCCCCTCTCTTGTCCTAGGGGAGGGGGCGAGCCCTCACCCCGCTAGGTTCCCTAGGACAAATTGAGCGGGTCTACATCAATGGTGAGGCTCACCGGGGTGGGGCAAAGGTCTCGCAGGGCTTGCAGATTTGGCAGGGGTAGCCCTAGGGGAAACTTCAGCAGAATTTGCCACCGAAAACGACGGGCCACTCGCAAAATGGGGGCTGGCGCAGGGCCAAGGCGGGTATGGGGATAGTCTTGGAGAATCGTATCTAGGCGTTGGGCCAGGGTTTCCGCGAACTGCTGCACGGCCTGGGGGTCGAAACTACTCAGCCGCAACAGCACTAACTGGCCCGCTGGGGGATATTGCAAGATCTGGCGCTGCTCCCATTCGGCGGCAATAAAGGGTTCGTAGGCGTGGTCAGTCACGGCTTCGATGACGGGATGCTCTGGCGTGTAGGTTTGCAGCAGGACTTGACCCGGTTGGTCGCCCCGTCCGGCCCGCCCCGCCACCTGAATCAACACCTGCATGGCCCGTTCGCTGGCCCAATAGTCGTTCATGTACAGCAACCCATCGGCGGCGATGATGCCCACCAGCGTCACCTGGGGGAGATCAATGCCCTTGGTTAACATTTGGGTGCCCACCAACACGTCGGCCTCTCCCTCAGCAAAGCGGGTCAGCAGGGCGCGATGGGAGCCTTTATTACGGGTGGTGTCGCTGTCAAAGCGAAGGCAGCTTAGGCCGGGAAACTGTTCCGCCAGGGCATTCACCACCCGCTGGGTGCCGCTGCCAAAGTGTTTTAGGTAGGGCGACCCACAGTCGGGACAGTGCCGGGGATGGCCCTGCTGATGGCCGCAATAGTGGCAGCGCAGCGTCATCGGGCTGTGGCCCTGGGGCTGATGGTAGGACAACGACACATCGCAATGGGGACACATCATCACCAGCCCACAACTTCGACAAGACACAAAACTACTGTGCCCCCGTCGGTGAATAAACAGGAGCCCCTGCTGCCCTTGGGCTTTCATTTCCGTGAGGGCATCCTGAAGCCGCCGACTAAAAATACTGCGGTTGCCCTGGTGCAGTTCCTCCCGCATGTCGATCACTTCGACCTTCGGCATGGGGCGGGCTTGGACTCGGTGGGGCAACGACAGATAGGTAGCGGGGAGAGGAGTCGGGAATCGGGAGTCGGGTAGGGGCGAGGTCTCCTCGCCCTGAAGGATTGAGCGCCGGGAGTCGGGGATTGGGGATTGGGGGGGACTGAACGTTGAATTTTGAACGTTGAATTTTGAACTGTGATCACCCAGATCCGCCGCTCGAATCCCAGGATGGCACTGCACCCAGGTTTCCAAAGAGGGAGTGGCGGAACCCAAAATTAGGGGGCAGTTTTCCAGATCAGAGCGCCATTGGGCCACGGTGCGGGCATGGTAACAGGGGGTCACGTCCTGCTTGTAGCTGCCATCGTGTTCTTCGTCGAGGACGATGAGTCCTAGGTGGCGCAGGGGCAGAAAAATGGCGGAGCGGGTGCCCACAATCACCAGGGGATGTCCCGGTTGCAGGCACTGTCGCCAGGTGTCGTAGCGTTCGCCGTCGCTGAGGCCGCTGTGGTACACGCAAACCTGGGAGCCAAACCGCCGCCGAAACCGATCCGTCAGTTGGGGGGTGAGGCCAATTTCCGGCACCAGCACCAGGGCCGACTGCCCCGCCGCCAGCCGTGGCGCAATGGCCTGAAGATAGACCTCGGTTTTACCCGACCCGGTGACCCCATGGAGCAAAAACTGAGCTGCTCCATGGCATTGGGTAATGGCCGCTAGCACCTGGGCCTGGGTGGGGGTCAGCGCCTTGGGTTGATCCGCAGCTAGGGCGGGGGCCACTTCGGCACGCAACCGTTCGCGGGGGGCCATTTCTAGATAGCCTTTTTGGGCCAGCCGCTTCAGGGTGGCGCTAGTGGTTTGGCACCGTTGCAGGGCATCACTCAGCCACAGATCGCCACCGTGGCGCTTGAGGATCGCCAAAATCTCCGCCTGACGAGGGGTTAGATCAGCGGCATCCATACCAGCCGTAACCAGCGTAACCGCCTGTCGTTGCTGGGGTTTGGGCGGCTGGGCTGGGGCCAAGTAGGATTCAGCCCAGCCCAGTTGTATAAATTGTTGGATAGATCGGTGGGAAATTCCGTGCCGTTTTAGATATTGCCATGTATAATCACCCGTGGCTGAACGACGCAGGGTCTCCAAAAGAGTGATTAAGGCGGGCGATAATGACCCGTCAACCTGGGAGGGGATGCGTTCGGGACACAGCCGCAACCGACGCTGGGAGCGTGCCAGCAACCCTGGTGGCAATGCCGTTCTAAGCACCTGTACTAAAGGTGTTTGGTAACGTTCGGCCACCCGTTGCAGCAGCGTCCAGTAGGGCGGTGCAAAAAAACGTTTCTCCACCACTCCCTCCACCAACCGAATCTGGTTGGCCTCTAGGTGAGGGGGTGGCGTGGTCAGCAGGGACAGGGCAATGGCTCCCACCTGCTGCGACCCAAAGGGCACCGTGAGAATGTCGCCCGCCTCCACCGTCAGGTGGTCGGGCAGGCGATAGGTGTAGATATCGGGTTGCCCCCCGTAGTCAACTAAAACATTGACCCAACTGGGTGAATGGGAAGCGGACTCGAAACGGGGCTGAACCATAGGGGCAATTGTCCTGGGTGTAATGCCAGTTTAAAGGCTGAAGTCACCTAGGGTTTCCCGAAATTTGGGTTAGTGATCTAGCCCCAAAAGCCTAGCGCCAACCGCAGCGCTGAGGTTCATTTTCCATGCCTAGTAAATGCGAGGAGAAATCAGCAGTAGAGGACTTCTGGAATAGCGCAAGATTCCCTTGCAAATCCCTTGCAAAATCGGCAAAGCTTGCTACACTACGCAGAACCACAAAGAAATGTTACATTGCCTAGGATTTTTCGGAAAAGTGCGTATTGTGGACTCACAAAATTACCCTTCCCAAGCGTTCCCACAGGCTAAAAGTTCGTGCTAGGGGCTGTCACCATTCTGACAGGCCGATATACATGCTTCTAACCTGTAGCCATACAGATTTATTGACTCCTATGACCACTACATTTAACTCCAGCACAGACAGTTCTATCGGTTGGCCAGATCACTCTCTGGATGACTTCTCCAGCGATTTTACTCGCGCCAACGAAAAACCTTCCTTGGCGGATGGTGAGGTTGCCCTTGAGCATGTCGCCTGGGAAGAAGACCGCGAGGTGTTAGCTAAGTTTACCCAGGCCAGTGAGCTCTCGGAAATGGGTATCTCTGGCTATAGTAAAACCCTCAGCGATGACGCTGTGGGAGCCTTTTTCAAGGAGATGGCCCGTTATCCGCTCCTAGAACCCAGCGAGGAGATCGAGTTGGCCCGCCAGGTGCGTTTTCTGGCTAAGGTAGACAGCGCTAGCGAAAAACTCACTAAGGAACTAGGCCGTAAACCCACTCGCCAAGAAATGCTGGCCAAACTTAACCTAGCCGAGGCCGAGTTTAGCCAAAAACTCCACGATGGTCGAGCCGCAAAACGGCGGATGATTCGGTCAAACTTGCGTCTCGTAGTTTCGATCGCCAAGCGCTATCTAAATCGGGGTGTTCCCTTCCTGGATTTGATTCAAGAAGGTGCCCTGGGGTTAAACCGCGCTACGGAAAAATTTGACCCCGATAAGGGCTACAAATTCTCTACCTATGCCTACTGGTGGATTCGCCAAGGAATTACCCGCACCATTGCCAACGATGCCCGCACCATTCGGTTGCCGAT
This sequence comes from Nodosilinea sp., assembly GCA_040396995.1. Taxonomy (GTDB): domain Bacteria; phylum Cyanobacteriota; class Cyanobacteriia; order Phormidesmidales; family Phormidesmidaceae; genus Nodosilinea. The sequence goes on along the minus strand of JBBAWV010000030.1, from coordinate 33,159 downwards.
TCATATCGTTGAAAAGCTCAATAAACTGAAGAAAGCCCACCGCGATCTGCGTCGTGATCTCCAGCGCAATCCCACCGAACAGGAATTGGCCGATGCCCTCGATGTAACGGTGGATCAGCTCAGAAGTTTACAGCAGGTGCGCCGTCGTTCTCTCTCCTTAAACCACCGAGTTGGCAAAGGCGAAGATACCGAATTAATGGAGCTGCTAGAAGATAGCCGCACCCAATCGCCGGAATCTCAAATTAGCGAAAATATGATGCGCCAGGAGATTACCAGTGTCCTTGCCGAGGTGCTGACCGAGCGCGAAAAGGAAATCATTGCCCTGCGCTATGGCCTTACCACGGGGGAAACCCACACCCTAGAAGAGGTGGGCGGTATTTTCAATCTGTCGCGGGAACGGGTGCGCCAAATTCAAACCAAGGCCATGCGAAAATTGCGCCGTCCCCAGGTGGCCTCGCGGCTGAAGGGTTGGCTGAAGTAGGCTAGAGGGTTCCTCTAGCGAAGTAGTCCTTCTGACTACCCTGGGAATTCGATGGCTCTATGATTGAGGCAATCGTTGGGGAGTTGGCATGGATTATAAGCAGGAATTGATTACCACCATTCACGATTTGGGGGGAGATCTAGATCGCCTCGAGACCAGGCTGACGGAACTCAGCCAGCATCACCCCACCGCCGTGCTCATTCCCTCGCTCTATGAGGAACTGGAGCGACCTGCCCTAGCCACCATCCGCGACCATCTCAGCCAATGTACCTTTGTTAACAGGGTCGTCATTTGCCTATATGCCGACAGCGTTGAGCAGTATCAGCGGGCGGTGCACTTTTTCGAGCCCCTGCCCCAACCCACCTGGGTACTGTGGGAAAATGGCCCTGCCATTACGGCCATTCTGCAATTCTTAGCGGATCAGGGACTCGATTTGCTGCAATTTCGCGGCAAGGGGCGGGCCGTGTGGCTAGGGCTAGGGCTGGCTTCCCTGGACGCTGCCGCCATTGCCCTCCACGATGCCGACATTACCACCTACGACCGCACCTATCCCCTCAAACTGCTGTATCCGCTGCTAGAGCAAGAATTCGGCATCGCCTTCAGCAAAGCCTACTACGCCCGCATTGGCCACCAGCGCCTCCATGGCCGGGTCACGCGGCTCTTTGTGACGCCATTGATCACCTCGCTGATGGAGGTCTTCGGCTATCGCGACTATCTGCGCTATCTGAATGCCTACCGCTACCCGCTATCGGGGGAATTTGCCCTCACCAGTGACCTAGCCCTGAATACCCGCATCCCCGGCAACTGGGGGCTGGAGGTGGGGATGCTGGCGGAGGTGTATCGCAACGTGGCCCTGAAGCGCGTGGCCCAGGTGGATCTCGGCATTTTTGAGCACAAGCACCAAACCCTCGGCCATTCCGCCAATGTGGGCCTGCAAAAAATGTGCCGCGACATTTTGCAATCTATCCTGCGCACCCTCACCGAAACCGAACAGGTGGTGATTGGCCCCGATCACATCCGCAGCCTGCGAATTAAATTTCGGCACGAGGCCCAAAACCTGGCCCGTCAGTACTTTGTGGATGCCCGCTTCAACCACCTCGACTATGACCGCCACCAGGAAGAAGTCACCATCGAAACCTTTGAACAGGTGATTGTCTCCGCCGGACAGCAATACCTCGATGACCCCACCGGAACCCAAATCCCCGATTGGACAAGAGCCCTCGCCGTCATCCCCGACCTGCGGGAACAACTGCTCGATGCGGTGTTGTCCGATATGGCCCAAGCCCGCGCCGCCTTCCCTCCCAGCCCTGAACCACCCACCCCAGTCCTCAGCTAGCCCCGGCCCCACCCTGCCCAGCCTGTCCCATCCCACGCAGAACACCACGCCAAAACTCGCCTGGGTCGCTATCATGGGGCACGGGTTCCCCCATGTCTGATATGGCGAGGTAAAGCAATGGCCGCATTATCCCTAGGGTTACGCGCAATTCCTAATCGGGGGGCACAGGTGGCTCTAGGTTGGGGGATGGCCCTAGCCGCCCTGGGGGGAATGGCCCTGCCCAGTCTGGCCATTCCGGGGCAATCCACTCGTGTGGCCGAATCCTGGATTCGCAACAACCCCACCCTCCGCCCTGCCCCCAACGAGCGCCTCAGTGTCAGCCGCACCCCCAGCCCTGGGCAACGGTTTTCCTTCCAGGCCAGTCTATTCCCGGTGGCAGGAGGGATGCCCGAAAACGCCCATCGCATCATTCGCACTGAGCGCTTCACCCTGGTAGACCACGCCAACGACATTACGGTAGACCGCCTAGAGGAATCCCTGCGGCTGATCTACGGCCCCCAAATTTTCAACGACTACCGCCAGGGGCAAATCCTGTTTGAATACCCCACCGACCAGGCCCCCGACAACCCCAACATCACCCTAGTGGGGGCGGTGCGCTCCGGGGAACGGTTCGCCTACTGGTATGAACTGGCCTACGGCGAAAGCGGCACCCCCTACCTAGGCCGCATGGCGGTGTTTTTGAAGGAAGACTTGCCCCTCCTAAGGGAACGCCTCGTCCCCACCCGCTAGGGTGACAGCCGCACTACCTGCCAACCCGACTCCGTATTAGAGGCCGGGGTATAGAGAAAACGGTCGTGCAGGCGGCTGGGGCGACCTTGCCAAAATTCAAAGCTGGAAGGTTTGACCCGATACCCTCCCCAAAAATCTGGCAGGGGAATGTCTTGGTTCAGAAAGCGCTGTTTCATCTTCTCGAACTGCATTTCTAGCAGTTGCCGGGAGGAAATAATCTGGCTTTGCTGAGACACCCAAGCCCCCAACTGGCTGCCCCTGGGCCGAGAGGTGAAGTATTTGAAGGATTCGGCGGCGGAAATTTTGCTAGCGGTGCCCGTAATGGCCAGTTGTCGCTCTAGGGCATACCAGGGAAACAGCAGTGATACCTGGGGGTGCTGCCCAATGTGCTGGGCTTTGCGACTACCGTAGTTGGTAAAAAACACAAAGCCGTCCCGGTCGAAATATTTGAGTAACACCGTGCGCTGGTAGGGGTGGCCTTCCGGCGACACCGTGGACAGCACTAGAGCATTGGGCTCCAGCAGTTCCGCGTCACAGGCTTGCTGAAACCATTGGGTGAACTGGTCGTAGGGGTCGGGGGCGAGATCGGGCAGATCTAGCCCCCGCTGGGTGTAGTCGCGGCGGAGTTCGCTAATATCCATAGGAGAGTTAAGCGTCGGGTTGAACTGTGGGGTGCATTGCTTCGCGAATGCACCAATTTGCTAATTCGCGAAGCAATGTACCCATTCGCGAAGCAATGCACCAATCTAGGGCTTCACGATATCGATTAGGGCGTCTGTCACCTCGGTGTATTGGTATTGAAACCCGGTGGCGGCGGCGCGGGTGGGCAAAACTTGCTGACCTTCGAGGACGACCTGCGCCCCATCGCCCAGTATGGTTTCCAGCACAAAGTCGGGCACGGGCAACCAAGAGGGCCGCTTCAGCACCTTGCCCAGGATTTTGCAAAATTCCGCCATGCGTACTGGATTCGGGGCGGTGGCGTTGTAGGTGCCTTCCATGGTGGGGTCGGTGAGGGCTTTGATGATCAGGTTCACCACATCTTCCAGGTGAATCCAGGAAAACCACTGCCGCCCGCTGCCGATGGGGCCTCCGGCAAACATCCGAAAGGGGGTCAGCATTTTGGCGACGGCACCGCCCATACCCAGCACAATGCCCAACCGCAGAATCACCAGTCGGGGGCCATGATCTTTTACCCGCTGAGCTGCCGCTTCCCACCCCTGGCACACCTGGGCGAGGAAATCCTCGGCGGCGGGGCTGGTTTCGTCGAAGGTGGCGGTTTCGCTGGTGCCGTAGTAGCCAACGGCGGAGGCATTCACCCACGCGGTGGGCTTAGGATTGGCCTGGGCGAGGGCTTCCACCAGTTTCTCGGTGCCCACCACACGACTGTCTACGATGGCCTGTTTATGTTCCTCGCTCCAGCGTTCGGAAATCGGCGCTCCGGCCAGGTTCACCACCCCATCACAGCCCGATAGCGCCCCCTGCCAAGCCCCAGATTCTAGCGGGGTGTATTCCACGATGGCCACCCTGGGAAAGGTCTCGGCTGGGAAGGTTTTGTGCCCCAGATCGGCGCTACGGGTGAGCACCACAATGTCGTGGCCTTCCTCTTGCAGCCGCTCTACCAAACGACTGCCGACAAACCCTGTGGCTCCGGTGATTGCGATTTTCATTAGATACCTATTGACTGCGGCGTCTCGATGGCGGCGTCCCTGCGGGTGGGCCAAGACGCAGCACCAAACCGGATTCTAGGATAAACCATCCCAGCGGCGAGCACCGATATATCGGTGATTGACCCTCACCCCAGCCCCCCGGATTACGTTTAGGCTGGGGGCCGTTCCCCATAGGCCATGCCATTGGCTTCGGCGTAGCGATGCATGAACCGCATAAACCGTTCCCAGTGGTCTTCCCGGTCGATGGTGAGGGTGCATTCGACCCGCTCTAGGTCGTCGCCATCGTCGCCACCAAAGATAAACCGAATGCCGGAGGGCTCGATGGTGATGACACCCTCCTCATCCGTCAGCTTGAGGGCTTTGGAAAACTGGCTGCGAAAGCTCTGGAAGGCTTCGATGGCCTTGAGCTGCTTAAACATCAAAAGCACCATACGTTCGCCTGTGTCGGCATTGCGCCGCAGGCTGACGTTATCGATGGATTCTAGGATGCCTTCATAAAACTGTACGGTGGGAAGCTGTGCTGTCATAGGGCGCACCAGGTAGCCGTAACTCCATTATATCGACCCCTATCGACCGCCATTGTCCCCATCGGCCCAAGTCTTCGGGGATTGTGGTGATGGGTTCCCCTCGCTGTCGTGCGAGTTGCCCCACTAACGCGACCGTCAGAGGTTATAGCTTTGCCATAGAGATTCTTTTATGAAAAAGGCTGTTTGGCTAGGGAAAAATCAGACTAGAACCAAAACCATTGCACTGCAAGGGTTCGCGGCGTCATAGCCATATTTCCTTCCTGGGTTATATCTTGTAACCTCGTGAAGTTATGTGTATAACGTTAATCCTAGCCATAGAAAAACAACGGGATATGATTGCCCAGTTTCTAGGGCGAGGGCTGGCCCCACTACCGGGCCAAGGTCGGCATCACACAGTAGGATCACGAGGACAGTTGGTTTGGCTGAGCACATTTCCCCCCTCCCCATCGCGCAACGGCTCCGGAAATGGGGTCAAATTGTCCAACAGGTGATTGATCTGCGTCTGGCCTTGGTGATCGCTCTACTGGCCTTTGTCCTAGTCATTAGTCTAGACTCCGCCGGAAACACTGCCGAGGCGGCTGATCTGGCGAACTCGACCTATCGTGCTTCCCCTCCCGTGACGACGGTTGCACCTCAGCCTTCCCTCGCGGTGGGATCTGCCCCCGCCCTGGAGGTTCCACACCGCCTGCGCCACGGTTTGATGACCAGCGCCATTCTGACCAGCAACCGCCTCACCGAAGCCCACTTGTTTACGGACTTGTCTACGGACTTGTCTACTGAGGCAACCCTAGGGGGGCGCTAGTAAAAGTCTGAGGGCAAGGGCAAAGCAAACTACCGTCACCATGGGCCGAATCAGTAACGCCCCGTGTTTTAGCACTAGTCTGCCGCCCAGCAGGGCTCCGAGTAACTGTCCGGCGAACATGGCCAATCCGACCAGCCAATACATCTGGCCAAACACCATGAAGTAAATCAACGCGGCGACGTTGCTGGTGGCGTTGAGGAGTTTGGTGTGGGCGGTGGCTTTGGTCAGGTTATAGCCGCATAGTCCCACAAAGGCGAGGGCCATGAACATCCCTGTCCCCGGCCCAAAGAAGCCGTCATACCAGCCCAAGAGCGGCGCAATGGTGAGGGAAAAGACGCCGTGGCTGATGCGGCGCGGTTGGTCGATGGCTCCTAGGCTGGGCGAGAGGACAAAATAGAGGCCCATGGCCATCAGCAGCAGAGGAATCAATCGCGCCAAGATAGCGGCGTCGATTTGGAGGACGAGCCATCCCCCTGCCATGGATCCCAGGAAGGTCATGGCGACCGCTAGACGATGTTCCTGGAGTTGGATGGCCCCCCGGCGCAGAAAGAACAGCGTGGCCGTGACGGAACCGCCTGTGCCCTGGAGCTTGTTGGTGGCAATGGCCGCTGCCGGAGGCACCCCCGCCATCAGCAGGGCTGGCAGGGTAATCAGTCCCCCGCCGCCCGCAATGGTGTCTACGCATCCAGCCACCACCCCAACCCCAAACAGCAGCAAAACGGTGGCTATTTCCACGATGGGTGTTCCATGGATGGCATTCAAGAGGCTTAGGGAAAGAGGATTAGGGCGTCTGGTCTGCCAGTTGTTGCAGGAGGACTTCAAGCTGCTGTTGGGCTTGTCCATAGCGTTGCCAGTCGCCCTGCTGGAGGGCGGTTTGGCCATTCTGGTAGGCGGTGAGGGCGGCTTGAATCAGGCTGGCGAGATCGCTGGGCAGGGGAGCGGGCTCGGTGCCGTCGGTACCCTGAATAGCGGGGGGACGGGCTGCGCCAAAGATGGCCTCTAGGGCTTGGTCGAGGGTTTCGCGCATCACCACTCGGTCGCCGTAGGCGACGATGACCCGCCGCAGTTCCGGCAGTTCGCCCTGCTCTGCCCGTAGGTAGATGGGCTGGACGTAGAGCAGGGATTGTTCGATGGGAATGACTAGCAAATTGCCCCGCAGCACCCGCGACCCCTGCTGGCCCCAGAGGGTGATTTGTTCGGAGATTTCCGGGGTTTGGCTAATGCGGGCTTCGATCTGGCTGGGGCCAAAGACGAGCTCTTGTTTGGGGAATTCGTAGAGCAGCAGCCGACCGTAGTTGTCGCCATCGGAGCCGCCCGCGAGCCAGGCAATCATGTTGTCTCGGTTGGCGGGGGTGAAGGGCAGAATTTGCAGAAATTCCTCCCGCTCCAGCTTGGGCAGCTTCATGATCACGTAGTAGGGGGCCATGGTTTCCAGGGTGCCGTCCTGGCTGTGTTCGGGGAAGCGCCAGAGGTCTTCGCGGTTGTAGAAGACTTCGGGGTTTTCCATGTGGTAGGCCCGATACATTTGGGCCTGGATGGTGAAGATGTCTTGGGGATAGCGCAGGTGTTCTCGATAGCTGGCGGGCATGGCCTCGCTGGGCTGAAACAGGCCGGGAAACATTTTCTGGTAGGTGGCCAGGACGGGATCGGTGGTGTCGCGGACGAAGAATTCTAGGGTACCGTCGTAGGCATCGATAAACACCTTCACCGCATCCCGCACGTAGTTGGCACTGGGCGGCAGCAGACCATAGCTCGGATCGGCCACGGCCAGCATTTCGCTGTAGCGGTGCAGGGGCTCGGAGTAGGGGTAGCGGTCGCTGACGGTGTAGCCATCCATCACCCATTTCAGCCGTCCATCGACCACCACCATGTAGGGGTCGATGTCGTAGGTGAGGAAGGGGGCCACCCGCTGCACCCGGTCGCGAATCAGGCGGTGGTAGTGGATGTGGGAATCGGCGTTGAAATAATTGGACGTTAGCAGGCGCAGATTGCCGAGGTCGTAGGCGTAGGCGAGGCGACGCAGGAAGGAATTCAGCGGTACGCCGCCCTGTCCGGTGTAGCGGTAGGTGGCATTGGTGTCGCCCAGGGGGTAGTCAAATTCGTCGGTGTTGGTGCCTGTAAAAATGTAGTTGGCGGTATCCTCTCCGTAGTAGATGCGGGGCTGATCCAGGGGCAAATCCACGGTGGAATCGGGGGGCACATTGCGCAGGAAAAATTCCGGCATTCCGTTACTGGCGGCGCGATTCACGGGGCTCATCACCAGGCCAAAGCCATGGGTAAACTTAAGCTGGCGGTTGATCCAGTTCTGGGCCTCTGGCGGCAACTGCGCTACCGATAGCTCGCGGGCCGAGAGCGTCACCTGGCGATAGTCGCCGTTGAGGGTGTAGCGGTCAATGTCAACATCGCTGAAGTTGTAGTAAAGCCGAATTTCCTGGAGTTGCTTGTAGGAACTGAGCAGCGGCACATCGTCCCACAGGCGAATGTTGCGCACCGTGGGCTGGTTGTTGTCCAAAATGGCCCGGTTGAGTTGGTTATCGGCGGGAAAGGGCTCCGAAATCACGTCCGTCAGGTTGTAGGCTTGGCGGGTGAAGGCAATATTGTGCTCAATGTAAGGCCGCTCCATGGTGAGTTCGTTGGGCTCTACCACAAAGTTTTGCTGAAACCAGGGGTACAGCCCATTCACCACAATCAGCACCGCCAGGTATAGCCCCATACCCACAATCGGCAGGGAAAAGCCGCTGCGCCACAGGGCCAGCACAAACAGTACCGCAGTGGCCAGGGTCACAAAGCCCATCAGCCAGTAGGATTGCAACCGCGCATGGACATCGGTATAGCCCGCCCCAAAGATCACCCCGTCCTCGGAATAGAGTAGGGAGTAGCGATCTAGCCAGAAGCCCACCGCCAGCAGCGCCGCCAGCAACGCCAACAGCAAACACAGGTGGGTCTTAGCTTCCCCCGTCAGAAAATACTTCCAGCCCCGTTCTGGCCGAATTTCTCCCTTCAGGCTATAGACCGTCAAGGCCAGCAGCAGTGCCCACACCACTAGCCCCAGCAGGTTGGTCTGTAAGCCCTGCCACAGGGGTAGGCGAAACAGGTAAAAGCCGATGTCGTGGTTAAAAATTGGGTCAGCTTGGCTAAAGTCGGAGGGATTGAGGAACCGCAAGACTTGCTCCCAGGTCGCTGCCCCTCGCCATGCCGCCCCCAGAGACAGCATTCCAACCGCCCCCAAACTGCCCAGGTGCATCAGTTGTTCAAACTGTTCTCGCTGCTGGGGGCTGCTGTAGCGGCTCGTAAACCGATAGCTGCGTTCACGGGTGATTCGCCTCGCCAGTTGATAATTCCCCCACAGCCACAGGGCCGTGAGCCCAAAGGTACCTAGCCCCAGCCCCAACTGCCACCGCAGCCGTTTGCCAAACACCGCCCCATAGCCCACCGACTCAAACCACCAGGATTCCGTCAGCAGGTGTACCAGGCTACCTGTCCCCACCAAGATCGCCACGGACACCAACAGCCAGGGGAGCCAGCGACCGCCGCGATAGGTGGGCCATGCGGATTTGGGAGATTTGGAAAAAGTCACAGGAGCTAGCATACTGAGCGTTCGCCCTGATCCTAACCCAAGGTAGAAAAGGGGTTGACCCTTGGTAACGTTTTCTCAAGGGTGCCGTGCTCAGCGGGGGCGTCTTTGGCAACCTCCCCAGACGTCCTGGACAACCTCCCCAGAGGAACGGGACACCTTCTACGAGGAAGACGTGCTCCGGTTAAAACGCCGATTGCGCCAAGCCCGAATCGCCTGGGCCTGCCGTTGCACCGCCGTGAGATACTGGCTTGTGGATAACTCCTCCGGGGGGGCAGGGGGCGGGGCCGACCGGGTGGTGGATAGGCATTGCACCAAGCTATCGAGGTGGGGTTCTAGGGCCAAATCCCGCACCAGATGATCGATGGATTCGTAGCGGTCGGTCGGGTCGGGCCGCAGCATTTTGTCTAAGACGGTGGCAAAGTGATCGCTGACGGTGACGGTGTGTCGCCAGCGCACTTGGCCCGTTTTGGGGTCGCCCTCAAACTCCGACGGGGTACGGGTCGTGAGCATAAACAGACAGGTCATCCCCAGGGCATAGATATCGCTGCTGTAGCAGGGGCGCAGAGCCAATTGTTCCGGCGGGGCAAACCCCGGTGTACCCACAAATTGACTAACGGTTGCCTGATGGGCGTGGGCATCTTCCAAATCGGTCAAAAATTCTCGCACGGCCCCAAAGTCAATCAACACCAGGCGGCGATCAAACTCGCTGCGAATAATATTGGGGGGCTTAATGTCGCGGTGAATAATGCGGTTGCGGTGGATAAACTGCAACACCGGGATCATTTCCTGCAAAAAATACTTCACCTGGGCCTCGGTTTGGCGGCCTTGCTGGCGCACCTCCTGAGCAATGGTTTGGCCCTGAATATACTCTTGCACCAGGTAAAACTCGCCCCGAATGGTGAAATAGTCCAACAGGCAGGGAATTTGGGAGTGGCTCCCTAAGTTGGCTAATACTTTGGCCTCTCGACGAAACCGCACCTTAGCCCGCTCCAGGGCAAGATCGTTTTTGGTGCGGGGAGACAACTGCTTAATCACGCAGTGGGGGTGGCTAGGCAGGTTCATGTCCTGGGCCAGGTAGGTGACGCCAAAGCCGCCCTGCCCCAGGGCTCGCAACACCCGATAGCGCCCACGAAAGAGGGCGTCGGATTGATAAAACGCCCCAATCTCGCCGCTAAAGCTGCGGTCGTGGTTCCCATTCGGAGATCGGGCGACGGGGTCTGACATGGGAAAAGCCTAGGGCAGCGGAACAGGGTAGGCCAAGGAAATTGCTACCCAGCGTAGCGTGATACGTCTATTTTAGTGCAGAGATGAGTGACGATGGGAAACACGACAAAACGAGGCCCAATCCGAAACGGTCATCCCCCAAACCCTCACCCCCAGCCCCTCTCCCAGGCCGGGAGAGGGGAGCTAGAGACTGTTCAAAGTCCCTCTCCTTCTGGGAGAGGGCGAACGACACGGCTGGGAGCAGATATCTTCACCCTTGCCGTCTTGGCCTTACCCCAAACGCAGGTTCAGGCTAGGCTTGGGGAAGCCAAAAGGTGAAGGTAGTTCCCTGGTTAAGCTGGCTGGTGACGGTGATTTCGCCCCCCTGCACTGTCACCAAGCGGCGGCAGATCGTCAAACCTAGGCCCGTTCCTCCCGAGCGGCGGTTGCGGGAACGGTCGGCTCGCCAAAAGCGCTCAAAGACGTAGGGCAGGTCGGCTTCGGCGATTCCTGTCCCCGTATCGGCCACCGCCACATGGACTTGTTTGGCTTCGGCCCAGGCCCGCACCGCTACCTGGCCCTGGTCGGTGTAGCGCAGGGCATTGCCCAACAGATTAATCACAATTTGCTCAATGCGGCTGGGGTCGGCGTAGACCGCTGGCAGGTCTGCCGGAACGTCGAGGAGGATCGCCACCTGCCCCGGATCGGTACGCTGTCCTTGGAAGGTTTGGATGAGGCTGGAGAGCAATGGCCCTAGGTCAACCGCCTGGGCCTGGATGGGCAGGTAGCCCGCCTCTAGCTTTGAGAGTTCTTGCAAATCATTGACCAACCGTTGCAGGCGGGTGGTTTCTGCGGCCAGCCGCTCGTACAGTTCTGGCTGCGGGGGAATGGTGCCATCGGCCAATCCCTCTAGGTAGCCGTGGAGGATGGTCAGGGGGGTGCGCAACTCATGGGTGAGATCGCCCACTAGTTCTCGCCGCCGCTGTTCTACGCCCTCCAAATCCGAGGCCATGCGGTTAAAGCTGTTGGCCAACCGCTGAATTTCCAAGATCTCCGAAGGGGGAACCCGTGCCGTCAGTTCTCCGGCGGCAAACTGCCGGGTAATCTCCGCCATTTGGTCGAGGGGCCGAATGATGCGGCGAGACACCCAGTAGCTCAGGCCTCCGGCGGCTCCGCCCCCCACCAAAATTGACCACACCATCCCCTTGCTCCAGGCGTCCTCAAACCCCTTGAGCAGTTGGGTGCGGCGATGGAGACTCATGACGCCATTTTCGTAGCGTTGCAGCGTAATCACCATTTGCCGGGGGGTATACAGTCGCCCAATCACCAACAGGGTTAACACGCCCACGGTCATCACCGCCATGTGGGAGAGAAACAGCCGACTGCGTAGGTTGCCCTTGACCATGTCACCCTTCATTCAGGGGTGTGCTGAAGGTCGGGCTGTTCCTTTGGCAAAATGGCTCCCTCTACCGGGCACACCTGGAGGCAAATGCCACAGTCAATGCAGGTTGAAAAGTCAATCCAGTACCAGTTGGTGCCCTTGGTATTTTTGCCGGGGCCTTCGTGAATGCAGGCCACAGGGCAGGCATCTACGCAGTCGGCAACCCCTTCACAGACGTTTGTAACAATGGTGTGGGCCACAGGTCATCCTCAATCGCGAATTACAGCTTAGACGGCACAGGCAATGCCGGGTCTGGGCGAGGCCGTTCTGCCAGCATTGCGCTGACCCGTCAGTCAGATTCGTTGGCCAGATCCGTTGGCCAGATTCGTTGGCCAGATTCGTTGGCCAGATCGTGGGCGACGGGAGGGCTGACACCCTGCCGATTTGCCCCGATTCGCTCTGCCCCTCCCAGCCAGCAGCCATGTATCACGTTAGTGTAGGGTTTCGATTTGTGGCAACCCGTTGGCGTCAATCCAGGCGATGTGCTGGATGTCGCGATGGCGGGCAGTAGCCCGGATGGCCTCCTGGGACGGCACCTCCGCCACATGAACCTCCGCCCGTACTAGGCTGGCCGAGGCCCGCAGGGTTTGGGCATAGGTAAAGGCGGCGGCGGCGGCCTGGGGCACGGTGGGCACTACTAGCCAATCGCTGGCTGGAATGGCCTGGGGCAAGCGCCCGGTGGGCAAGAGCGCCTGGTGCAGCAAGTCAATATCAAACACAAAGCCAATGCCGGGGAAACCCTCACCCACAGGGCTAAACACCCCCAGCAGGTGGTCGTAGCGGCCTCCTTGCCCCAGGACTTGGCAACCCAGTTCAGGCGGACTGACCACCTCAAAGACTAGCCCGGTGTAGTAGTCAAAGGTTTGAATCAAGCTCAGGTCGAGGATGAGGGGCGGACGGTAGGGCGCTTCCCCCTGACCGGATGGCACCTCCCGCAGCAGCGCCACCAAGGACTTCATCCGATTCAAGGACGCTTGCCCCGCTGTCCCCAGGTCGAGGGTGCCCAGGGATTGCAGAACGTCCTCCGGTGCCCCCCGCAGATCGAGCAGGTGAAGGGCGTGATCCCGCTGGGCCTGGGACAAATCCAGAGTTTCCAGGGCCACCCGATCCAGTTCGGCGAGGGCCTGACGCACCACGCTACGCACCCCCATCGGGAAGGGCTCTAGCAGGGCACGGGTCAATTGGGCATCCCCCAGCAACAGGCTCCAGCCCGTGAGGTTGAGGCTGGCCAATCCATCGGTGAGCAACAGCAGCATTTCGGCATCGGCCAGACTATCTCCGGCCCCTAGCAATTCCACCCCAGCCTGAAAAAACTCCTGCTGACTGCCCCGATGCCCCTGGTCAGCCTGCCGAAACACGTTGGCATTGTAGTAGAGCCGCTGGGGATAGGTGACTTGGCTGAGCCGACTGACCGCCGCCCGCGCAATGGAGGCCGTCAACTCTGGGCGCAGCCCCAGCCGTGGCCCAGCGGTCTGGTGCAGTTCAATGACGGCATCCTGGTCAATGGCTCCTCCGGCCATCAGCGTATCGAGGCGCTCAATGGTGGGGGTGATGATGCGGTGGTAGCCCCAGCGCTGGAAGACCTGTTCCAGGCGATCCTCAATCCAACGTTTTTGGGCCACGTCTAGGGGTAGGAGATCGCGGGCTCCGGTGGGTGGCTGATAAACCATTACTTTTTCTTTCCTCCAAATAATCCACCCAAAAATCCACCCCCTTTGTCTTCGGGCTTGCCCTTGGCGGGGGGCTTGCCGCCCTTGGCCGCAGAACCTCCTGTCGATCCGGGAGCACTTTTCTCGAGCTTGGCCTGGATGGATTGGGCAATCTCATCCTCAGGGCTTAAATCTAGTGCCCGTTTTGCGTGTACCTTGGCCATGGTGGCCTGTCCTGCCTTGAGGTAAAGGCTGGCCAGATAGCTATGGCAGCGGGCGCTGTTGGGGTAGGTTTTCAGCGCCTCCCGCATTTCCAGCACGGCCCGACTGTAATCACGATTTAGCTCAAAGTCCTGGGCGCGATTAATGTAGCTTTCTAGGATGGTGGCCTGGGTGCGGCGGGGGGGCGGGGCAGGGGCAGGCTTGCCGGGGGCGGGCGGGGGGGCGGCACTACTGCTGGGGGGCGGCGGGGCGGCAGGGGCACTGGAGGCCGCAGGGCCATCGCTGGTGCGATAGAGGTAGACCATATTGAGCTCGCTGATCTGGCCCACCACTTCTAGCACCTGGGCCAACTGTTCATACTGCTGCTCCGCCAAGGCTTTCACAGCCTGTTGGTAAGCCAAGTCCACCTGGGGGGCTTTCATCAACGTTTGGGCCGCTTCGCTGCTGATTTCGGGCGGTGTGGGGGAACGCTTCAGCCCTTGCCCCTTCAGCTTTAGCATAATCTGGTGTTCAGTGAATAGCTTTTCCTGGCTGAGGGATTCGTAGGCGGGGTTCACCCACTTCGAGAGCAATTCTTTGGCCTGCTGGATCTCTTCCTCCGACAGGCCCGACAGGCTATCGGGGTGGAGTTTGCGGGCAATGGCCAGGTAGCGTTTGCGCACGGATTTGGCATCGGCGGTAATCGGAATGCCTAGCACCGCGTGGTGATCCTCAAAATCAAATTTAAAGAGCCCATGGTCGAGTTTCATGATCACCTACCCCCTTAGCCTTTACGAGAAGGCCCAAGCCTTTTTCAGAGTATTCCATTTCCATGGCCGTCCATACCATATTGACGCACAGCGTTAGAAACCGCTTCTACACCCAGCCTTGGACTCGACCACCTCGCTAGCCGAGGTCGATGGGCCACCCCAAAAGCCACGACGGAAATATCACTTAGAGTATTCCACGAAAGCCAGTATCGATCCGGTCATCTTGGCGCGGAATTCCACCCAAAATCGCCCCTGCGGCTAGCCTCGCCTTAGTCCACAGCAAGGGGCGTAAACGCCAGCGGCTTCACCTGCTGAAGCACCTTCGCCATAGCGCTATGGAGGTGGCCATTGGTCGCCAACAGTCGCCCGCTGTTGACGATAAGAGGGCTCTGGTCGTAGGCCGTCACTTGCCCCCCCGCCTCTCGCACCAGGGCAATCCCCGCCGTAATATCCCAGGGTGAGAGCCCCTGCTCCCAATAGCCATCTAAGCGACCGCAGGCCACGTAGGCCAAATCCACCGCCGCCGATCCACCTCGCCGCACCCCCTGGGTGAGATGGGTGAACTGGCAAAACTCGGCATAGTTATTGTCGGCAGTGTCGCAGCGGTCGTAGGCAAACCCCGTCACCAGCAGGCTTTGGGCCAAATTGTCCGTGGTTGAAACCCGCATGGGCTGACGGTTGAGGGTGGCCCCTAACCCCTTCGCCGCCTGGAACAGTTCGTTCAGCATGGGATTATACACAACCCCCAAAATCGGTTCGCCCTCAAACAGCAACCCAATGGAAACTGAGCACAAGGGGTACTGGTGGGTGTAGTTGGTGGTGCCGTCTAGGGGGTCGATGGCCCAGAGAAACGCACTGTTGACCTGGCCCGACGCCCCGGATTCCTCCGCTAAAATGCCGTGGTTGCTGGGCAGGTGACGTTCTATTACCGCCATCACCGCCGCCTCCGAGGCCCGATCCGCCTCGGTCACTAAATCTCCAGAACGCCCCTTCTCCCGCACATCCTGGAGATTACCCCAATAGTGCTGAAGCACGGCCCCAGCGGACTGGGCCGCTTCGGTGGCCACATCTAGCCAGGTTTGCAAGTCACGGTCGGAGGGAAAAATCATGACGGCAGATTGGGTGAAACAAGCGACAAAGCTGAGTCGTGGTCAGACCAGACTCCCCCTAGATTACCCCTAAGCGACACCTCATCGACCCGCCCTAGGTGCCTAATCCGTAGGCATAGGGATCAGGCGATCCTACCGATGGGCAGTCTAGATGCGGACTAAATAATGAGGGAAATGTAGGAGAAATAGGATTTGGATGGGATATTAAGCTTCTTGCCAAACCCATTTGCCCTCTTTCCACAGGGCCACTGCGGCCCCAATGGCATATTTCACCACAATTTCCCCAAACAACAGGGCCACCATATCCACCCGCGACAGCACCCCACCAAAGGCAATCAGGCTAAACAACAGGGTATCCAAGGGCACCGAGACGGCATTGCTGCCCGCCACCCGCACCAGCCAGGGATAGCGCAGCAGCTTTTGGTAAACCTCGGTATCGGCGGTTTCGGCCAAAACAATGGCGATAAAGCTGGCCAGAATAATCCGCAGGGGCACCCCCAACAGCGCACTCATTAGCACGTTGGCGAGGGCGGCGACCGCAATGGTGCCATAGACCCAACCCCGTCCGGCTTCATGCAGGCGATCCCGATGGGTGAAGGTGAGCCCAAACACAAAGGTACCCACCGCCACTTGGCCAAAAATTGGCAGCGGAATAAACCAGGCCGCTGTGTAGTTTGCCGCCAGGGTCGCCAGGATGTAGATGGCCGCGTTGATGAAGGATTTACGCATCATGAAATCGTCTGAGCCAGAACAGAATCTAAAGGACAAAACACAGGCTCTCTATCATGACACCTTAACTGCCCTATGGTTGCTAGGGTACGACACTCTCCGTAACTCGCCCCATTTCAACGCTAACGGTGTCAAACCGATCATCATTGGGATGATAGGCGAGAATTTCCATGCCAATGGGTTCGCCTGTGATTTCGTCTTTGATTAAAATCACCCCGTCACCGAGTTCGGTGGCAATTTGATGTTTTCGTGGCGGTTGCCAAAACACCGTGAGTAATTCCATTTCCGGCTCGTAGTATACTTTTACCTGTGCCATATTAAGCCTCCTTCTTTGATGGCGTCTGTTTGGTAGGCGGTGATCAAAAATCCATCTCCGTTAAGCCGTCGTGCTACAGCAACAACCCAACGTTTTTCTTTAAGGGTGAGATAAAACAAAACGATGTTGGAATCGCGCCTACTCTGGCGAATTTCTTCTGGATTAGTTAAGGCTTGAATAACCTCTGCTTCTAGCTCGACAATGTCTGGATGTTTGACGATTAGCTTTTGCCAATACTCCTCTGAGGTTCGTACACGAAACCCTAGCGGGGTCAGAATTTCAAATTTACTCATCCCTCCCTTCCTTCAATGATGGCGCGTTCTGCATCCGTGAGGCCATAGAAACAACGATTGTTCCAGATAAGGATCCATGCCCGGAAAGGGTGATGTCATCGCAAACCCATGCCCCAGTAACGGTCTTATCCCATCATAAAAGACTTTCTAGACCATCCTACGGAAATTCAGTACAAAATTCGCACCGAAACACTGCTGAGTTTTTTAGTCAGAGATTACGAAGAACAGATCATTGGATTAGCTGAGGTGGATGATTGATATCTTCATCTCAATCTATCCAAGGTCTTTAAGGTTGAAGTTGGAGAGAAAGCTGTAGTGCAGAATTGAACCAACTTTGAATGGCCCAATCGGCAAATGCCCCTTGGGAGCAAAACGGTAAAACTGAATCTCGTTTAAATCAATCCAGTCGTAAGCCTCTAGAGGAGACGCATTTTTCCTAAACCAATCCAGTCCCCTAGCTACAAGGCTCTTCTCCTTTTTCCAACCTAGACTCTTGCCAAAGTTATCCCAGGATGAACCGTATTTAATAGGTTCTTCAAAAGATTCCCACAGAGCCTTTTGAACACTAAAACCAAACTGACCCTGACTATATCTTATCCAAAGTGCATCGATATTATTCAGATCTTTTTCTGGGAATTTAGGAATGTCTTCTAGACGAATTATGGCATTCTGTCGATTCACCAACTCCAGCATTCTACGTTCCGTTTCCTGATCAGCCTTAGCCCAGTTTCCCTCGATCAAAAAATCTTGCAGTCGAGCATAAACGTTGCCGACAAAAATCTCAGAAGTGAGATCTTCGAGTTGGACTCCTGTTAC
>JBBAWV010000030.1:0-15503 GCA_040396995.1 Nodosilinea sp. | reverse complement strand
ACTTTTTGTCTTAATTCAGATCCCTCTGAAACTGCGCTCTCATCCACATCATCTTGACGGACAACGGGCTTCCAGAACGTTGGTTCAGCTGTCGAACGAGGTGGTTGAACAGGATTCGCAATAAATGAAGCTTTCAGGAGATATTCAGACAGGGTTAACCCATCTAAAATTCGCTTTTCGGCCTCACTGACATCATCAGGATTAAGATGCAAATGGAAACGCAAATCAATCAAATCCTGAACGGTCGGTTCAGATAAGCAACTTTCGGCCTGAAGACAATCCCTTAGAGCGGTCGCATACACCTGCTGTTTACGTTGATATTCCTGATAGGGCTGGAGTACTTCAGCTTCAATTGCTGCCGCTTTCTCTAAGCTAATCCTTAATTCTTCCTGCAAATGATCTAATATGCGCCTAGCTGCTATGGAAAAGCTGCCCCCCTTGGCTCTGCGTTCGGCCTCCTTTCTATATCTCAAGTGCGGATCATTCTTAGCAGATCGAGCCAACTGAATGCGATACCCTTCATCCTTGAGGACGATGATTTTAGGGCTCATAGCTGGCGAAATCTCCTCCACCTTTCGGCCAGCATAGCGATGTAGGTTTTCAACAGTGATAATTCCGTCTCCATCTTCATCGGCAGCACCCGTAATAATACCTTCGACGAGATATCGGGTATAAATTGATAGACTTTCGTCTTTTTCTTCAAAGGAATAGTCTACCGCGCTGGTTGAGGCAAGTACGACGCGGCCTTCTGCCCCAAGTTGACTCTCCAGATCAACGTGGCCATCATCCCGTGGCACCATTTCTCCAAAGGCACCGCTGAAGCAGCAGTCTAAAATGATGACTTGGTACTTGGCTCTACAGCTACGGATACAGTCATTAACAAAACGAGCAGAAGTAGCCGTAGACCGAATCAGTCGTTCTCGATTTTTCTCAGTATCCTGAGCGGCAAAAAACAAATCACGACGATCATCTTTAACCCCATGTCCCGAAAAAAATAACAATACTAAATCTTCGGATTTTCGTCCTTGAAACCAAAGCTCAATTTCACGATTCATGATGTCGTGACCAGGATTAATAAGCGATCTCACCTGATCGAATCCGCCTAAATTAGGGTTCTCTAAAATGGCTTTTAGTGCCGCCACATCGTTGGGCGCAGCAGGAAGGGACTGCAAACCACCTTGGTACTCTCCAACACCGATTAAGAGTGCATATTTTCCCATGATCTTTGCTAAACCTATTTGGCTGATCTATGACTACGGGCGATGTTCCAAAATTTTCAAATGCAGATTTCCTAGGCGTTCAACGCTAGCAAGAGCTTGCTCTAGTTCCTTGGTATTGCGATATTCAATGTTGTAGGTCATCCCCTCAAATTCACCAGAGAGGATAAGCGTTTTTCCATAGAACCAATGGCCTAGAAAGTTTAGGAGTTTGCCCAAATTCTCACGGCTCACTTCAGCCGTGAGGAGTCCTATTAAAAAGGCAGCAACCCCTGATTTAGCTGCCTCAGGGCTGTCTGTATCACGCACCAGCTCAGCCGATTCTACTAAGTCGCCAGTCATCATTTCATCGGCTAGGGTCAAGAGCAGCGCCTCTAGCTGATTGCGTTCCAAATCGAGATGGGACTCGCTCACATCAATGATAAGGGAGCAGGAGGAAGACGGAGTCATGTTTGCAAGGAAGATGATTAATACTCGTCCTTAATGATAGCGGGCTTATAGTCATTCCAGTTAAGTTTGAGAATCCTGAAAGCCTCTTAGAGCCTGACTCTCTGCGGCTAGGCAGTCTCATCTTTAATTGAATCAACTATATCTAGCAGGTTGGGTGGCACGATGGCAGAACCTAGCCAGTCTCAACACCCCGTTACAAGCACATCACAAAGCAGTACTTCGATCCACTAGCGCAACCTTTGGAAGTCTTCTTCGCTAATTCCCAGTTGCTTCAAAATTTCACGAAAGAGCCAGCCGCCAATGTCAGCATTGCCGTGGATGGGAATGGTTAAAGACCCGCCTCTTGGTACTCCTCTCGGATCATCTCAAAGACGTTCGCTAGTTCCTGCTGGGCTTCTTCCCAAGTAGCTCCCTAGGCATGGCACCCGTCGATGGCTGGCACATAGGCGACGAAGGTACCGTTATCATCTGGGCGCAAAACCACCGTGTAGTCATGAAGTGAGCGCATCTACCGAACCTCCGGCATCTGTCGTTTTATCGTAGCCTCTTCCTTGAACCTAGCGCTATCCTCGCGGTTTCACCCATGTTTGGGAATAGCCGTATCGCGTCCCCCTTATTACTCAAAACCCCGGCTTCTTGAAGAAACTGGGGTTCTTGGTATTAGGACATTAGGACTGCGCCGAACTCAGCACCTTTTCTGAGGGATTCGCCTCTGGGCTGTCCGCCTCGGAGGGGGGCACCACCTGCCAGAACTTGGGCAGATACTCGCTCCAGTTGTTCAGAATCCGCTGGGCCTTGGCGCTACCCGTATGGGCAACGTGGGCCTCAATCAGCGCCTTCACCTGGGCTTCTCCAGCCGGGGTAATCACCCGCTGAACCTTGACGATTTCCGGGTTCACCAGGGTGGGGAAGTTGCCGTCTTCATCGAGGAAGTAGGCCAAGCCTCCGGTCATCCCCGCGCCCACGTTGCGACCCACGGGGCCAAGCACAACCACGGTACCGCCCGTCATGTATTCGCAGCAGTGGTCGCCCGCTCCTTCGATCACGGCTTGCCCCTTGGAGTTACGCACGGCAAAGCGTTCCCCAGCCGTACCCAAGGCATAGAGAGTACCTCCAGTTGCGCCGTAGAGACAGGTGTTGCCGATAATCACGTTCTGGGAGGGATCGTAGGTGATGTCTACGGGGGGCTTCACCACCAGTTCGCCGCCGTTCATGCCCTTGCCCACGTAGTCGTTAGACTCGCCAACTAGGGTGAGGGTCATCCCCGGCAGGTTGAACGCACCAAAGCTTTGGCCAGCACTGCCCTCAAAGGTGAGGTTGAGTTGGCCTTCAAAGCCGGAGTTGCCGTACTTATCGGCGATCACGCCAGCCACCCGTGCGCCCACGGTGCGGTCAGTGTTGATCACCTTGTAAGACTTGGCCACGGTGCCCTGGGTTTGGATCGCCTGCTGCACCTCGGCATCGGCGAGGATGGTGTCATCCAGGACGGGGCCGTTGCTGTGGACAGCCTCATGGCTGAGCCAGCTGCGGTCTTGGCGCACGTCGGGCAGGTTGATCAGGGTCTCCAAATGGAGGGACTGGGTCTTGGCGGGCTTCACGCCATCGCGGGGCTTGAGTAGGTCAGACCGACCGACGATGTCCACCAGGTTGGCGTAACCCAGCCGCGCCAGCAGGGAGCGCACTTCCTCAGCGATGTAGTAGAAGAAGTTGACGACATGTTCAGGAATGCCCGTGAACCGCTTGCGCAGTTCTTCCTTTTGGGTGGCGACACCGACGGGGCAGTTGTTGGTGTGGCAAACGCGGGCCATAATGCAGCCCTCGGCAATCATGGCGATGGAGCCAAAGCCGAATTCCTCGGCCCCCATCAGGGCACCCATCACCACATCCCAGCCCGTCTTCAGGCCGCCATCCACCCGCAGGGTGACGCGATCCCGCAGTTGATTATCCAGCAGCACCTTGTGGACTTCGGTCAGGCCCAGTTCCCAAGGCACCCCGGCGTGCTTGATAGAGCTGAGCGGCGATGCGCCCGTGCCGCCATCGTGGCCAGACACCTGAATGATATCGGCGTTGGCCTTGGCTACCCCAGCGGCGATGGTGCCAATGCCCACCTCAGAGACCAACTTCACTGAAACGCCCGCTTTGGGGTTGATCTGGTGCAGGTCAAAAATCAACTGGGCCAAGTCTTCGATGGAGTAGATATCGTGGTGGGGCGGCGGCGAAATCAGCGATACTCCGGGCTTGGAACGCCGTAGCATAGCGATGTAGGGGCTGACCTTCTTACCGGGTAGTTGGCCACCTTCACCGGGTTTTGCGCCCTGGGCCAGCTTAATTTCAATCTGCTGGGCGTGCATCAGGTATTCTGGCGTTACCCCAAACCGACCGGAGGCGACCTGTTTGATGGCGGAACTGGCGGTGTCACCGTTCTTCAGACCGCGCAGGTGGGGGAAAGTGGGGGAATTGCCCTCGCCGTCCACATCGTTCAGCACGTTGAAGCGCACGGGATCTTCGCCACCCTCGCCGGAGTTGGACTTGCCGCCGATGCGGTTCATGGCGATGGCCAGCACCTCGTGGGCCTCGCGGGACAGCGCCCCCAGGGACATGCCCCCGGTGCAGAACCGCTTCATAATCGACTCCACCGACTCCACCTGATCGAGGGGGATGGGCTGACGGTCGCTCTGGAGATCGAGCAGGTCGCGCAGGGCGGTGAGAGGACGGTTCTCAAGCTGCTCTTTGTACAGTTCGTAGTGGTCGTACTGGCGATCAGCCACGGCCTTGTGCAGCAGCTTGGTCATGGCCGGGTTGTTCATGTGGTACTCGCCGCTGGGCCGAGACTGCACAAAGCCCATGTTTTGCAGGCGCTTGGCCATTTCAGGGAAGGCCCGCTGGTGGAAGCTCATGGTTTCCTGGGCTAAGTCGGCGATGGACAAGCCCCCCAGCCGTGAGGTGGTACCCCGGAAGGCCAGTTCCAGCAGGTCTTCCCCAATGCCGA
This sequence comes from Nodosilinea sp., assembly GCA_040396995.1. Lineage (GTDB taxonomy): Bacteria > Cyanobacteriota > Cyanobacteriia > Phormidesmidales > Phormidesmidaceae > Nodosilinea. The sequence continues at coordinate 10,847 of JBBAWV010000030.1, read as the reverse complement.
TGGCCTCAAAAATCTGTGCCCCCTGGTAGCTGGTAATCAGGGAAATCCCCATTTTGGAGAGAATCTTCAGCAGGCCAGCATCCACCGCCTTACGGTAGTTGTCCTGGGCACCGTTGAGGGTGGAGACGGGCAGCTTGCCGCTGTCCATCAGTTTTTGAGTGCGGCTGTCCGACCACCAGTGCCGCACCGATTCCAGCGCCAGGTAGGGGCACACGGCACTGGCCCCATAGCCGATCAAACAGGCGAAGTGGTGGGTGCTCCAGCACTGGGCGGTATCGATAACGAGGGACGTGTGCATCCGCAGACCGTTGCGAATCAGATGATGGTGCACGGCACCCACCGCCAGCAGGGGCGGAATGTAGGTGGTGTCGGCGCTGAGGGTGGTGGGGTTGCCCTGGCCATCGACACGATCACTCAGCACCAGAATGGTTTTCCCGGCCTTCACCGCTTGGTCGGCTTGCTCACAGAGGGCATCCACGGCCTTGGCCAAATCCCCAGGGCCAGCGGCCAGGGTGTAGAGGGTAGACAGCGTCGCCGTTTCAAAGCCGGACTGGTGAATTTGGGCCAGTTCAACTTCATTGATAACCGGACTTTCCAGCTTCAGCAGACGGGCATACTCCGGCTTCTCATCCAGCAGATTGCCCCTGGCCCCCAGTTGGGTGGTCAGCGACATCACCAGCCGCTCCCGCAGGGGGTCAATGGCGGGGTTGGTCACCTGGGCAAAGCGCTGTTTGAAGTAGTCGTAGAGCAGGTGGGGCTTGTCGGACAGCACCGCCAGGGGAATGTCATCCCCCATGCAGTAGGTGGGTTCTTTGGCCTGGGCCGCCATGTCTTGGATGATCATGTCCACATCCTCGACGGTGTAGCCAAAGGCGTTCTGCTGCTTCAGCAGGGCCTCACCGTCGTAGAGGCTGTCCTCGGCGAACAACTGGGGCGAGATTTCCTTACGGTTGGCCTTCAGCCAGTCGCCGTAGGGATGACGATGGGCCACCCGCTGCTTCAGCGTCCAGTTTTTCAGGATTTCCTGGGTATCGAGATCCACGGCGATCATCTGGCCGGGGCCAAGCCGTCCCTTTTCCACAATGTCGCTGGCGGCCACATCCAGCACCCCGGCTTCCGAGGACACCATCAGCAGGCCGTCCTTGGTGACCACATAGCGGGCCGGACGCAGACCGTTGCGATCCAGGGTTGCCCCCACTTGGTGACCGTCGCTAAACACGATCAGCGCTGGGCCATCCCAGGGTTCTTGCAGGCCGCTGTAGTACTCGTAGAAATCGGTGATTTCAGGATATTGATCGAGGGCGGGTTGATTGTTGTAGGCCTCTGGCACCATGATCATCAGGGCTTCCTGGGGTGTCCGGCCCGACCGCACCAGCATCTCCATCACGTTATCCAGGTTGGCGGAGTCGCTGTTGTCCAAATTCACGATGGGCTTCAGCATTTCCACCCGGTCGCCCCAGATGTCGTGGGACAGATCCGCCTGCCGCGCCATCATCCAGTTGACGTTGCCCACCAGGGTATTGATTTCGCCGTTGTGACCCAGCAGCCGCATGGGGTGTGCTAGGGGCCACTTGGGCATGGTGTTGGTGCTAAAGCGACGGTGATACACCGCAAAAGCGCTGACGTAGGCGGGGTTGGTCAGGTCGTTGTAGAAGCTGGCCAGCACCGATGAGCGCACCATCCCCTTGTACACAATCGTGCGGCAGGAGAAGGAACAGACGTAGAAATCACCTAGGGCTGCAACCTGCTCAGCGGGTAGCGTGCCGCCCGTTTTCAGTTGGGCCACCGCCTGGAGCCCTTGCCGCCGCACCAGGTAAAGCTTGCGCTCTAGATCTTCGCCCGTGGCCGCATCCGAAGCCACCACCAACTGTTCGATGTGGGGCTGGAACTGTTTGGCCAAAGCGCCGAGAACATCGGGATTAACAGGCACCTGCCGCCAGCCCACCAGGGTCAAGCCCTCGTCTTTAATAACGCGCTCAAAGGTTTCCCGCACTAGGCCCGCTGCCGCGACCTGCTGGGGCAAGAAGATCATCCCCACGCCTGTCTGAGCTGAGTTGAGGGGAGCTTTGCCTGATTCTGAGGCCCAGGTTTGCAAAATTGCCCAGGGAATTGCCGTCATCACCCCGGCCCCATCGCCCGAATCCTGGTCGGCGCAGCATCCTCCCCGGTGCTCCATGCAGTCCAACGCCGCCAAGGCTCTGGAGACGAGGTCATGGCTAGCGCGATTCTGCTGATCGGCCAAAAAGCCAACGCCGCAAGCATCCCGCTCTTCTACGATGGATTTCGGCCCCCAGTTGGGCCAAGGAGCAGAGGATTGAGGCAACGATGGATGCGAGTGGTTCACAGGTGTATGTCCCATGGGATAGCAGGTCAACAAGCGAGGGGATAAATCCGAAACAAGCGGTCAAAGAGTGAGCCAATCCATCAAAGAATTGACTGCATCACGGTCGAAACCTTAGACAATTTAATAAGCCTTACAAAGGCCGAGGCGGTGATGTCATAGAGGCAAGACAGGATCCGTATGATAAACCATCCAGCCCCGGCACCTAAACCGCTTTAACACCGTCCTGTTGAGGTGGGAGAAGTGGAGCCGAACAGATCACACCACTCTGCCCGTAATTTACATATTTTATAGACTTTATCAGTAGTTTACAGACCTTAGCATCTCCTTGGGTCAAGGTTCGATAATGGATTGACCCGCCGTGCCCGATGCCCATTCTCATCAGGCCTTCATCAAGTCCCCCAAGAAAGTCGGTTTTCCATGACGCCATCGCCCCGTATCGGTTTTCCTGTACCCCTGCTGACTGGCCTACTGATCGGTTTGGCCCATCCGGCCATCATCCACAATGCCGCCACCGCAACCTCCCCCGCTTCGATCAGGACTGACACTCCCGTCGCCCAGGCTGCTGTCGCTCCTACTCCCATCGCCCAAGCGGTTCGCGCCACGGGTAATCGCGTCAGTATCAATGGCGTTAGTGCGTCCGTCCCCTGGATGCAGCAGGATGGCCGCATCGGTTTGGCGGATTATGGCCTGACCGATCACCTAGGGATAACGCTGCTGAACACGAACGAGGCCCAGCGTCAACCTGTGCAGTGGTTTTCTGGCAGTCAAAACCCGACGGTACTCAGCGCTTGGGTGCAGGGAGGCTATCGCTATCTCGACCTGACGCCGCTGCAAACCACCCATGGTTGGTCGGCCACGGTGCAAGGGCAAACCCTGAATTTAACGGTGCCCGCCACCCAAATCACCGCCCTGCGCTCCGGCAATCAGCCCTGGGGCCAGCGCTGGGTGATCGATGTCTCTGGGACAACCGTTGCCCAAATTAACGAAACTGCCGGAGCCGTCACCGTCACTCTAGCGGCCACCGCCACCGCCGCCGTGGTGCAATCCGCCGCCCGTCCACCGAGGGGCCAAACTCCGGCACCAATCACCCCAGCGGGTCAATCCACCCAAATCACCCTGCCTATCCCTGACGCTAACGCCCGCCCGGTGCTGTTCACCCTCACCAATCCCCACCGGGTCGTGGTGGATGTGCGTACCGATCACCTGCGCCCCCTGGATATCCTCTGGGCACCAGGCCTGCGCTGGCGACAGCAGTACTTCACCGTCGGCAACAAGACCCTGCCCGTCTACTGGCTGCAACTGAGTGCTAGGGACGCTCAAACCACCCTGCGCCCGATCTGGACAGATCCCACCACCGCGACGGGAATCACTCCGCTGCAAACCATGGCCCAGCGTTGGCAAGCCACAGCGGCCATCAATGCCGGATTCTTCAACCGCAATAATCAGTACCCCCTGGGGGCCGTCCGCTACAACAACGACTGGATCTCTGGCCCTATCCTCGGTCGTGGCGTTGTCGGGTGGGGCAACGGGCAGGTACAGATGGATCGTCTGACCCTGCGGCAAACCCTGAGGACTGGGAACGGCCAAACATTCCCCATCCAGGCCATCAACAGCGGCTACGTTCAAGCCGGAATGGGCCTCTACACCCCCGCTTGGGGCAGCACCTATCGGCCCATCACCGAGTCTGAACGAATTGTGACGGTGCGTAATCAGCAGGTCGTTGGTCAACAGGCGGTGACGGGTGACGTGAGCGTTCCCATTCCCCAAGACGGCTATATCCTCGCCCTCCGCGCCTACGATACCCCCGCCCCCGCCTTGACTGCCGGTACTGCCGTCACCCTTCAATCCGATTTCCTCCCCGCCAGTCTTGCCCCCTTCCCCCACATCGTCGGCGGTGGCCCGCTGTTGATTCGCAATCGTGGAATTGTCCTGGATGCCGCCCTAGAGCAATTCGGTAGCGCCTTCGCCAGCCAAGCCGCCCCCCGCAGCGCCATCGGCCACACCGCAAATGGTGACATCCTACTCGTCGCCATCCACACCAGCCCTGCTGGTTCCGGCCCCACCCTAGCCGAAACCGCCCAAATCATGGCCCAACTCGGCAGCGTCGATGCCCTCAACCTAGACGGCGGCAGTTCGTCCAGTCTCTACCTAGGGGGACGCCTGATCAACCGTCATCCCCGCACCGCCGCCCGTGTCAACAACGGCATCGGCCTATTTTTGCCCTAATGGAAGATGGATACCCCACGCCCCAACAGAAATCGGAAGGCTCGTCCCAGGGGGTTACTTATTTGCGGCTAGCTCCTCCCTGTTGCTTCAACCATTTGAAGAGTCGGTATAGTTTCCGGGCGTCTCTTTTCTGTACCCTTGCGCCCCAAGGAGGGATTGCTAAACTAGGCTCCAAGTATGGGAATTTTCCCCGATGGCTAGTTGCTAAGAGTAATCCAACGAATAAAACGTCCAGCCTTTGCCCTCATCCCCCAACCCCTTCTCCCTAGGGAGAAGGGGAGCCGGATTCAGAACCCCTCTCCCTGAGGGAGAGGGGCAGGGGTGAGGGTAGAGAGCGATTACAAAGGGATGGTTATTTTCATGGAGTACTCTAATATCTGTGGATTAACGCCAGGTTCGCCGTTTTCTTCCGTAGTGTTCACAAAATTCAGATCAGCTTATCGTTCAGGAGTTGGTGTCATCAATAGATTGTTTCAGTGGATGTGCGGGGCTTATATCCCATCAACATGGGAACCTTATGTAAGGTCAAATCCTGCCTAAGCCTCTAGCCACAGCCCTATTTAAACCGTTACCTCATCCATATCTAGGAGACCATAGTCACGATGCCTAAGCTAGAAGAGTCTATCCAGTCCGCTACCCTGACCCTCACCAATGGCAATGGCAAAGAGAAAGACATTGCCGAAACGGGCCAGCGGCCTTGGGGTTCCTACACCGTGCTCGAAGAGGGCCGGGGCTACAAAATTAAGCGGATCGAAGTAAAGCCCGGTCATCGCCTCAGCCTGCAACTGCACCACCACCGCAGTGAGCACTGGATTGTGGTCTCCGGCACGGCCAAGGTTACCTGTGCCGAGCAGGAAATCCTGCTTTCCACCAACCAGTCCACCTACGTTCCCCCCTGCACCCAACACCGTCTAGAAAACGTCGGCGTCATCCCCCTCGTGCTGATCGAAGTGCAAAACGGCGAATACCTAGGCGAAGACGACATCGTGCGCTTCCACGACGATTATGCCCGTGTAGGCGACAAGGCGAAGTAAGCCCATCTCTACCTTATCGAGATCCCCAATGGAATCCCGAACGATAACTTAGCCCCACGATTAAGACACCTAAGGCACCTTGCCGACAGCCTCATCCCCTGTCGGCATCGTTTTTATTTGAAGTAGCTTGTTTAGGAGCACTGGATCGGCTTTAGAGTCTTGCCCATCAGTGCCCTTCGGCTGGCGTGATAGTCTGAGGATCGGTCAGATTTTGTAGACCATCTGCCCCTAGCCCGCACGTCACCATGATTCACCTGCGCCCCGCAGCCACCCAAGAGATCCAGCGCCTGTTGCAATCGTTTCCCAATCACCACGGCTTGAGAATTCATCTCCAGCCGAGCGACTGTGCCGAGTGGATTTACGACCTCAGCCCAGCTCAGGGGGTCAATCCTGACGACGCGACAGTTCAGGTAGGCGATCTTCAAATCGTCATCGCTAAATCGATTGGGCCACTCATTAACAACCTCACCATTGACTATGCCGAGGATTTGATGGGCGGCGGCTTTCGCTTTGTCAATCCCCAAGCCAGCCAAACCTGTGGCTGTGGCAACGCTTTTTCCACCACTAACAACGCTGTCGCCGAGGACTGCCATGCCGTGGCCGAGTCTTTTCGCTAGACGGCAACGCTGGCTGATTTGTAGCCGCAAATATAGCGATGCCATCAACGGGCACAAACGAGAATTGACGAAAGGGGCCTCACAATGATACGCTAGACCCTTGTGAAAACTTTTGAATCACTAGCCATACTGTAGCGTCTAGAGCACCTGATCTATGCCCACGATTCAGCAACTCATCCGGAGTGAGCGTCAGAACACCGAGAAGAAGACGAAGTCTCCTGCCCTAAAAAGCTGCCCCCAGCGTCGTGGGGTATGTACCCGTGTCTACACCACCACCCCCAAAAAACCCAACTCTGCCCTCCGTAAAGTTGCGCGGGTGCGTCTCACTTCTGGCTTTGAAGTAACCGCCTACATCCCTGGTATTGGACACAACCTGCAAGAGCACTCCGTGGTAATGATCCGTGGTGGTCGTGTGAAAGACCTGCCTGGGGTTCGCTACCACATCATTCGCGGCACCCTAGACACCGCTGGCGTGAAGGATCGTCGCCAAGGTCGTTCTAAGTACGGTGCAAAGCGTCCTAAGTCCTAGATTCAAGTGCTAGCTTTCGGCGATGGTGTGGCTAGTTGCAGCGGTTCATCGTGTCTGGAAAGCAAGTTTTGGTCTTTAGTCTCAGGTTGGCTGTCCTTAAGGCCATGGAGCATAGGCTGACCTAAGGCCATCTCCCTAAGTTTATGTTGACCACTCAGTTCTACAGACCTCGGAAGATATAAGTTATGTCCCGTCGTACCGTTGTTCAAAAGCGTCCCATCCCTCCCGATTCCGTCTATAACAGCCGACTCATCACCATGATGAGCCGTCGTCTGATGACCAGCGGCAAGCGTTCCCTGGCGGATCGCATTGTCTATGATGCCTTCAATATCATCAAAGAACGCAGCGGTGGCGATCCCCTCGAAGTGTTCGAGCGAGCTGTCCGCAACACCACGCCCCTGGTTGAAGTGAAAGCTCGTCGGGTGGGTGGGGCCACTTATCAGGTGCCCATGGAAGTCCGTCCTGAGCGGGGTGTGGCTCTATCTCTGCGCTGGTTGACCCAGTTTTCCCGGCAGCGTTCCGGTAAATCCATGGCGATCAAGCTGGCCAATGAACTGATGGATGCGGCCAATGAAACGGGCGGTGCCGTGCGAAAGCGGGAAGAAACCCACCGCATGGCCGAAGCGAACAAGGCGTTTGCTCACTATCGCTACTAAGTTCCTCATTACCTATCGCTAGAAAGCTTGGGGCTATCTCAACGCTAGCGATGGGTAAAGCTTCATCGAAAAGGGATCTATAAAGCGATCCAAATCAGTTCGGTTAATGGACTAGCTCCATTGTGATCAGGAGGTAGCTGTGGCACGGACAACGCCCCTAGAGCGGGTTAGAAATATCGGGATCGCCGCGCACATTGATGCGGGCAAAACCACCACCACAGAACGCATCCTCTACTACTCTGGGATCGTTCACAAAATTGGTGAAGTCCACGAGGGTACCGCCGTTACCGACTGGATGGAACAGGAGCGGGAGCGCGGGATCACCATTACCGCTGCGGCCATCACCACCAGTTGGCGAGATCACCAAATCAACATCATCGACACCCCTGGCCACGTAGACTTCACCATTGAAGTTGAGCGCTCGATGCGGGTGTTGGATGGTGTTATTGCCGTATTTTGTTCGGTGGGCGGTGTTCAGCCTCAGTCCGAAACCGTTTGGCGGCAGGCAAATCGGTACAACGTGCCGCGCATTGCCTTTGTCAACAAAATGGATCGGACGGGAGCAAACTTCTTCAAGGTGTACCAGCAGCTTCGTGATCGCCTTGGGGCCAATGCCGTTCCGGTTCAAATTCCCATTGGTGCTGAAAGTAACTTCCAGGGAGTTATCGATTTAATCTCCATGCGCGCTCGGATCTACCACGATGATCTGGGTGAGAAAGTTGAAGATACCGAGATCCCATCTGAGGTTCAAGAACTGGCCGAGGAATACCGTACCAAGCTATTGGAAGCGGTAGCCGATACCAGTGATGACCTCATGGAAAAGTACCTTGAAGGAGAAGATTTTACGGTATCAGAAATTACTGCTGCACTTCGCCAGGGCACCATTAATCAGGGGTTAGTCCCTGTTCTTTGCGGTTCTGCCTTCAAAAACAGAGGTATTCAACTGCTCTTAGATGCGGTGGTGGATTACCTACCCGCCCCTATCGATGTTCCAGCGATTCAAGGGGCATTGCCCGACGGTAGCACCGCCGAACGACACGCCGATGATGAAGCTCCCCTAGCGGCTCTGGCCTTCAAAATTATGGCCGATCCCTACGGTCGGTTAACCTTTGTGCGAGTGTATTCTGGGGTCTTGAAAAAAGGCAGCTACATCTACAACGCTACCAAGGACAAAAAAGAGCGTATCTCACGACTCATCGTCCTTAAAGCGGATGATCGTATTGAAGTAGATGAGCTACGGGCGGGGGATTTAGGAGCCGCCATTGGGTTAAAAGATACCTTTACGGGCGACACCATCTGTGAACCAGAACATCCCATTGTCCTGGAATCTCTGTTTGTTCCAGAGCCTGTGATTTCCGTGGCCGTTGAGCCTAAAACGAAGCAGGACATGGATAAGTTGGCCAAGGCGCTTCAGTCTCTGTCGGAGGAAGATCCTACCTTCCGAGTCAGCACCGATCCCGAAACCAACCAAACCGTCATTGCGGGTATGGGCGAACTGCACCTCGACATCCTTGTAGACCGTATGCTGCGGGAGTTTAAGGTGGAGGCCAACATCGGTGCGCCCCAGGTGGCCTATCGCGAAACCATTCGCAAGACAACTAAGGCCGAGGGTAGCTTTATCCGCCAAAGTGGCGGCAAAGGTCAATATGGGCACGTTGTAGTAAATCTGGAACCGGCTGAGGAAGGCAGCGGTTTTGAATTTGTGTCTAAAATCGTAGGAGGGACAATTCCAAAAGAATACATTCCTTCTGCCGAACAAGGCATGAAAGAAGCCTGCGAATCTGGTATTCTAGCTGGGTATCCTGTAATCGATTTAAAGGTTACACTAATCGATGGGTCTTACCATGAGGTAGATTCTTCGGAAATGGCCTTTAAGATCGCAGGGTCAATGGCAATGAAAGACGCCGTCATGAAGGCATCTCCTGTCCTTCTTGAGCCCATTATGAAGGTCGAGGTTGAAGTTCCGGAAGACTTTCTGGGCGATGTCATGGGAGACTTGAACTCCCGACGTGGTCAGATCGAAGGTATGGGGTCTGAGGCTGGTGTTGCAAAGGTTACCGCCGATGTCCCATTAGCTGAGATGTTTGGTTATGCTACCGACATCCGCTCTAAAACGCAGGGTCGGGGCATTTTTTCGATGGAATTTAGCCATTATGGCGAAGTTCCTCGAAATGTGGCTGAGGCCATTATCTCTAAAAACAGTGGGAACGCTTAGAAAAAGAAAGGACACGTAACGTAAATGGCAGAAAAGTTTGAACGGACTAAACCGCACGTTAACATCGGCACCATCGGCCACGTTGACCATGGCAAAACCACCCTCACGGCGGCTATCACCATGGCCCTAGCGGCGGCTGGCTCGGCCAAAGCTCGTAAGTACGACGAAATTGATGCGGCTCCCGAGGAAAAAGCTCGCGGAATTACTATCAACACCGCCCACGTAGAGTACGAAACCGCAAGTCGTCACTATGCCCACGTGGACTGCCCCGGCCACGCTGACTATGTGAAGAACATGATCACCGGTGCCGCCCAGATGGACGGAGCTATCCTGGTGTGTTCTGCGGCTGATGGCCCCATGCCCCAAACCCGTGAACACATCCTACTGGCCCGTCAGGTTGGTGTACCTAGCCTAGTGGTGTTCCTCAACAAGCAAGACATGGTGGACGACGAGGAACTGCTGGAACTGGTAGAGCTGGAAGTGCGCGAGTTGCTCGATGTCTACGAATTCCCCGGTGATGATATTCCCATCACCCCCGGTTCTGCCCTGAAAGCGGTGGAAGCCTTGACCGCTAACCCCAAAATTCAAAAGGGTGAAGACCCTTGGGTTGATAAAATCCACGCCCTGATGGATACCGTTGACTCCTACATTCCCACCCCTGAGCGGGCCGTTGATAAGGACTTCCTGATGGCGGTGGAGGATGTGTTCTCCATTACCGGTCGGGGTACAGTAGCCACCGGGCGAATCGAGCGTGGCGTCGTCAAGGTTGGCGATGTGGTTGAACTGGTGGGTATTCGTGACACTCGCAACACGACGGTCACCGGTATCGAAATGTTCAAAAAGAGCCTCGATCAAGGGCAAGCTGGTGACAACGCCGGTCTGCTGCTGCGGGGTATTCAGAAGGAAGATGTGGAGCGGGGCATGGTGCTAGCCAAGCCCGGAAGCATTACTCCCCACACCGAATTTGAGGGGGAAGTATACATCTTGACCGAAAAAGAAGGTGGACGGAAAACCCCCTTCTTCCCTGGTTACAAGCCCCAGTTCTACGTGCGTACAACCGACGTGACTGGCAGCATCGAAGCGTTTACTTCCGATGACGGTGGTGCCGCTGAAATGGTGATGCCTGGTGATCGCATCAAAATGACGGTGAAATTGATCAACCCCGTTGCTATCGAGACAAATATGCGCTTTGCTATTCGCGAAGGTGGTCGTACTGTGGGCGCTGG
>JBBAWV010000029.1:23370-40106 GCA_040396995.1 Nodosilinea sp. | reverse complement strand
ATGGGACAAATCAATCATCTGCCCAGAGAATGCTGATGGATTATGTGCGGGACAGTCTATTCCTTGCGCTTTTGTCCACCGTCGTTACTTTAGTTCGACCAGTATGAGCCGAATTCAGCCGCCCCAAGCCCAAGGTCTGTACCATCCCCAGTACGAGCACGATGCCTGCGGTGTGGGCTTTATTGTCCACATGAAGGGAGCGCAGTCCCACAGTATTGTGCAGCAGGGGCTGACGATTTTGGTGAATCTGTCCCACCGAGGAGCCGTAGGGGCCGAGGCCAATACCGGGGACGGGGCCGGGATTTTGCTGCAAATGCCCCATCGGTTCATGGCCAAGGTGGCGGCGGCAGAAGGGATTACCTTGCCCCAGCCCGGTCACTACGGGGTGGGGATGTTCTTTGCTACGCCTGACCCAGCGGATCGGGCCAAGGGTCGGCGGCTGTTTGAGCGAATTGTGGAAGAAGAGGGGCTGCAGGTCTTGGGCTGGCGCGATGTGCCGACGGACAATGCTTCCTTGGGAGAAACCGCACAGGCCAGCGAACCCTTTATGGAGCAGGTGTTTATCGAGCGCTCTGGCGATGTGGCCGATGAGTTGGCCTTTGAGCGCAAGCTGTACGTGATTCGCAAACGCGCCCACTCGGCCCTGCGCCCCACGGGCATTGATGCCTACTGGTATGCCACCAGCCTGTCTTGCCGCACCCTGGTTTATAAAGGAATGCTGACCCCGGAGCAGGTGGGGCTGTATTTCCCTGACTTGGCCGACCCGGACATGGAGAGCGCCTTGGCTCTGGTGCATTCGCGCTTTAGCACCAACACTTTCCCTAGTTGGGAGCGCTCCCACCCCTACCGCTACATTGCCCACAACGGCGAAATCAACACCCTGCGCGGCAACATCAACTGGATGTATGCCCGTCAGTCGATGTTCGATACCGACCTGTTTGGCGACGACCTGAAGCGCACCCAGCCCGTCATTAACAAAGACGGCAGCGACTCCGGCATTTTTGACAACACCCTAGAACTGATGGCGCTTTCGGGCCGATCTCTACCCCACGCCATGATGATGATGGTGCCGGAACCCTGGACGGCCCACGAGTCCATGAGCGCTGAAAAGAAAGCCTTCTACGAGTACCACGCCTGTTTGATGGAACCCTGGGATGGCCCCGCCGCCATCGCCTTCACCGACGGCACCATGATGGGCGCGGTGCTGGATCGCAACGGTCTGCGGCCCTCCCGCTACACGGTGACCAAGGACGACCTGGTGATCATGGCCTCGGAAGCGGGCGTGCTGCCCATCGCCCCAGAAAACGTGGCCTACAAAGGCCGTCTAGAGCCCGGTCGGATGTTCCTGGTGAATATGGAAGAGGGCCGGATTGTGGCCGATGAGGAAATCAAGCACCAAGTCGCCAGCGAACAGCCCTACCGGGAATGGCTGGATCAGCATTTGGTGAAGCTGGCGGATTTGCCGGATGCGGGGACGGAGGGAGTCGGGGACGCGGCGAAGGTTTACCCGCTGCCGATTCTGCAAACGGCCTTTGGCTATACCTTTGAGGAACTGCGCCTACTCCTCAAGCCGATGGCGGAAAACGGCGTGGAAGCCGTGGGCGCGATGGGGACGGATACGCCCCTGCCCGTACTGTCCAACAAGCCGCGCCTGCTGTACGACTATTTCCACCAGCTCTTTGCCCAGGTGACGAACCCGCCCATCGACTCCATCCGCGAGGCGATCATTACCTCCGCCGATACCACCATTGGCAGCGAGGGCAACCTGCTGAAGCCGGAGCCAGAAAGCTGTCGGCTGATTAACCTCAAAACCCCGATCATCACCAACGCCGAACTGGCGAAGCTGAAGAATGCCGGGGACAGCGGATTCCCTTCGGTGACGTTGCCCATCGTCTTCCCAGCAGCGGAGGGAGAGGCAGGGCTGAAGGCGGCGTTGGATACCATTTGTGCGGCGGCGGATGCGGCCATCGCTGAGGGCAAGAGTCTGATTATTCTGTCTGACCGGGATGTGGATAAAGACCAAGCCCCTATACCCGCCCTGCTGGCGGTGGCGGGATTGCACCACCACCTGATCCGCAACGGCAGCCGTACCCGTGTGGGCCTGGTGCTGGAGTCGGGCGAACCCCGTGAAGTCCACCATTTCGCCACCCTGATCGGCTACGGCTGCGGAGCCATCAACCCCTACCTGGTCTTCGACACCTTCGCAGGCATGATTGAGGATCAGCTTCTGCCGCCGATGGAGCTAGAAAAAGCCTGTCAGAACTTCATCAAGGCCGTCACCAAGGGCGTGATCAAAATCGCCTCCAAGATTGGCATTTCCACGATTCAGAGCTATCGCGGCGCACAGATTTTTGAAGCGCTGGGCCTGAACCATGCTGTGATTGACCAATACTTCACCTGGACGGCCTCTCGCATCCAGGGCGTGGGGCTGGATATCCTGGCGGAGGAAGCCCTCAAGCGCCATCGCCATGCTTTCCCGGATCGCCCCACGGAAACCGTTACCCTGGATGTGGGCGGTGACTACCAGTGGCGCAAGGAAGGGGAGGCCCACCTACTCAGCCCCGAAGTCATCCACACCCTGCAAAAGGCGGTGCGGACGGGCGATTACGACGCCTACAAACAGTACGCCAAACTGGTGAACGACCAGGATAAGCAGCTCTTCCGCCTGCGGGATTTGCTCCAGTTTAAGGCACGCCCACCGATTCCCCTCGACGAGGTGGAACCCATCGAAGCCATCACCCGCCGATTTAAGACCGGGGCGATGAGCTACGGGTCGATCTCCAAGGAAACCCACGAAGCCCTGGCCATTGCCATGAACCGCATCGGCGGCAAATCCAACACGGGCGAAGGCGGCGAAGATCCCGAACGCTACACCTGGACAAACGACCAGGGCGACTCGAAAAACAGCGCCATCAAGCAGGTGGCCTCCGGTCGCTTTGGGGTGACGAGCCTCTACCTCTCCCAGGCCAAGGAAATTCAAATCAAAATGGCCCAGGGCGCAAAACCCGGTGAGGGGGGCCAACTGCCCGGTCGCAAGGTCTACCCCTGGGTGGCCAAGGTGCGCCACTCGACCCCCGGTGTGGGCCTAATTTCGCCGCCGCCCCACCACGATATCTACTCCATCGAAGACCTGGCCGAACTGATCCACGACCTGAAGAACGCCAACCGTGAGGCTCGCATCAACGTCAAGCTGGTGTCCGAGGTCGGGGTGGGTACCATCGCCGCTGGGGTGGCCAAGGCCCACGCCGACGTGATTTTGATTGCCGGGTTCGACGGCGGCACCGGAGCCTCACCCCAGACCTCCATCAAACACGCGGGTCTGCCCTGGGAACTGGGCCTCGCGGAAACCCACCAAACCCTGGTGCTCAACAACCTCCGCAGCCGCGTGGTGGTGGAAACCGATGGCCAAATGAAAACCGGACGCGACGTGGTGATCGGTGCCCTGCTGGGGGCAGAGGAATTTGGCTTCTCCACGGCACCTCTGGTGTCCCTCGGCTGCATTATGATGCGCGTTTGCCACCTCAACACCTGCCCCGTGGGCGTGGCCACGCAGGATCCTGAACTGCGCAAGCACTTCATGGGCGACCCCGATCATGTGGTTAACTTCATGCGGTTTATCGCCCAGGAAATGCGGGAAATCATGGCCTCCCTCGGCTTCCGCACCATTGATGAAATGGTGGGCCGCACGGATGTCTTGGAACCCAAGGCCGCCATCGACCACTGGAAAGCCAAGGGCATCGACCTCTCGCCCATCCTGCACCAGCCGGAGGCTGGCCCCGACGTGGGTCGCTATTGCCAAATGGCCCAGGATCACGGCCTAGAGCAATCCCTGGATATGACCAAGCTGTTGGATCTCTGTGCCCCCGCCATTGAGCGGGGCGAAAAGGTCGCCGCCAGCCTCTCCATCCAAAACACCAACCGCGTTGTCGGCACTATCCTCGGCAACGAAATCACCAAGCGCCACTGGGAAGGGCTACCGGAGGACACCGTTCACCTGCACTTCCAGGGCAGCGCCGGACAAAGTTTTGGGGCCTTCGTACCCAAGGGCGTCACCCTCGAACTGGAAGGCGAGGCCAACGACTACCTAGGCAAGGGCCTCAGCGGCGGCAAGCTGATGGTCTACCCCCCCAAGCTCTCTACCTTTGTTCCTGCCGAAAACATCATTACCGGAAACGTCGCCTTCTATGGGGCCACCAGCGGCGAAGCCTACATCCAGGGGCTGGCCGGGGAACGGTTCTGTGTGCGAAATTCCGGCGTAACGGCGGTGGTAGAAGGGGTAGGCGACCACGCCTGCGAATACATGACCGGGGGCAAAGCCATCGTCCTAGGCCGCACCGGGCGCAACTTCGCGGCGGGCATGAGCGGCGGCATCGCCTACGTGCTGGATGAAACGGGCGACTTCCCCACCCGCTGCAACCGCGAAATGGTAGACCTGGAATCCCTCGCAGATCCCGAAGAAATCCGCGACCTGCAAGACCTGATCCAGCGCCATGTGGGCTACACGGAAAGCAAACTGGGTCAGCGCATCCTAGACAACTGGGACAGCCTACTGCCCAAGTTCGTCAAGGTTATGCCCCGCGACTACAAGCGGGTGCTGCAACACATCCAAAAAGCCCTGGCCGATGGCCTCACTGGCGACGATGCCCTAACGGCAGCATTTGAAGAAAATGCCCGCGACGTAGCCCGGATTGGCGGCAGTTAACCGTAGGGTGCAGTTGCGGCTCACCACTCCTGGCTAATGTCTCCAGATTACGTTTTTGAGCCGCAATGCACCACTTAATGGGGTAGCTTTTGGGTGCATTGCTTCGCGTACAGCCTCGCCCCAGCGTTATGTACCCTAGGATTCGGCCAAGAGGATAAGCATGTCTTGGGGCTGAAACTCAATCAGTTCCTCCTTGGCAGGATTGAGGACGGTGCCATAGGCTCGGCCAACATTATTGGCGTCCGCTTTACGTCGATAGCCAATGGCCGATTCTCCCCGTTGTCGAGCCGCTTCTACCACAGTGTAAAAGTTCACTGGGCGATCCATCGCGACATAGTTACGGGCGGGTTTTAAGTAAATTTCAGATCCTTCAGGACTGAAAAGCTCGGTAAGAACAGCGTTAATACTTTTTTGCTCCGCCACTTGGGCCAACATCAGGCTAATCAGTTGTTCGCTAATGACAAAATCATCGGGACGAGCTACCTGGGCCAAAGCCTGATTTCGCACATCCAAAATTTCCGTTACAATCTGACAAGAATGCTGGTAGCGATCACAAATATTCCGCAGGTGCAACAGGGTCACAAGGGTTTGGGCATCGGCTTCTTCTGGGTCGAGATTGGCATGGCACAGTACTATGGCATGGTCATATTGGGTTAGATCGAGTTGATCCAGCACATCTCGATCCGTCGGATCACCCTGCTGATAGCGAACGGTTTGATGGGTCAGCGTAAGAATAGCTTCAGAAACATCGACCTCCTGGGTGGGTAAATCCGATACCACCATCACCTGAGAACCAGGAGCAACGTACTGATCGAGCAGTTGAATGATGCTATTCACTCGATCATTCCATCCCAAAATGAGCGTTTGTTCAGCCCTGGGTGTAGCGGGTTCTACTAAGGTAATGGCCTGCTCATCAATGGGGGCTTGATCGGCCTGATTAAGGTAAGTTGTATCGTCGTCTTCACTAATGACAATTAACCGTTCCCCAGCCTGCAACAAGCGATCACTGGGGGGATTCAGTTGAATCGCGCCATCACTGGATTGAATCCCAATGACAGACGAACGATTGTAGGACAGCAACGCCTGACCATAGGATTTTCCTTGGAGGGCAGGTTCTTCGCGGAAATAGATTTCGTCGCCGCTAAAGTTCAGCAGGTCAATATATACCGTAGACAGCCCCGACTGACGGCAAGTTTGCACCACAATGCGGGAAATCAGATCATTAATGAGTAATGGCTCCACATCGGTTTGGGCCATAAGGTTCAACACATCCAGCGTTTTTTCAGATTGAACCTGAGCGACCAAATGGTAGGGCTGGGGATGGGAACGGGGGATATTGGCAATGGCCAACAGGGTGGTAATTAAGTGGGTGTCGTTCTGGTGATGGCTGGCACTGAGAATCACAATGGAGCGGGCCGTTTGGATACTCACCATACCCAAATCCGCCATGCTGCTAGGGCTACCTGTCCGACAAACTAACCGCACTCGAAGCAGTTTACCCAGCATTTCTTGTAGAGCCGATTCCATCTCGACCTTGTCATTTTCGCTCAGAATAACGATGCAGGTATCTGACCGATTGGCATTGGCCAAGGCTAGCTCTGAAATTAGGGTGAAAACTTGTAACGACCAACCCAAAATCACAATGTGATCGGTCTCTAAAACCCGTGAGCGGCCCTTCCGCAAATCCTCCAGTTTGCTATCAATGCCGCTGCTGAGCAAACCGATCAACGTACTGACTAGAAAAATACCCCCAAAGGTGACAAACAACATCGTGAGCCGAAACAGCCAGCCCGTGTCGCCGCCCACCGTCCCCGAATCGAGGGTTCGCATCAGCACTCCCCAAAGAGACTCAGGCAAATTTAGGCTTTCCCCATCGGCAGGGCGGATGCCAGAGGCCGTTACCAGAACCGCCATCAGCGTAATAAACGCCAGGGAAACCAAGCCCAATCCGCTCACCAAGGCCATCGTGCCCCGCGCCATGAAATTGTCAAACCAGTAGCGCCATCGGTCAGCTAGGCTGCCAGAGCGAGGCTTGCGAGTTTTGGGGGAAACAAGAATATTGCGCATAACGATAGCCAAGGAAACGACCTGTCCTGAAATAGGCACAGCCAGGGACAGATCTTAGTATTCCCTGTTTACTCGTGGCTGTAGCCATCTCAGGGCATTCTTAGCGGATATTTAGAAAGCAGCGTTTGCACAGGGGCATCCGTCTCGCAGGTGAGGATTCCTCGCACCTAAGGATTGATCCATGGGGGGGTAATGGCCAAATGGGCGGTGGGGTTAAATTCGTCCTCTAGGGCTATTCCCTGGTCGTTTCCCTGGCCGTCATCGTTGGCGTCTAGCTCGCTGGGGGAGAGGCGTCGTTTCTCTAAATCGTGAAAATTAAATAGGTTGGGGTCGGCCAGTTGGGAGGGGGCGACGTTTTGTAAGCTGCGAAAGAGGCTGTCGGTGCGTCCCGGCCATTGTTTTTCCCAGTCTTGGATCATGTGTTTAATCTGTGCCCGTTGGAGGTTGGCCTGGGAGCCGCAGAGGGTGCAGGGGATGATCGGAAACTGGCGATAGCGGGCATAGCGGGCGATGTCCCGTTCTGGGCAGTAGGCGAGGGGCCGAATCACCACATGGCGGCGATCATCGGTGAGCAACTTGGGCGGCATGGCCTTTAGGGTACCGCCGTGGAACATATTGAGGAACAGGGTTTCGATCAGGTCGTCCCGGTGGTGGCCGAGGGTAATTTTGGTGGCTCCTTCCTCAGCGGCAACGCGGTAGAGAATGCCCCGCCGCAGCCGAGAGCAAAGCCCACACATGGTTTTGCCCTCAGGGATGACCCGCTTCACGGTGCTGTAGGTGTCTTGCTCCACAATGCGGTAGGGAACGCCAACGGCCTCCAAATACTCTGGCAAGACATGGGCCGGAAAACCAGGTTGTTTTTGGTCGAGGTTGACGGCAAAAAGCTCAAACTGAATGGGCGCACTGCGCTGGAGGTGGCGCAAAATATCCAGCATTGTGTGGGAGTCCTTGCCGCCGGAGAGACACACCATCACCCGGTCGCCCTCCTCAATCATGCGGTAGTCTCGGATGGCCTGCCCCACCCTAGCCCGCAAAAAGCCCTGGAGTTTCTTAAAGCTATTGGAGGTGGGTTGCTGTACGCCAACCATAGACGATGCCTTATGCCATGCCGCGCCAACCGTGGCCCTGGCCCTATGAGAATGTGCCCATCTATCCTACCAAGATGAACCGCGCCATCGGCACCGCGCCATTTTCTTGATAGCCCACTATCCTAAAGGCGATAGGGTTGTTCCTGGCGGGTGGATGCTGTGTTTACCGGGTTGGACTTGGTAGTGATTTTGATGGTGGTGGTGGTAATCATTTATGCAACCCGCGCCGATGGGGGTGGAGGCGCGGTCAAAATCGACGCCCTGACCTGGCTGGTGTTGGTGATTGTGGTAGGAATGATTGTGATTTCGTTGACCTAGGGGATGGGCGGCTGGCATGGCCCCATCGAGCCCCTAGTAGGCTATGACAAACCCTTAAGTTTATTGAAAAAGCCAATCAGTGATTAACCAATCCAAGGCTTTCCAGTACAATAACGACCCAAAAGCCACGCGATCAACCCGATGCCGCCTTCGGTAAGGGTGTTAGAGAATTACTCTCCCTGTCGTACCCAGTTAGGACGTTCCCTATGACCTCCGTTGTCCCTCGCCCCACGGATGACTCCCGCCTGAGCCAATTGCCCAAATCGGTGCAGGCTCACCTGCAAGAGCGCTTTAACCTGGTGATTCCTGACCCCTCCGCCCAAGATCTGCCCGCTCCATCCCAGTCGCCTACCGCTGCGACCTCACGCCCTGCTACGCCTAAATCCAACGCCCCATCCCAGACCGCCACCGCCCAGGGTGACACCAAGGCTCCCGCTTCGGCCATCGTTACCCTCAACAAGGTGGAAAAAATCTACCCCAACGGCAGTACCGCCCTCACCGACGTGAGCTTGACCGTAAACCAGGGGGACTTTCTGTTTGTGACTGGGCCATCGGGTTCGGGCAAATCCACCCTACTCAAGCTGCTCTACGGCTATGAGCGGCCCACGAGCGGAGACATCCTCGTCGCCAACGAACCCATCGCCAAGCTGCGGGGCAACAAGCTGGCGATGATGCGCCGCCGCATTGGGGTGGTGTTCCAAGATTACAAGCTGATTCCCCGCCGCACCGTGGCCGAAAATGTCGCCTTTGTCCTGTGGGCGCAGGGTTTCACCCGCAAGGAAGTGCATCGCCGCCTGTGGCCAGCCCTAAAAATGGTGGGACTGCAAAACAAGGCCCAGTGTTTCCCAGATGAACTCTCTGGGGGCGAGCAACAGCGGGTTAGCATCGCCCGTGCCGTGGTCAATACGCCGCCCCTACTGCTGGCCGACGAACCCACCGGAAACCTGGATGCCGACAACTCCCTTCAGGTGATCAAAATCCTCAAAAAGCTCAACTCCATCGGCATCACCGTCATCGTCACCACCCACGATGAGCAGTTGGTGCGGATCTCCAACCATCCCGTGGTGCAAATCCGAAACGGTCGCCTTCACCACCTAGCGCGTTAACCCAGAGACAGAAAGGATAGCCTATCAGGTTTTCTGACGCCATGAATCCCGATGCCCCGTCTGAGATTGAGATGGGTTGCCTACGGATTCCCAGAGCAGATCGGAAAAGGAGCCCGGAGGCGGTACAAAAATTCTTCCTTACTATAGAGGTAGCCTAAGCGACTGATCCGGTAATGTCTAAAGACCAGGTTGGATTCGCACGATAACGCACTCTATGTCAAACAGCCCACTGGGCGGTATCGGGGACTGGTCTCCGGCCTACCCTCCGATCGACGGTGTCCGCTCTGGTGCTGACTTGACTTGAGGTGTTGCCTAGGATGGTCGTTGGGCATCACCCTGTTTTGGGCATCGAGCCTGTTTTGGGCATCGAGCCTGTTTTGTTCATCAAGGAAGATGTGCTATGGCACAGTCCCTTTCCCCGTCCCAGCCCACTTCCCCTCGGCCCAGTGCAGAGGAGTTGGCGTGGCACCATGTGTCAGCCCAGATCGTGACCCAGCAGTTGGGGGTCAATCCCGATCAGGGTCTTTCAAAGAAGGAAAGCCATGCTCGGTTAGATCGCTACGGCCCCAACGAAATTAAGGGCAAACAGGGCAAGCATCCGATCCTTTTGTTCCTACTCCAGTTCAATCAGCCCTTGCTCTACATTTTGCTGATGGCGGGGTTGATCAAGGCGCTGCTGGGGTCTTGGACGAATGCCGGGGTGATCTGGGGCGTGACGGTCATCAACGCCATCATTGGCTTTGTTCAAGAATCCAAGGCGGAAAGTGCCATTGCCGCCCTGGCTGCTGCCGTGGAAACTGAGGCCATGGTGCGCCGGGATGGTCGGACGAAACAGGTGTCCTCCCGCGAGTTGGTGCCGGGGGATGTGGTACGGCTGAACTCTGGTGACAAGGTGCCCGCCGATTTGCGGCTGCTGCGGGGGCGAACGCTGCAAATTAACGAATCTGCCCTAACCGGGGAATCGGTCGCCGTGGAAAAGCAGCCGGATCTGGACAGCCTGCCTACAGATACCGCCCTCGCCGACCGTCACAACATGGCCTATGCGGGGAGCTTTGTCACCTTTGGCCAGGGAGAAGGCATCGTCGTCGCCACCGGACTTAACACCGAAACTGGGCGTATCTCCAAGCTAATGCAGGAAAGCGCCAACCTGGTGACGCCCCTCACCCGCAAGTTTAACCGCTTCAGCAAAACCCTGCTCTACGTGATTCTCACGGTGGCGGCATTGACCTTTGCGGTGGGGCTGGGCTGGGGCAATTCGCCGCTGGAAATGTTTGAGGCCGCTGTGGCCCTGGCGGTGAGTGCCATTCCCGAAGGCTTGCCCGCCGTGGTGACGATTACCCTGGCGATAGGGGTGTCGCGCATGGCCAAGCGCAATGCCATTGTGCGCAAGTTGCCCGCCGTGGAAACCCTGGGCAGCGCCACGGTGATCTGTTCCGACAAGACCGGAACCCTGACCGAAAACCAGATGACCGTCCAAACCCTCTATGCTGGGGGCCACCACTACGATGTCACGGGGGTGGGCTATGCTCCCCATGGCGAACTACGGGATGGGGAATATAATCCGGTGCCAGCGGAAACCATGCCCCTGCCCCTGGCCCAGTGTTTGCAGGCGGGAATGCTCTGCAATGATTCAGAACTGGAGCATAAGG
This sequence comes from Nodosilinea sp., assembly GCA_040396995.1. Classification (GTDB taxonomy): domain Bacteria; phylum Cyanobacteriota; class Cyanobacteriia; order Phormidesmidales; family Phormidesmidaceae; genus Nodosilinea. The sequence continues at coordinate 29,176 of JBBAWV010000029.1, read as the reverse complement.
ATCACGAGTGGAGCGTGGTGGGCGACCCCACCGAGGGAGCCTTGCTGGTAGCAGCACGGAAGGCCGGGTTTGACCGCAAGGAACTCAACGCCAGCTATCCCCGCATCGACAGCATCCCCTTCGAGTCGGAGTTTCAGTACATGGCTACCCTGCACCAACAGGACAGCCCAGGGCAATGGCTATTGATGAAGGGTTCCGTGGAAGCCATTGTGGCCCGCTGTAATGCGGTGCTGATGGGGGACGGCATCGCCCAGCCGATCAACCGGGATCATATTTTCCTCCAGGCCGAACGCATGGCCTCGCGGGGGGTGCGGGTACTGGCCTTTGGGGGTAAAGCGTTCCACGGTCACCACTTCGACCACGACGACCTGAAGGCCGAGATGGTGTTTCTGGGGTTGCAGGGCATGATCGACCCGCCCCGTTCCGAGGCCATCCGCGCCGTGGAAGCCTGTCAAACCGCCGGAATCGAGGTGAAGATGATCACCGGGGATCACAAAGTCACCGCAGCCGCCATTGCCGACCGCATGGGCCTGAGCATCACCGAGGAGGTGATCACCTACACCGGAAAGGAACTGGCCACTTTTGACGCCACCGAATTGACCAATGCCGTCCAGAATGGCTCCGTGTTTGCGCGAGTAGCCCCAGAGCAGAAATTGCGACTGGTGGAAGCCCTGCAAGCCAAGGGCCACATCGTCGCCATGACAGGGGATGGGGTGAACGATGCCCCCGCCCTGAAGCAGGCGGACATCGGCATTGCCATGGGCAAGGCGGGCACCGAGGTGGCCAAGGAAGCCGCCGATATGATCCTGACCGACGACAACTTTGCCTCCATCAAAGCAGCGGTGGAGGAAGGGCGCAACGTCTTTTGCAACCTGATGAAGGCCATCGCCTTCATCCTGCCCGTCAACGGCGGCGAATCCATGACCATTCTGCTCAGCGTGCTGATTGGCCGGGGCGACGTGCTGCCCATCCTCTCCCTGCAAGTGCTGTGGCTAAATATGGTCAACTCCATCGCCATGACCGTGCCCCTGGCCTTCGAGCCTAAGTCCTTTAATTTGATGAACCGTCCCCCCCGCAACCCCAACCAGCCGCTATTGTCTAAACCGTTGCTGCACCGGATCGCCCTGATTTCCATCTTCAACTGGATTTTGATCTTCGGCATGTTTGAGTGGGTGCGCCGCAACGGGGTTGACCTGGGCTGGATTCCCACCGATCTCAGCGGCGATGACGCGGATCAACACCTCCTGGCCCTAGCCCGCACCATGGCCATCCAAGCCCTCGTAGCCGGACGAATTATCTACCTGCTCAGCATGACCCAGTTTTGGGCTTCCCTATCGGCACGACTGCAAGGGATGAAAGTGCCCCTAGGAGATGCCACGGCCATCGGCTACGGTATCCTAGTGGCGGTGGTGTTTCAGGTTATCTTCAGCCAAGTTGAATTTATGAATATCCTGTTTAAAACCGCCCCCCTAAGCCTCACGCAGGGGATGGTTTGCCTGGGCGTGGCGATGCCGATGCTGGTGGTAGCGCTCATTGCCAACCGCCTCAATCCCCAGAACTAAGGCCCAGTCCTGGCCAATGTCCCTATTGGGGTGGGCAAACAAAAGGACGGGAGGTATAGCCTCGACGGATGGGTGAGTTGGACGGATCGCCTGTTACAGGCGACCCGCTAGGTGGGCCAGTTGCTTGGGGGACGTAAGCGTAAGGATAGCCCGATTGGGATCGGGGATCACCCAACCTTTTTCCGTTAGCTTAGCCATAATTTTGCTGGCTTCTTCAGCGGTGATGTCCGACAAATCCGCCAAATCCTGGGGCGTCATGTTCAGTAACTCAACCCCAGCCTCTGCGGGTTGGCCATAGGCTTCCTGGAGGGAAACCAGGGTGTTGGCCAATTTCACGGCGGGGGGTTGTTGACGCAGTTGCAGACGCAGATTGGTTTGGCGCAGTCGTTGTACCATCAGTTGCAGCAGACGGTGGTGCAGTTGGGAGTCTTTAAAGAGCGTTTGAATAAAGCGCTGGGCAGAAATGCTAACCAGCGTTACAGCGGTCATGGCGACCACGTCCGTAGAACGGGGGGATTCGTCTAAAATCGCCATTTCCCCAAAGAAATCCCCTTTACCCAACACCGCCAGGGTAATAAACCGATCATCCACATGGCGGCGCACCTTCACCCAGCCCGCCTCGATGAAATAGACGGCATTGCCCCAGGCGTCCTCCATCACCACAGCCCGATTGGCGGGGTATTCGTGGTGCGTTGCCACCGAGAGGAGCCATTCCACGGTTTCGGGGTTGGCGGCACTGAAAAGGGGATAAAGCTCAGTGAAGGTGTCGGGCTGCATAGCAGGCAAGTGTAAGGGTAAGCGCGTGGGCGGGATTCGATCCCCATAGACCATGACCGATACATGGCCAAAGCGTCTATCCCCATTGTGCCCTGACAGGTTGCCAATCCGATCCGATGGTCATCCATTGTTAGATAGGAAGACTCGGTTGAACAGGAACATCCTAGGGGGTGGCCCATTAAACCCCGCTTGAGAAAAATTGTTTGAATCTGTCTAGGCGCTGGAGCTAGGCAACGGTGGCAGACACCACCCGCTGAAGGGCGGGCCGAAACTGCTCAACATACTGGGGCCACCCCACCACAATGGGCTGACGATGCACTACGGTGTCTGGATCAACCTGGGGATCGGTGAAGCCCAGGGGGTTGCCCTCTAGATCGCAGCAGACTAGTCCGGCGGCTTGGGCCAAGGCCAGGGGGCCAACGGTATCCCACAGTTTTACCCGACCATTCAGGTAAACATATAGCCCCGCTTGCCCAGTAATCACCTGCAATACCTTGAGGCCAAAGCTGCCGAGCCGGACAAAGTTGACCCCTGGCCATTGGGCCATCAACTCCACCCCAAACCGTCGCTCATCCTTATCGCCAATTACCAAATTCCAGCCCTGATTAGGCACTAGGGGTGGATTCACAGGGATCAAAGGCTGTGGAGCGCCGTCCCCTTCTTGCCAAAACAAACCTTGCTCTCGGTTGCCCCAATAGAGACGACCGTGGGCCGGAGCATAGATCCATCCCGCCATGGGCTGACCACCCACCAGATGCCCTACCATCACCGCATAGTTGACCCGCCCATGGATATAATCATCGGTGCCGTCGATGGGGTCGATAAACCAGAGCCGCCGCTGGGCCGACTGAAACTGGCGTACCGTAGCCCGGTTTTCTTCGGTAATAATGCCATCCTCCGGGAATAGCGCCCGCAACCCAACCAGTAGCTTTTCGTCTAAGGCCCGATCCACCGTGGTCACATAGTCATCGACCCCTTTCTCAAACACCTGAAAGCCGATCTGAGCTTGCTGACGAGCATAGTCACCACACACCGTCATCAGGTGGCGAATGGCGTAACAATCGGAAGGGTTAAGGGTCATGGTTGTGGCACGAATAGGCAGGTGAGGTATCAGGGGCATACAGGCCAACCTGGTGGATTCCCAGGGCATTGAGCACAGCTTGCTCCATGCTCAATGCCCCAACCGTCATCCTCAAAAGATAGCCCCGATCCCTAGGGCAGGAATCGAGGTCTATCTTTGGGGTATTCAACCGCTGTTATTTAGCGCTTCACCAGTTTCTTCGAGAGCTTTCGTAGCCGGATGGATTCGGGGGTGATTTCCACCAGTTCCTCAGGGCCGATGTATTCTAGCGCCCGCTCTAGGCTCATATCCACCGGCGTCTGAAGCTGCACCAGTTCGTCTCCCCCAGCGGCGCGGTGGTTGGTCAGCTGCTTGGTCTTACAAACATTCAGATCTAGGTCTTGGTTGCGGTTGTGCTCGCCCACGATCATGCCCTTATAAACACGGGTACCGGGGGTGATGAAGAAGATGCCGCGATCTTCGGCGTTCTTCATGGCGTAGAAGGTGGCGACCCCTTCCTCGAAGGCAATCAGAACCCCGTTGCGGCGGGCATCAATGTCGCCGCAGAGGGGCCGATAGTCCAAAAAGCTGTGGTTCATGATCCCTTCCCCACGGGTGAGGCGCATGAACTCACCCCGGAAGCCAATCAGACCACGGGCGGGGATGACAAATTCCAAGGTGGCGCGGCCATCGCCCATCACCCGCATATCCTGCATTTCGGCCCGCCGCTGGCCGAGGCGTTCCATACAGCCGCCAACGCCGTCTTCGGGCACATCCAGAATCAGCAGTTCGTAGGGTTCGCAGGGCTGGCCGTTCACTTCCCGGTAAATCACTTGGGGCTGGGACACTTGGAACTCGTAGCCTTCTCGACGCATGGTTTCAATCAAAATGCCCAGGTGCAGTTCGCCCCGACCCGACACCGCAAAGCGATCTGGGGAATCGGTGGGCTCCACCCGCAGGGCCACGTTAGTTTCCAGTTCGCGCATCAGGCGATCCCGCAGTTGCCGAGAGGTGACGAAGCTACCCTCCTGTCCGGCAAAGGGAGAATCGTTGACCACGAAGGTCATTTGCAGGGTGGGTTCGTCTACCTTAATCAGCGGCAGGGCTTGGGGATTGTTGGGGCAGGTGATGGTTTCGCCAATGTTGGCATCGGCAAAACCCGCTACGGCTACGATCTGTCCAGCGGTAGCCTGCTCAATTTCAATCCGGCGTAGTCCCTCGAAACCCAGCAGCTTGGTGATTTTGGATTTCACCATAGAGCCATCTTCCTTCATCAGGGCGGCTTGCTGTCCGGCGTTGATGGTGCCGTTGTGGAGCTTGCCGATCACAATGCGACCCAGGTATTCGGAATAGTCCAGGGTGGTGACCTGAAGCTGGAGGGGCTTTTCCACATCACCCACCGGGGGCGGCACATGGTCGAGGATAGACTCGAACAGGGGCTTCATGTCCACGTTTTCGTCCTCCAGTTTCAGCTTGGCAAAGCCCGCCATACCGGAGGCGAAGAGGTAGGGGAACTCGCACTGATCATCGTCGGCCCCTAGTTCTAGGAACAGATCCAGCACCTTATCTACCGCACCGTGGGGTTCGGCCTGGGGACGGTCAATTTTGTTGATCACGACGATGGGACGCAACCCCTTTTCCAGCGCTTTTTTCAGCACAAAGCGGGTCTGGGGCATGGGGCCTTCGTTGGCGTCCACAATCAAAATGCAACCGTCTACCATTCCTAGCACCCGCTCTACCTCACCGCCAAAATCGGCGTGGCCAGGGGTGTCCACAATATTAATGAGCGTGTCTTGGTAGCGAACGGCGGTGTTTTTAGAGAGAATCGTGATGCCGCGCTCCCGTTCCAGATCGTTAGAGTCCATAACGCAGTCTGGAACCTCTTCCCCCTCGCGGAAAATACCAGATTGCTTGAGTAGCGCATCAACCAGGGTGGTTTTACCGTGGTCAACGTGGGCAATGATCGCGACGTTGCGGATAGGAAGAGTCATAAAGGAAAGAAAAAGCTTAGGCGACAACAAACGGGCTACGAAACTCAGCCCGAGCGCCCGCTAACCAGAGGCTCAAGATAAGTTCCGAATATGCAAAAACTCTTAACAATTGTAGCGTAATGCACAGAGCCTCGTCACGATTTCTATCAACAAACGCCGATAAACGGGCTGGGTAGATCGCAACGCCTCCAGAACCCTCACCCCCAACCCCTCTCCCAGAGAGGAGAGGGGGGCTAGCAAACCTTTTAAAATCCCTCTCCCAGACTGGGAGAGGGATTTAGGGTGAGAGCCAGCCCAATAAAAAAGGGGTGCCGGAGCACCCCCAGTGATTCATGATGACTTAGTCAAGGATGGCTAAGGGTTAGAAGCTGAGTTCGGCGGCTTGGACGCGCTCGACTTGCTTCTTCTTCAGCACC
>JBBAWV010000029.1:0-23270 GCA_040396995.1 Nodosilinea sp. | reverse complement strand
TTAGAAGCTGAGTTCGGCGGCTTGGACGCGCTCGACTTGCTTCTTCTTCAGCACCAGCATGATTTGGGTCAGCATGACCGCCGCCACGAAGGCGATCAGACCCTTAATCCGGTTGGGGCTTTGCAGCACGATTTCGGTATCCATTTGGCCGAAACCGCCTACGTTGGGGTTGGTGGTCAGGGGCTTGCCCGCTTCCACGGTGTCGCCCTCGTAGACGATCAGTTCGGGGCCAGCGGGGATGCTATCGACTACGGTGTCGCCAGCCTCGGTGAGGATGGACACAGCGTAGCCGCCGCCAGCCTGGGCTTCAATGTCAGCCACAGTGCCGGAGGCCGAGGCGTTAACCGCATAGTTGTTGCTGTTTTGCCCGGTGGGGTACACCTGGCCACGGCCTCGGTTGCCGCCAACGTGGATTTGGTACTTACCAAAGGAAACCGATTTGTTGGTCGCGGGGTCGGGAGACAGAATCGGGAAGACGATCTCCTGATACTGTTCACCGGGCAGGGGACCAACGATGAGGATGTTTTCCTGGGTGTCACTGTAGGGCATGAAGTAGGTGCTGCCCACTTCTTCCGCTAGGTCTTCAGGAATCCGATCTGCGGGGGCCAGCTTGAAGCCCTCCGGCAGCACCACCACGGCACCGACGTTGAGGCCACCCTTGCTGCCATCACCCAGCACTTGCTGAGTATTGAGGTCGTAGGGAATTTCCACCTTCAGAGGGAAGACGGTGTCGGGCAGAACGGCCTGGGGCACTTCGACCTTGGTGGGCTTGGCCGCCAGGTGGCAGTTGGCGCAGACAATCCGGCCCGTGGCTTCGCGGGGGACGGGGTAGTTTTCTTGGGCCCAGAAGGGATAGGCTTCTGCGGGTTGGGGCTGTACCAAGACTCCGCCAAGAACCAAAAGAACGGTGGCAAAGGCAACGGCTACTGGCCGCCAACGACGCACCGATGAAAGGAATGCAGTCATGGGTATATGTGTCATAGCTATGGATGTGTCATTGAGACCGGCTAGGGGCGGTTGACCCTAGGCCCACCAGGGACCTTCGCCAGTGCGGAAGTCGGTTTCCGTCCAAGTGGTGAGGGAAACCTTGTCGTCTTCGGTGACATCGGCATGGGCCAAGGCCAGAGACAGCGGAGCGGGGCCGCGCACCACTTTACCCGTCGCGTCGTACTGGGAACCGTGGCAGGGGCACATAAATTTGTTTTCGCTGGCGTTCCAGGGCACCACGCAGCCCAGGTGGGTGCAGATGGAGTTGATGCCGTAGCTTTCTAGGGTGCCGTTGTCCTTCACCACCAGGTAGGTGGGATCGCCCTTCAGGCCTTGCACCAGAACGCGATCACCGGGGTTGTGGGCGGCGAGGAATTGGCTTACCACCACATCGTTACCCAGTTCGTTCTTAGCGGTTACGCCACCGCCACCGCCACCGCTGGAGGGCGGAACAAAATATTTGACCACCGGGTAGAGCATGCCCAGGACAGTTCCCGTAGCCGCCCCGAAGGTCAGCAGGTTCATAAATTGGCGACGCCCCAAATCGGGGACATCGGAGGTTCCAGAAACTTGAGTCATAATTTAAGACTGGTGTACCCGTTCAAATGTATTATCAGCGGCCATTCACGCTCCCCAGGCTGTGTCACCGCCGACCAAAACTGCGCCGTTACAACGCTATCGCCTGGGCCGACAGAGCGCAAAACCACTCCCACGGAAGCCTAGAACTTAACCAATCGTATTATTGCACCATGATGTTCTCAGATTTCTGGCGTTCAACGATGGCCAACCGAGGGACGGGGATTGCCTTCCACCTTGACGGAGGAAAATTGGATTATGCCATTTATTAAGGCTTAAATTGGGTGTCTAGCCGGAATACTCTAGGGGTGAATCACATTTAACGGGGTAAATCAAAGTTTTTGGCTGCTTATGCCCATTTTTGCCGGCTCAAGATCAAGGCCGACGCCAACACCGTATCGTAAAGAAATGTATCAAGCGGGGCAGATGGCAACCGCAGGAGGCGTGATGACCGGACAGGATTTACACACCCTATTGGTAGAGAAGTGGGGCTATTCCTACGATCTGCAATTGCGCCGCACCCAGGGCAAAATCTTCCTTCAGGTGATGTGGCGCTACCTAGAACAGGCGTCCTTTCCCCTCAGCGAGGAGGATTACCTGGCGCACCTTAACCAGGTGGCGCTGTACTTGAACGAGTGGGGCCAGAGCGCCTACGTGCAAACTTGGATTGCCGAAACCCGCGAGAAACCCAGGCTGGGTAAGGCTGTAAGCATCCCCCTGGCGCTGGGAGAACGGGCCTTAGAATGGCTGGCAGATGAGTTTTAAAGGCTCCAGTCTGTCAGCGAGCGATAACATGCCCTCGCCACAACGGCGCTCTGTAGGGGCGTTCAGGTGAGGTAGAGACGGGTTGCCAACGCCCACAGCACTTCGCTAGGAATCTTGGCCATCGGTTGAGATTTGCGTAGTTTTTCAGGCAGATTCATTTCCCCGAATAAGGATAAATGCTCAGAAGGTTTTGATGGGGGAATGTTAGGATTTCCTAGGTGAACATGCTCAGAGGGCCTGCTGTGATTCGTTCTGCCACCCTGCCGGTACAGATGCCGCCGCTTCCCGCCTTTAGCGACAACAATCGTCTAAAGCTCTTTTCCGGTTCCGCCAACGTCGAACTTGCCCGTGAAGTGGCCCGCTATCTCGGTACCGACCTAGGGCCGATGGTGCGTAAACGGTTCGCCGATGGTGAACTGTATATTCAAATTCAAGAATCCATTCGGGGCTGTGATGTTTATTTGATCCAGCCCACTTGCCATCCGGTCAACGACCATCTAATGGAGTTGTTGATTATGGTGGATGCCTGTCGGCGGGCCTCGGCGCGGCAGATTACGGCGGTGGTGCCCTACTACGGCTATGCCAGGGCAGATCGTAAAACCGCTGGTCGGGAGTCCATTACCGCCAAGCTAGTGGCTAACCTGATTGCCAAAGCCGGAGCTAGTCGTGTCCTCGCCATTGACCTACACTCGGCCCAAATTCAAGGCTATTTTGATATCCCCTGCGACCATGTTTACGGCACCCCGGTGCTGATTGACTACATCTCCAGCAAGAAGCTAGAGGATTTGGTGGTCGTATCGCCAGACGTGGGTGGCGTGGCCCGTGCCCGTGCCTTTGCCAAAAAGCTCAACGATGCCCCCCTCGCCATCATTGACAAACGCCGCCAAGCCCACAATGTGGCCGAAGTGATGAACGTAATCGGCGACGTGCGCGGCAAAACGGCGGTGCTGGTAGACGACATGATTGACACCGCAGGTACCATCTGCGAAGGGGCCAGACTGCTGAAGAAAGAGGGAGCCCGTCAGGTCTATGCCTGCGCGACGCACCCGGTCTTTTCGCCCCCGGCGGTAGAACGCTTATCCAGCGGTCTCTTTGAGGAAGTGATTGTCACCAACACCATCCCCATGACCACCACCCGCCAGTTCGAGCAACTCACCGTCCTCTCCATGGCCAACCTCCTAGGGGAAGCCATCTGGCGCATCCACGAAGAAAGCTCCGTCAGCAGCATGTTCCGCTAGATCGATCTCCGCTCAATGTACCGTAGGGGCGAGGTCTCCTCGCCCTCCCCAACCAGAGGTCATCCACAAGGATTTAGGGTTCTGTCCACGCAAAGCCCAAAATCTACAGCCAGGAGCCCCGTACCGCCATGGTTGTCGCCTTCAGCTACATTTCCCCAGAAGACTACCTTGCTGCCGAAGTAGACAGCCCCATCAAGCACGAGTATCGCGATGGGAACATTTACGCCATGGCGGGCGGCACCGATGCCCACAACCAGATCGCAGGCAATCTGTATGCGTTACTGCGAAATCACCTGCGCGGGAGCGGTTGCCGTACCTATTTCGCGGATGTCAAAGCTCGGATTGAGGCGCGAAATTGTTTCTACTATCCCGATGTGATGGTGACTTGCGACGAACGGGATAGCGCTTTGAGTACCTACAAACAGAATCCTTGCCTGATTGTGGAAGTCTTGTCCGAAAGCACCGAAGCCTTTGACCGGGGCAACAAATTTGCCGACTATCGCCATTTGGAAAGTCTGGAAGAGTATGTGCTGATTTCCCAAACTCGTCAGCAGGTAGAGGTTTTTCGCCGCAATGATGAGGGGCTATGGGTGCTGCATCCCTACGGTGAAGGGGATCGGGTCGTTCTCGCTAGTGTGAATTGGGAGGGGGAGATCGTGGATCTCTATGAAGATGTGACCTTTCCTGAACCTGAAGTCCCTGAAGCAGTGCGATAGAAACAGAACCCCGGTTTCTTCAAGAAACCGGGGTTCTAGGCTTGCTAATGGGTGATTTCAAATTCGGGATAGGCTTCCATGGCGTGTTCGCCTAGGTCGAGGCCCGTTTGTTCCTCGGTGGCGGAAACTCGGATGCCGATGGTGGCTTTGATGATCAGCCAGCTTACCAGGCTAAACAGCACGGTAAACGCCGCAACGGCCATAATGCCCAGCAGTTGAATCAGGATTTGATTCAGCCCACCGCCCATCAACAGACCTGCTAGGGGGCCATTGTCGGAGTTGTACCAAGGGAAGACGCCGGGGCCAACGCTGAACAGACCCACGGCTAAGGTGCCCCACGCGCCGCAAACGAGGTGGACAGAGATGGCTCCTACGGGATCATCAATTTTGAGGCGGTCGATCAACGTGACCGAGAACACCACAAGCACCCCAGCCAGCAGGCCAATCCATGCCGCACTGCCAATGTTGACGTAGGCACAGGATGCTGTGATAGAGACAAGACCCGCCAGAACGCCGTTGATAATCATCGACAGGTCGGGTTTGCTGAGGTAGAGCCAGGAGGTAACGGTGGCGGCAATGGCACCCATGGCCCCAGCGAGGTTGGTGGTGACGACGATGTGGCTGATGGCGAAGGGATCGGCGGTCATGGTGGAACCGGGATTGAACCCAAACCAGCCCAGCCACAGAATCAAACAGCCCAGGGCAGAAATGCTGAGGTTGTGGCCCGGCATGGCGATGGGCCGCTGTTGGTAGCGACCAATGCGAGGGCCAAGCAGAAGCGCCCCAATCAACGCCGCCCAGCCGCCGACGGAATGCACCACGGTCGATCCGGCGAAGTCGTAGAAGCCTAGGTCATACAAAAAGCCGTCGCCCCAAATCCAGTGGCCCGTAATGGGATAGGAAATGCCCACCAGGAGCAGGCTAAAGACAAAGAAGGCGAGGAACTTAATCCGTTCCGCCACAGCCCCAGAAACGATGGTGGCGGCGGTTCCGGCAAAGGCTAACTGGAAGAAGAATTTCGCCTTGAGGGGCACCCCGGCCCAGTCTAGGGAACTGTAGACCCCTTGATAATCGGCTCCGGTGGCGGGGCTGTTGTCGGTACCGCTGAGGAAAAAGCCGGAATAGCCGAAGACCCCAGTGCCATCACCGAACATGAGCCCAAAGCCCAGCACCCAGAAGGCCAGGGTGGATAGACCAAAGACAATCAGGTTTTTCGCCAGCAGGTTGACGGCATTTTTGCTGCGGCAAAACCCGGTTTCCAACATACAAAATCCGGCGTTCATAAAAAACACCAGAAATCCCGCAACCAGCACCCACACCGTATCCAACGCCACCTTAAGGGATTCGGGGGTGAGGGCGGTGGTCGTGGTTAGGGGAACGGAGGGTTCCGTTTGGGCGAAGACCGAGGGACTGATCGCCAACGCGCCGCCGATGCCTAACCCTAACGCCCAGGTGAGGGCAGTTGTCCATCGTTTTTGGCCCCTCACGGTGGAGGGAAGAGACACACCGCTACGCTGCTGTACCATTCGATTTTTTGTTCTCCAACGCCTAATCCTTCAGGACTATACCAATTGCGGGAAATTCTGAAGTAGCGGCATATCCCATTACCCACAGGATTTCCCGTCGTCCGCAGAACGGCACACCCGTGCAAACTTTGGGAACCCTTGTATTCTGGTAATAGCGGATTGATGGCAGGTAGCCCCCATGAGTGAATGGCTTGACCACAGCGTAATTGTTGACGTGGATGTTCCGGTAGAGACCTCCTGGGATCTCTGGTGCGACCTAGAGCAAATGCCAAAATGGATGAAATGGATCGACTCGGTACGCATCCCCCCAGAAACCCCAGAACTGTCGGAGTGGAAGCTGGCCTCACGGGGCTTAGAGTTCACCTGGCGCTCCAAAATTACGAACCTGGTGGAGCACCAAATTATTCAGTGGGAAGCCATCGATGGCCTGCCCAACAAAGGCGCAATTCGGTTCTACGACCGCAAGGAAGGCCAATCTAGCGTGAAGCTAACGGTCTCGTATGCCATTCCTTCCATTATTAAGTGGATGGACGGGCTGTTTTTGGGGCGGCTGGTGGAGGCAACCCTACAGTCCGACCTCAACCGCTTCCGTGACTATGCCCAAACCCACTATCAGCCCCCCGCCGCCTAGGAACGGGTGGAGGGGATGGATGGAATCCAGAACAGCCTCGACAATCTAATCCTGGAAACCCTCTTTTTGCAGGACTTGGGCTGGGAGGCCGTATCTGCCCCTTGGCCCGATGAGTCCTCGACGGTCGGGTTGCCATTGGCGCAGCGGGGGACAGCAACCGTCATCTTGGGGATGGCGGATCTTTTGGGGGATGGGGTCGAAAGCCGACGGGGGCTAGGGTCTCGACTGCAACGCCTCACCTCGATGGCGGCGGATCCCCTGGTGGTTGTTAGGGCGGCGGATGGTCAGCGTACTCTGTGGGCTTGGCGCACCCATCCCAAGGGCGATGCGCCCTGGCGGTTTCGGGTGGTGATCCGAGGTCAGGGAGATCGGGCCTGGGCGAATCGGCTCAGACGGCTGCACGGGGCGCATCAGGATCGGTTCCCTTCCCTGGGATCGGCCCTGAATAGTGACGATCTGCCCGTCACCGCCGACCGCTACCAGGGGTTTCAGCGGGCTTGGTACAGCCTGACCCAAGCCCTGGCCGACTGGGGTACGGTGGCCGAACGGCGGCGGTTTGGCCTGCTGCTACTGCTGCGGTTAATGGCGGTGGTGGCCCTCCAGCAGCTTGGCTATCTGGGCGGTGATGAATGGTATCTGCACAACCAGTTTGGCCAAAGCCAGCAACGGGGGGCCGATCGCTTTTTTGTGGATATCCTTCAGCCCCTCGCCACCCAGGGCTTAGCGCTGCCCAGCGAAGAATGGCCTCCATCGCTGCGAGAACGCCTTGGCCCGCTTCCCTTTTTGCCGCGTCATCCCTTTGGGGTCACCGATCTCGACCAGCGCTGGGGTCAACGGCCCCTACCCGACGATGCCTTTGAACCCGCCCTGGAGTGGCTGGGCGATCTGCTGATGGCCCCGGCAACCTCCCTAGGGGATTGGCTACCGGAAATCTTGGAGCAGGCGGTGAACGCCCAGGGAGGAACGGCCCTAGTCACGCCAGAACCCATCCAGACTGGCTTAATCCATCACACCGTCCACACTCTGCTACTCGATCAGGTCGCTCAGATTACGGGGCAGCGGTATGCCTCGGTGGAGCATCTGTTGTTGACCCTGCCCGCCGCCAGCGCCAGCGCCCTTCTGGATCGATTTAGCCACCTCAGTCTCCTCGATCCGGCCTGTGGTTCGGGGCGATATTTGCGGGCCGCTTTGCACGATTGGCTCTACCTGGCCCAGTCGCTAGCCGCAGTGGCTTGTTTGGATCGCGCCGTTACCCTACCCGCCTGGATGGGAACCAGGGAGATCCGGTCGCCGGAACGTTGGGGGCTATACCTCTATCGTCGGTTCACCAGCCATGGACTCTACGGTGTGGATAGCCGCGTGGAGGCCATCGACCTAGCCCGTCTGCAAATTTTGCTGATGGGCATCCAGCACACCCACAGCGCCCAGGAATTGGCCAGTTTGCCCGATCTCAGCCTCACCCTCGGCTTGGGCCATGGGCTGATGGGGTTGGTGTCGGTGGATGCGGAACGGTTCGATCAAGCGGCGATGAAGGGCCGCCGCCCCCCGTCAGGCGATACCCCTGACCCCGTGGCTCTCCCCTTGCAGGGCAACCTACTACAACCGCTGATGGCTAACACCTATCAAGCCATCTTGGCCGAACGTCAGGTACGGGTAGAGCACTACCGCAGTCAGATGGAGCTTTTGGGGGAAAGTGGCAGCGTGCCCATCTATGCCCAGGCCGACTTTTTGCGAGATCGCCTAGAGGACTTGAACCAGACCACCCAGGCCAAACTCACAGAACTGCTGTGGAATGAGGCCAGCCAGCAGATTGGCATTCGTGTACCCCAGCACGACCACCAAGGTCGTCGCCAAACCCGTCCCCTAGATTTGGCAGATGTGACGGCGATCCATCCCTTCCACTGGGGCTTTGTCTTTGATCGGTTGATTCAAGAACGGGGTGGCTTTGACCTAATTATCAGCCACTTTCCGGGCGGGGCGGTGCAGCCCAGTGCGGAGGATTTCCTCGACGCCCAGGCCGATTTGTTTGAAGCCAAGGGCGTCACACCATCCACCTTTTTGAACAACCACAAACAGGTGCTCACCATCGACCCCGACCTCACCCAAGCCTGGGCCAACTATCGCGGCCAGTTTGCCCTACCTAGTCAGTATTTTCGCCGCTCCGGCCACTACCCCCATAGCACCCAGCCCGCACCGGGCCAAACCCAGGCCCGACTGTACTGGTCACGCCTGTTTTTAGAGCGCAGTCTACAATTGCTGCGCCCTGGTGGTCGTTGTGCAGTGGTGATGGATCCCTTTTGGGCCATGGGCAACAGCGCCCCCCTGCGCCACTGGCTAGAGGCCGAAACCAACCTGGGCGGCGTGGTGGATCTCTCAAATCACAATTACCTTTGGCCGGAACTGTCTCCCCGCACGACGATCAGCCTGCTGTGGCTGAAAAAACAGGGCCGCACCCAAGGATCCCCCTACAGCGCCTACACCCGCACCGATAGGGCACCCACCCCAGAAGGGTTAGCGCGTTTGATGCAGCGCCTGATCCACCTGGTGGAATAGGGTTGCCAAGTCGCCGGAATTATCTAGCACCACATCGGCCAGGGCGATTTTTTCCGCCAGGGGTCTTTGGCTAGCAATGCGGGCCTCGGCTTGCTCAAGGCTCAAACCATTGCGATCCATCAACCGTTGGCGTTGTTGATCCGGGGTGCAAGCCACCACCCAAATTTCCGTTACCTGATCCGTCAGCCCTGCCTCAAACAGGAGAGGAATGGCCTGCACGACGATGGGCACCTTGGCCAAGTCCGCCATGGCTGCTTGAAAACACTGGCGCACCACGGGATGAATCTGCTGCTCTAGCCAAACTTTTTCCTGGGCATCGTTAAATACCACCTCCCCTAACCTGCCGCGATTCAGGGAACCATCTGGGTTGAGCATCCCTTCACCGTAGCGTTCCATAATCGCCCCCAACACCGGAGAACCCACGTCCACGGCCTGCCGCGCATAGATATCGGCATCCAGCACCGGGATCTGGTGGGTCTCTTCAAGATACCGAGACACCGTGGATTTGCCCGTGGCGATGCCCCCGGTTAGCCCAATGATGCGCTGACCCATGCCACAATCGCCTCCGTCAGGGCGTCCAACGTGTATTCTGCGGGTTCAATGTCCACACGGCCCAGGTATTCCCGGCAGGTATCCGAGGTTTTGGGGCCAATGGAGGCCACCGCCACGCCCTCCAGATATTGCCGCCAATCTGGGCCTAGCCCCTGCTCCAAAAGCTGGGCCGTATGCACTACGGTCTTGGAACTAGCAAAGGTGATCACATCAATCTGATGCTGCCGAATCGCCTGGATCGCCCGTTCATCCGGCACTAGGGGACAACCCGATTCGTAGGCCGCCACCTCCACCACCTCGGCCCCAGTGGCGGAAAATTCCTTCACCAGAACCTCGCGCCCGCCGCTCTCTACCCGTGGGAACAGGATGCGCTGTCCGGCCACGGCTTCAGGAAAATGGCTAACCAGGGAATCCGCCACAAAATCCGGTGGCACAAAGTCCGGCAAGAGTCCTCGCTGTTTAAGCACGGCGGCGGTTTTGGTACCCACCACGGCAATTTTGAGGGCATTCAAGACGCGCAGATCTCGTCCCAAGTCCAGCAGCCGATCTAGGAAAAAATTCACCGCATTGGCTGAGGTGAGAATCAGCCAGTTAAAGGAGTCAACCTGTGCAATGGCCTGATCCATATCGTCCCAGCTTTGGGGAGGGCGAATTTCTAGGGCAGGTAGCTCAATCACCTGGGCACCCTGGGCGGTGAGAAGGTCGGCAAACGGGCTGTTTTGGCCAGCGGCGCGGGTGATCAGAATCGTTTTGGTCTGGAGGGGAGCTTGGGAAGACGTGGAGACCGAGAGAGGGGGGGAAGGGGGAAGGGGCGAAGTGAGGTAAGGGCGGAGTTTGACGACTTCGCCGAAGACCATGACGCAGGGGGACAGGGTTTGGCCTTTGACGATTTGGCGAATGCTGAGCAGAGTGCCTTCCCAAACCTGTTGCTGGTCGTGGCCGCCCCAGCGAATGATGGCCACGGGCATATCGCCTCGACAACCGTTGTTTTGCAGGCGATGGATAATTTCGTCGAGGTGTTGACTGCCCATCAATACCACCAGGGTATGGAGGGCGGCGAGGGCGGGCCAATCTAGCAGGTCGGGATCGTGGGCGGTGACGACGCCAAATCCGTGGCTCCACACGGGATCGGTGAGGGGAATCCCCGCCAGCAGCGGAGCCGCCAACGCCGAGGAAATACCGGGTACCACCTCAAAAGGACAGCCTGCCTGCCGCAGGGCTTGGATCTCCGACGTAGTGCGCCCAAAGATAAACGGATCACCGCTTTTTAACCGCACCACTTGATGACCTGCCTGACAAAGCCGCACCAACAGCGCATCAATCTCCGCCTGGGGGGTGCTGGGTTGGCCGCCCCGCTTGCCCACCTCAAACACCTGGCAATGGGTAGGCAGCAGGGTCAACAGGTCAGCATCCACCAAGGCGTCATGCACCAGGCAATCCGCCCGCTGCAACAGGGCACTCCCGCGCAGGGTGAGGTAGTCCATGCGGCCTGGGCCAGCGCCCACAAGGTAAACGGTTCCCGGCTGGGTCATCGGTCAAACATTCGTCGTAGGATGGGCTAGGGCTGACCCATACGGCGGGCAAAATCTTCCTAACCTAGCTTTGCCCTCACCCTAAATCCCTCTCCCAAGCTGGGAGAGGGACTTTGATAGATCGGCTCCCCTTCTCCTAAGTTGGGAGAAGGGGCTGGGGGATGAGGGCCAACCTAGGCACAAGAGCGATTCGCCAACCGTGTCAAGCCACCTTAGCCCATCCTACCGAGGAACGTTACGCCTACTCGGACGTTTCCCTGATCGTCTCCCGTCTCCGCGTCCCCCTGTCCCCATTACGAGTTCTAACCATGCTGACCTTCTACCACACGCCGCTATCGGTCAATTCCCGTCGGGTTTGGGTGGCCTTGTTGGAAAAGGGCTTGACCTTTGAGGCGGTGGAGATGAGCCTCGGCGGCGACCAATTTAAGCCAGAATTTCTGGCCATGAATCCCTTCCACCACATCCCGGTGCTGGTGGATGACGGCTTTTCGGTGATTGAGTCCTTCGCCATTTTGGACTATCTGGAAGCCAAGTATCCCACCCCGGCCCTGCTGCCCAGCGACCCCATCGCCCTTGCCAACACCCGCATGGTGGAAATGGTGACCCTAAACGAACTCAACCCCGCCATGACGCCCCTGTTCAAAGAAATGATGGGCTTTGGGGCTGAATCTCCCGAAGCGGTGGAGCAGGCCAAGCAAAAAATCGCAGGCGTCCTCAAGTTCTACGCCGACAAACTGGGCGATGGAGACTTCTTCGGCGGCGACCACCTCACCCTGGCAGACATCGTGGCGGGCACCTTCTCCCCCTGGTTTGAAAAACTGGGCTTGCCCATGGCCAACTACCCCACTCTGCAAGCCTGGACGGCCCGCCTGGTGGCCCGCCCCGCCTGGCAATCCACCCAGCCCACCGAAGAGATGATCGCCGCCTTTCGGGATCGCATGAAAGCCCGCATGGCCAAGGGCTAGGGGGCTAGGGGCCAAGTACGGCCTTCCCTAGCTTGGCAAAGACACAGTCACACGAGACAATGGGATCATTGTATTTTTTGACATTCGGCTGTGAATAACGCACCTGTACGCACGGTTTCTGACGCCAAGCGGGACTTCTACACTCACCACACCCGCCCCATCAACTCCATTTACCGGCGCGTGGTGGACGAGCTTTTGGTGGAAATGCTCCTACTCTCGGTCAACGCCGATTTCGCCTACGATCCCCTCTACGCCCTGGGCATCGTCACCACCTTCGACCGCTTTATGGAGGGCTACGAGCCTGAGAGCGACAAGGTCTCCATTTTCAATGCCCTCTGCCGTTCGGTGCAAAGCTCCCCCGAACAGTATCGGGGCGATGCCGAAGCGATGAAGGCGGCAGTGGCCGGACAGTCCCTCGATGACCTCAAGGCTCAGTTTGAAAACCTGGCGGAAGCGGCTCACAGCGGCGGATTGCGCGGCACCCTGGGCACCGTGGCCACTAAGGAAAAATTCAAATACAGCCGCCCCTTCGGTATCGGTCTCTACACGTTGATTGAATCCGTCGCCGGGGAAGATCTCCTCAAAAATAAGGAATCCTTCGAGGCGCTGATCAAGGATCTCACAGGCAAGCTCAACTTCCCGGCGGATAAGCTTTCCAAGGATTTGGAACTCTACCGCAGCAACATCGAGAAGTTTGCCCAGGCCCAGGAAGTGATGAAGGACATGATGGCCGCCGAACGCAAAAAGCGCGAAGACCGCCAAAAAGCCGCCGAAGCCACCGCTACGGAAGTGGTGGAAACTGTCCCCGCTGAGGGCAGCGAAAACGCGAGTTAGTATACGGAAAACTTTCCCCCGGCCCATCTCCTTGGAAGAAAATGGGTCGGGGGAAGGGCAGATATGAATTGATCCCTATAGATTGATCTACTCCGTGTCGTCGTGGGCGTAGCGGTGGTAGAGGAAATCAAGGGCTTCGTTGCGCAGTTCGTAGAAGCGCGGGTCTTCCATAATGCGGCTGCGTTCGCGGGGGCGGGCAAAGGGCACGGTCATAATTTCGCCAATTTGGGCGGCGGGGCCATTGGTCATCATCACCACCCGGTCGGCCAAAAACAGGGCTTCATCGATGTCGTGGGTGATCATCAGCACGGTAATTTTGTGGTCTTGCCAAATCTTTAGCAGTTCCTCCTGAAGTTCCTCGCGGGTGATCGGGTCGAGGGCACCGAAGGGTTCATCCAAAATCAGCACCTTGGGCCGCAGAGCCAGGGCACGGGCAATGCAGACCCGCTGCTTCATGCCGCCAGAGAGGGCACTGGGCTTCTTGTGGGCGGCTTCTTCCAGACCAACGAGCGCTAGGTGCTCCATCACGATGCGCTTTTTCACCTTTTCGGGCTTGTCTGGGAAGACGGAATCCACACCCAGATAAATGTTCTCGTAGGCCGTTAGCCAGGGCAGCAGGGAGTAGTTTTGGAACACCACCATGCGGTCTGGGCCAGGTTCTTGGATCGGCTGGTTTTCCAGGCGCACTTGCCCTTCGGTGGGTTGCCGAAAGCCCGCCACCATATCCAGCAGGGTGGATTTGCCGCAGCCGGAGTGGCCGATGACGCAGACAAATTCCCCTTCTTGAACGGCGAGGTTGATGCCATCCAGCACCACATACTCCCCGGTGGGGGTGGGGTAGACCTTCGAGAGATTGTCGATCACCAAGAAGGGTTCCTGGGTCAGGCGTTCGGTTGGGGATTGGGTGAGTGAGTTCAGCACTTGCATGGTCAGGGATTAAGGATTGGGGTGAGCAGCAATTCCGGCTCCCCTCTCCTTCCTGGGAGAGGGGCTGGGGGTGAGGGCAGACTACCGCCTTATGGAATCCATCGGCATTTCTTCAATGCGCAGATCGCGTTTGATGGCGAATTGGTTGAGGTAGTCGAGGGGATGGTCGGGGTCGAAGGAGATGCCGTCGAAGAGGGTGATGGTGTGACGGTCGCGGCCAATGTCGAGCAGGCCCAATTCGCGGGCGGCTTGGCCAAAGATATCAGAGCGCTTCACCCGTTCGGCAATTTCCAGCCAGTTGCGGGGGAAGGGGGTAATGCCCCAGCGGGCCATTTGGGTCATCATCCACACCGCCTCGGTGACGTCAGGGAAGTTGGCCTTGCCCGTAAAGAACTGGATGTAGTTGAGAACCTGGGCGGGTTCGCTGCCGTCGCCTCGGTCGTAGGGGTCGATAAAGCCTTGGCGAATCAGGCTCTCATCGGCACCCACGTATTCGGGACGGGCCAGCATTGCGGCGATTTCGTCCCGGTTGCGGCGGTCGTCGCAGTATTCGCAGGCTTCCAGCAGCGCCTTCACCAGGGCAACGTGGGTCTTGGGGTATTGATTAGCCCAGGCTTCGGTGACGCCCAGCACCTTTTCGATGTGCCCTGGCCAGATATCGTTATCGGTCGCCAGCACCACACCCTGCCCCTCGGCCACGGCACGGGCATTCCAGGGTTCGCCCACGCAATAGCCGTCGATGGTGCCCGTCTTCAGGTTCGAGGCCATCTGAGCCGGAGGAATCACCGTCACGCTCACGTCCCGGTCGGGGTCGATGCCGCCCGCCGCCAGCCAGTAGCGCAGCAGCAGGTTATGCATGGAGGTGGGATGCACCGCCGCCAGGGTGTGGACTTGGTCGGGCCGACGGTCAATCGCCGCTTTGAAATCCGCTAGGGAACGCACTCCAGAGTCAAACAGGCGCTTGCTGAAGGTGATGGCGTTGCCGTTGCGGCTGAGGGTGAGGGCACTCACCATCGGCACCGGGCGCTGGTTGCCATAGCCCAGGGTGATTCCCAGAGGCATCCCCGCCACCATCATCGAAGCATCTAATCGACCACTGGTCACACCATCGGCAATGGCATTCCAACTGGGTTCCCGGTTTAGGGTCACTTGGCTGAGGCCGTTGGCTTCAAACAGGCCCTTTTCTTTCGCCACAATCAGCGGCGCACAGTCCACTAGGGGAATAAAGCCCAGCTCCAGGTTCACCTTTTCCAGGCCGTTGGCCGCCACCGCCACCACGGGCTTGGCCCGTTGCAGCTTGGCCCGCTTCTGCTGGTTGAGGAAGTACACAATCTCGTTGCGCAGGCTGTAGTAGTTGGGGTGCTTCACCACCTCCATGCGCTCGCGGGGGCGCGGGAAGGGCACATCCACAATCTGGCCAACGTGGGCTTCGGGGCCGTTGGTCATCAGCACAATGCGGTCGCTCAGCAGCAGCGCCTCGTCCACATCGTGGGTCACCATCACACAGGTGACTTCGTGTTCCTGGCAAATCTGCATCAGTTGTTCTTGCAACCCGCCACGGGTGAGGGCATCCAGCGCCCCAAAGGGTTCATCCAACAACAACAACTTAGGCCGAATCGCTAGGGCACGGGCAATGGCCACCCGCTGCTTCATGCCGCCGGAGATCTGTCCCGGTCGCTTATCCGCCGCCTTTTGCAGCCCCACCATTTCAATGTGGTGATCCACCATCCGCCTGCGCACCCCCTTAGGATGGTGCCCCATCACCTGATCCACCGCCAGCTCGATGTTTTGGCGCACCGTCAGCCAGGGCAGCAGGGAGTAATTTTGGAACACTACCATGCGGTCTGGGCCAGGTTCCGTCACCTGCCGCCCCTCTAGGATGATGCCCCCAGTAGTCGGTTGATCCAGGCCAGAGAGAATATTCAGCAGGGTAGATTTGCCACAACCAGAGTGCCCCACCAGGGAAACAAATTCTCCTTTATGAATATGGAGATCAATATTTTTTAGGGCAATATATTTCCCACCATCGGGCAGGTTAAAGACGCGATCTACGTGGTCAACTTCAACAAAAACAGCCATGGTTATTAGGGAATTGGGAGCAGGGGATAAGTCTTAGGCGTAGGTTGGATGACGCGATAGCAGAACCCAACAAAATTCTGTGGTGTGGCGTAGTTAGCGGTGCATTGCTTCGCAAATGTACCCTACGATCTTCTTTTCTGGCTCCCCTCTCCCCGTGGGAGAGGGTTTGGGGGTGAGGGTTCTGGGCTGGAGGTGAGGGCTATTTCTTCTGTTCTTCAGGCAAAACTAGGGTGCCGATAAAGACAATCAAGCGATCCAGCAAGAGACCCACAATACCGACGTAGACGATGGCGATGATAATGTCGCTAATGCGAGAACTATTCCAGGCATCCCAGATAAAGAAGCCAATGCCCACACCGCCAATCAACATTTCTGCAGCCACAATGGCCAGCCAAGAAAGACCAATTCCAATCCGCAGACCCGTGAAAATATAGGGTACCGTAGCGGGAAATAGAATCTTAAAAAAGTATTTTGGCTTGGACAGCCGCAGCACCTTGGCGACGTTGTTGTAGTCTTGGGGAATTTGGCGAACACCCTCAGTAGTATTGATGATAATGGGCCAAATGGCAGTGATAAAAATTACGAAAATAGCAGAAGGCCCAGCCTGCTGAAACGCAGCCAAGGAAATTGGCAACCAGGCCAGGGGAGGCACGGTTCTTAAAATTTGAAAGAGGGGATCAAGGGCACTGTACATCAGCGAACTGGTGCCCACCAAAATCCCTAGGGCCACGCCCACAATGGCCGCTAATAAAAAGCCAATGGCTACCCGTTGCAGACTGGTTAAGACTTGCCAAAACAGCCCTTTGTCGGTGCCGCCATAGTTAAAGAAGGGATTGATAATCAGTTCCCAAGTATCCTGTACCGTGCGCACAGGGGTGGGCAGGTTGGCATCGGGGCTCATGGTGAAAATTTGCCACACCACCAGAAAGATAACGAGAGCGACGGCAGGGGGAATGAGACCCTTCAGCCCATTGAGAACCTGGTGGCTCAAACGGGCCACATTAAAGCGTGATCGGGTTGGGCGAATATCGAGGGGTGCGGTCATCGGTGATCTCCAGTGGCGAGATTGCGGGGCAGCGAGAAGGCTAGGGTTGTAAGTCAGGCAGGTTTCCCTCTAGCCCCCCGCTCCCCGTGGGAGCGGGGTTGGGGGTGAGGGCCAAGGACAGCGGTGAGGATCAAGGGTTCATTCACCGGGGATAAGGTGGGCGGTGCCCACCCTACTAGGCTTTTTTGATCTTGAGGCTGTCGAGGTAAGCCTGGGGATCTTCGGGGTCGAAGGTGACGCCATCAAAGAAGGTTTCTACGCCGCGAGAGGGACTGGCCGGGATCGCCGCTTCCTGGCCGATGGCGGTGGCGGCTTCGCGCCAGAGGTCTTCCCGGTTGACGCCATCTACCCAGGCGTTGACATCGGTATCCTTGGGCAGCAGACCCCAGCGGATATTTTCTACCAGGAACCAGAGGTCATGACTCTTGTAGGGGTAGGAGGCATTGTCGTTCCAGTACTTCTGCATCAGGTCGGGGAGTTCTTCCACCCGGCCATTGCCGAAGTCGAACTTGCCCATGGAGCGGTCGATGATGTCCTCAAAGGGCACGTTGAACCAGGCCCGCTCGGAGAGGATGCGACACATTTCTTCCTTGTTTTCGGGCTGGTCGCACCACATGGCGGCCTCTAGAACGCCCATCAGCAGGGCCTTGGTGGCGTTGGGGTTGGCATCCACCCACTCGGCCCGCATGGCGAAGGCTTTTTCGGGGTGGTCTTTCCACATTTCCCCGGTGGTGAGGGCGTTGAAGCCAATTTGCTGGTTCACGGTTTGCAGGGGCCAGGGTTCGCCCACGCAGAAGGCATCCATGTTGCCCACTTTGATGTTGGCCACCATCTGCGGCGGGGGCACCACAATGGTGGAAATTTCGGTGTCGGGGTCAATGCCACCCGCCGCCAGCCAGTAGCGCATCCACATATCGTGGGTGCCACCGGGGAAGGTCACCGCCGCCTTCAGTTCCTTGCCTTCGGACTTGCGCTTCGCGAACACTTCTTTCAACGGGCTGCTATCCGTGCCTACGCTCAAATCCTTGTAGTCGTTGGAGAGGGAAATGCCCTGACCGTTGACGTTGAGGCGAGACAGAATGTACATCGGCACCTTGTTGCCGTCGGTGACGATACCCTGGGAAATCAGGTAGGGCATGGGGGTGAGGATGTGCGCCCCATCAATGCCACCGCCACCGGAACCCAGCACGATGTTGTCGCGGGTGGTGCCCCAGGAAGCCTGCTTTTCAACGGATACGTCGGTCATGCCGTACTTGTCGAAAAAGCCCTTCACCTTGGCGATGATCAGTGGGGCAGAATCCGTGAGGGCAATGAAGCCGAGCTTGGCAGTGGTGGTTTCTAGCCCTTCCACAGGCCCAGCGGCAGGAGCGGTCGAGGAACCCGCATCAGCGCCCGCATCAGCGCCCGCATCAGCGGCAGTATTGGAACCTCCTTGACTACAAGCGTGGAGGAAAACCGTGCCAGCGGCGGCGGTGCTAGCGGTGAACAAAAACTTACGGCGATTGAGACGAGTCATGGTTGATCCTTAGAATCCTAATAACCTAGGGCAACGCCACCCTTCAACAGGGGACAAATTGACGTAATTGAAACGAATAAATCGGTGATCGACAGCGCGTTTGATAGCCTCAAACACCGTCGCAGAAGCAAATCAAAAACCAGAATTAGGATCAACAGATCCACTTTTAGTCTTTATCTGCAAATCTGGCTTATGGGCGACTGAGCCTCAAAGAAAGGCCGTGGGAAGATTGCAAAAATCTACTCCCACACAAGCAGACGAGCCGACATAAGACCAATAAAACGTGACCTTTTCAAACATGAATTGGCTTCCATCGGCTAAATGAAATATCGGCAAAACTAGACCTTGAAAAAGAGCTTAGTTATGTTTGTTAACAAATTATTCAAACTTCAAGGGTGCTTTTGTATGTTTCGTTACGTTTTGCCCTGAGCGATACTTTTCATGCATGGTTAGCATGTAGGTTTTGCATAATCTGGGGAAAATTCTCTGCCCAACGCAAAGCAGGGGCCTCCTCAGAGACCCCTGCACCGTAGGGGCAAGATGCCCTTGCCCTCTGTCATTGAATTGAAGAACCGAGGAACTTAGCCCTTCATGCGGGTGAGCAGTACTGGGCAAGGCGCATAGACCCGCACGTAGTCGGTGAGCGATTCGCCCAGCACCTTATCCAAATCGGGTAGACCCTTGGCGATGGTGGGCCGACGGTCGGGGGAACCGAGGATCAGCAGGTCGATGTTGCGGTCTTCCGCCAGTTGGCAAATGCGCTGTCCGGCCTTGCCTTCGGGGGCGGCTAGCTTGCAGGTCACGCCATACTTGCGGGCTTCCTCGGCGGCAGCCACAAGAACGGGGTCTTGGTTGGCGTCAATGGTGGTGATGTCGAAGGGTTTGGCCTTCAGGCTGGAGACTGAGTGGACTAGGGTGAGTTCGCCACCCTTGATGTCGCGTAGCAGGGTGAGGGCGATGTTCAGCCCCTCCTTGGCCGAGTCGGATTTATCCATGGCCACCAGCACCCGCTTGATGGGGCGGATGGTGTACAGGTCGTCCTTCACCAGCAGCATGGGCCGAGAAGCCAACTGAAACACGTACTGGCTGACGGAATTTTCCAGGATTGCCTTCAGTCCTTGCAGCCCCCGCGATCCCATCACAATCAGGCTAGCGTCGGTTTCGTCGGCCACCTGCACCACCACATCCTTGGGGTCGCCCTCCCGCAGCACCGCCGTCACTTTGCCCGGATCGAGGTTGAGGTTTTGGATGGCCGTCGCCAGGGTGCGTCCGCCCTCTTCCCACTTGCTGGCCATGGTTTCGGCAGACACCTGGGAGGGCACCACATGGAGCACCGTCACTGCCGCCCGCTGGATGAGGGGAATATCCATCAGCACCTTCATCATGGCTTCGGTATTCCCAGTGCCAGAGTTGGCCAAAAGAATTTTTTCTATCATGGGATCCTCGTCTCAAACTGCCGAATAAAAATGGTGGTAAGCGGAAACGTCGCTAAGCAGCCTCAATCGCAGACAGGATAATGCCTTGCGCGTCACTCACCTCAACCATCATAGGCATGGGCTTTCAACCTACTTGGTTGCCATTCATAATTTGTATTGACGGGGCGATCACCGGGGGCACGGACAGGCCAATGGGTCTTGGATCATGGAGGGGCCAGGAGACCTGACCCTTGGGCGGATCTGGGTTCTGGCAAGTTTTGCCCGTCAACCAGCTATTGCCCTGATCCCTGCTCTATCCTGTCTCTGTTGGCCTCCTCCCAAGAACCCATGACTGATTCGCCTCCCTGGTTTGAGTACCGTGTCGTCGTTCACCCCCACCACACCGACTATGCTGGCATCGTCTGGCACGGCACCTATATTGCGTGGCTCGAAGAGGCGCGGGTGGCCTATCTGCAACAGCACAACCTCACCTTTGCCGACTGGGTCAATGCCGGGGTAGACCTGCCCGTAGTGGATATGGCCCTGCGCTATCGCCAATCCTTGCGCCTGGGGGATGAGGCGTTGATTCAGGCCCGGACGGCTCCCTTTAAGGGCGTGCGCCTAGTGTGGCAATACGAAGTGCTGAACTCCGCGACAAAGGAACTCTGTCTGGATGGCACCGTTACCCTGGCTACGGTGGATCTCACCAGTCGGCGGGTGCTACGTCGGCTGCCCGATCATCTGCAAGCGGCCCTAGGATAATGCTGTGCTCTACCCCTAAAAGGAACCCCCAATGACAACCACTAACCCCGGCCCAAATCCAGATCCCAATCTACCCCCATCGCCAGATACACAAGGGAAACCAGATCCGCAAGGGAAACTAGATCAGCAAGGAAAACCCGGAGTCTCGCCTAGCCACGAGACTATCGCTAAAGTAGGCCATAGCCAGCGTCCCTTCAGCCGTGTCTGGTCTTATCTTTTTTGTTTTTTGTTTGGAATACTGCTAAGTTTTGCCTTCACGCTTTATTTGACGCATCATGACGACGCAAAGTGGCTTCTAATCATACAATTTACGGGCTTTACAGAGAATCTAAAGCAAGACGTAGGGGCTATTATACCAATTCTTATTTTTGGTGCTTTTGGCGGCTTGCTGTACTCCCTCCGGGAACGAAAAATGGAGTTGCCCTACATTAGCCAAAGCGCATTCTCACCAACCAAAGAAAAAACTGCCCCCAATCAGTCAACAGTCTCTACAGGCGAAAGCTTTAAGGGGGAAATCATTAACCTAGGAATCGTTGCCGACTGTCTAGCTGGAATTGGTGGAGCGCTGGGCATATTTTTAATATTGCCAATTGACGAGATTAAAAACATATCTCTACTGAAACTCTTGGCAACCGCAATGATTGGTGGCTATGGTGGCCGTAGCTTGCTAGATCGAGCCCTAGACAATATTTTACAAAAACAAGAAGAACTCGCAAAAGAGCAAAAGAAGACAGAGGAACATCTCAAGAATCAGGAAGAGCAGAGCAAGAAAGACTCTGAAACGATTCGACAACTAAGCCGATATCTTGATTCAAGCTTGACACTTTCCCCTAAGGAAGAACAGGATCTATTAGAAAACATTAAAATGACATCCCGTGAAGTTCGATTTGGGACAATCTTCAAGAATGCTCAGTCAGCGCTTTATGAAAATAGCTCAAAGAAAGACAATCCTCTTGCGAAAGAGGTTGTCAAAAATGCACTGAAGGTTTTTGAGAGTCTGAGAGATAGTGATGAAAATAAGGATAATGATCGCTATCCTGCCCATGTTGGTTACGCTCACATGGCCTTAGGAGAATGGAAAGAGGCTATTGAGCAACTGGATATCGCAAAAGCTACGCTGAACAACAGTCAAAGAGGAGAGAAAAAAAGAGATGATTGGGTCTATGAAAGTAATCGCGTTATCTGCAAAGTTAACCTCGACAAAGACAATGTAACAGGTAATCTCGAACTTCTAAAATCATTACATGATGGGCTGAATGCTTTTCAGTTAGCTGAGGAAACTATTTGGGATAGGGTTGATGGGTTATTGTCCAGAGAAAAAGGTAATTCAGATATTCACAAGTGGCTTAATGAAAATCGAGATAATCTAGAAGTTCAACAATGGTTGAAAGCGTCTGGCAATAAGTTAGATAGTGGCGGTGACAGTTCAGGAACCCAACGTTTATCAGAGGCGGAAAATTTGCCAGGGGAAGGCTAGGCTGTGGGCGCTCGTGGATGTAGGTCATTCAAGAAGGGCGCTAACCCTCGACGTTGCCACGATTACCCTAGGAGTCCTCACTGTTCCGGGCGCGTAGGCTGCGGGTGAGAATGCCTTGGCGAGGGCTAAATAACAAGGCCAAGACAAAACCTAAAAAAACCGTTAGCCCAATGGCAGGGCCGGAGGGAAGATCTAGGTAGTAGCTGGCGTACATGCCGATGATTCCAAACAGTACCCCAAACCCCGCGCCCCAGACCATCATCCAGTGCAGTTCCTTCACTAGGAGGTAGGCCGTAGCGGCGGGGCCTACCATCAGCGCTACCACCAAAATCACGCCTACGGTTTTGATTCCGGCAATGATCGCTAGGGTAATTGCCGCCGTTAACCCCAGGTTGATGGCTTGGACGGGTAGCCCCAGCGCCTCGGCTCCCAGGGGGTCGAAGGTAAAAAAGAGCAGTTCTTTATAGAAAACCTTCACCCCAGCCAGCACCAGTAGGGTAATGATGGCGATTTGGCTCAGATCTTGGCGAGTAATGCTGAGAATATCGCCAAACAGCACACCCTCTAGACTGAGGGGGGTGTTGAGCACTGTCAGCAGCGTAATTCCTAGGGAAAAGAAGGTGGAAAAGGTGATCGCCATGGCGGTATCGGCCTTAATCCGCGACTGGCTGCGAATCCAGGTGATGACTGCTGTACTGCATAGCCCCATGGCAAAAGCCCCCAGCAGGGTTGGCAGGCGCAACACTTGGGCCATCGCCAAACCGGGCAGCACACCATGGGCTACCACATCCCCCAACATAGCCATGCGCTGCACAATTAAATACGTCCCCGCCACCGGGCACAGAATTCCCACCAGCACACTCGCCACCAGGGCTTGGCGCATAAAGTCGTAACTGAGGGGGGCAAGCAACCCATCCATGGCGCACCGTCGCAAAAGCATCCATCGCTATCTTAGGCGACGGATTCTCTCCTTGGCCTAGCGGGCACTGGCCCGTCGTGAGAACCCAAAGGCGACCTCAGCCCCCTTCCTCTAGTGCTCTGTAGGTTTCCGATAGAATGAGGAAATAAAGGAGGAGAAATATCGTGGGAAAGACCCAGGCACCCAGTCCGGCTAACCACTATTTAGTCGGCTATACGGAGCGTCTTCGCCATAGCTTCCGTCGCCTGCTAGGGG
>JBBAWV010000028.1:0-40145 GCA_040396995.1 Nodosilinea sp. | reverse complement strand
GCTATAGCTCAGTTGGTAGAGCGCTTGAATGGCATTCAAGAGGTCAGCGGTTCGAACCCGCTTAGCTCCATAAAATAGTTCAATAAAATCCGGCTTTATTTCTGTCTTGAGCGCTACTCATGCCGTCACAAGCCTGGCGTAGTAGAACCCAGTGAATTTACTACAGATCTACCCGACAAGGGATAGATCTGCGACTAGCCAAGGGCGTTAGGGAAACGTACTGCCCAGAACGGGAGGATCCGCCGGACTGTCAGAGAGCCCCCGTGGCTGGACATAGCTTCGACGCGGCTGTCCCTCCTTTGACAGAGCGGCCCCCTGGCCTGGACGACCCCCTATTCCACGGCTACCCGTCGGGTTTCTACGACTAGGCCATCTTCTCGAATGATCACCGCCGAAATCCAGCGCTGATCGGGGCTTTCGGGGGCAGTGCCGAGTTTGTAAAGCCCTCCGGCACTGAGTACATCAAAGACCACGGGGCGCGGCGCGAAAAAGTCGGTGGCGGTTACCCCTTCATCCACCGCTACCCCCATCAGGGCCCGATTCCCCAGGGGCTCTAGCACAATGGTATCGAAGGTAAAGGGTTGACCGGAGGTCAGGGTGCTAGGCAGTTGGGTTTGCAGGGTTGGTGGGTTGGTGCCAGAGGTGATCCGGCTGGTTTCGGAGAGGGTGTCTTGGCGGGTGATTTGGCCATTTTCTAGGCGCTGCCGCGACGTGACTTCGGCCTCCAGCGCCAGCTGTCGATGGGTGAGAACCTGCGTTCCGGTGACCCTCGTTCGGGTTTCGAGGATATAGGCTCCTGGCCCTGCGGCCTCCCAGTTCAGCAGTTCCACGTCGTAGGTGAGGGTGCTGTATTGCTGCCAAAAGGTTTCTAGGGTTTGGCGTAGTTGGTCGTGGTCAAAACCCGTGTCGCTGGTAAAGCTAGTGGCATAGGCTGCCATTACCCCATCGAGATCCTGGGCATTGGCAGCGGCTTCAATTCGCTCTAAGGTTTGCCGTACGGCGACCGGAGCCGTTGCAACTGGAGCCGCCATGGCCGGAACTGCCCCCAGGCTCAATACCCAGGCTGATGCTGCCAAACCACCGTATCGCCCCATGGCCCATGGCCCCATTCCAAAACCCATACCCCTCTCCTCACCAAAATTTGGATGTGTGATGTACATAGCGAGACGATGCTGCCCCCTAGGGACTCCCAGGAGCACCGCCTCGTTCCCTTAGCACAAGCTTAGAGCAAGGGCCAAGGAGTTGGTATAGTGAAAGGCGTTTTTGCGGGCGAGAAAAGACCGTGGCCCAGACCGATCCCTCCCATCCGTCGGATTTGCCAAACCCATCGGGTTTACCGAACGCTGCGCCACAGGTAAGGCCGTCGGACAATCCAGGAAAAATTTTGGTCGCCGCCAGCGGCACCGGAGGACATTTGTTTCCGGCTCTGTCCACCGCCACCGAGCTTCAGCGTATGGGCTACACCCTGGAGTGGCTAGGGGTGCCCAATCGCCTAGAAACAACCCTAGTGGCGGATCAGTACCCTTTACACACGGTAAAAATGGCGGGTTTGCAGGGGCGGCCTGGGGTGCGTACGGTGCGACTGCTGAGCCAGTGCGCCCTAGCCACGCGACGGGTGCGAAAATTGCTGAAGCAGGGTCAATTTAGCGGCGTTTTCACCACCGGGGGCTACATTGCCGCTCCGGCCATTTTGGCGGCTCGTTCCCTCGGTTTGCCTGCGGTGCTGCACGAATCCAATGCCCTGCCGGGGAAAGTTACCCGCTGGCTGAGCCCCTGGTGTACCACGGTGGCCCTAGGCTTTGGGGCGGCGGCGCAGTATCTCCCCAAGGCCCAAACGGTGACCGTAGGAACCCCCGTGCGGGCCGACTTTTTGACCGATCCACCCCCAGCTTTAGTGGATCCCCTCATTCCCGAAGACGTGCCGCTGATTCTGATCTTCGGCGGCAGTCAGGGGGCCGTCGCGGTCAACCAACTGGTACGTCAGGCGGCTCCGGCTTGGTTAGATCAAGGCGCTTGGATTATCCACCAAACCGGGAAAAACGACCCCGACACCGAGGCCCTCAGCCACCCCCACTACATCCATCGGCCCTTCTTCGATAACATGGCTGCGCTGCTCTATCGCGCCGATTTGGCCCTTTGCCGTTCTGGGGCAGGCACCCTGACGGAATTGGCCATCACCCGTACCCCCTCCCTGCTGATTCCCTACCCCTCGGCGGCGGAGGATCACCAGACCATTAACGCCCGTGTGTTTAGCACCGCCGGAGCCGCTCAACTGCTTCCCCAGCGGAACCTCACGGCAGAACGCCTATCTAATGCCGTCAGCCAGCTTTTGCAACACCCCGACCAACTGGCCACCATGGCCCAAGCTGCCGATGCCCTGGCGGTGCGAGACAGTGCCCAAAAACTCGCGGCCCTCGTGCAGCAGGTAATGGGGTAATACCCTCACCCCCAGCCCCTCTCCCAGGTAGGAGAGGGGAGCTAGAGCCACCTTGACAAGATTCCGCTAGGCCAGACTGTCGGCCCTTTGATAGGCTAATCTAAAGAGCAATTGTCTCCTGCCCCCGATTCTCCTGAACCTCACTAGGTGGACGTCATCTATGCCCAGAACCCAGCGTAACGACAACTTCATCGACAAGTCCTTTACGGTGATGGCGGACATGATTCTCAAGATGATGCCCGCCAAAAAGAGCGAGAAGGAAGCCTTCGCCTACTACCGAGATGGCATGTCGGCCCAGGCCGATGGCGAATATGCCGAAGCCATGGAAAACTACCGCGAAGCCCTCACCCTCGAAGAAGACCCCTACGACCGCAGCTTCATCCTCTACAACATGGGCCTGATCCACGCCAGCAACGGCGAGCACGAACTGGCCATGGAAAAGTACCAGGAAGCCATCGACCTCAACCCCCGCATGTGCCAAGCCCTCAACAACATGGCGGTGATCTACCACTACAAGGGTGAACAGGCCGAGGCTGCTGGCGACAGCGACTCCGCCGAAACCTACTTCGATGAAGCGGCTCGCTACTGGCTCGAGGCCATCACCATCGCCCCCAACAACTACATCGAAGCCCAAAACTGGATGAAAAACACCGGACGCCTCAAGAACGACATTTTCTTCTAAGTCCGTTTCTAAGTCCGTCAACCTCATCCCCCGTAGGGTGGACACCGCCCACCTCATTCCGAAATCCCCTCCGGCTCCCCTCTCCCCGTGGAAGAGGGGCTGGGGGTGAGGGCCAAGTTCTGATGATGGGCATTGCCCACCCTACATTAGTGATTGTTTTTGCTATCTCAATACCATGATTGATCTCGAACAAGTCCGTAAAGTGGCTCTGCTGGCCCGTCTAGAGCTTTCCTCCGAAGAGGAGCAGCAGTTCACCGGACAGCTCAGCAGCATTTTGGAATACGTGGAGCAGCTCAGCAAACTGGACACAACCGACGTAGAGCCTACCACCCGCGCCATCGAACTCAACAACATCACCCGTCCCGATGCGTTGGAGCCCTTTGGCGACCGCGAAACCATGCTGAACTGCGCCCCCGCCCGGGAAGAGGACTTCTTCAAGGTGCCCAAAATCCTCGACAATGAAGGCTAGGGACGTGCATCTACTGCCTTAGGGCCGTCGTCGGTCGAGGAAGGACAAAATTCTTGAGGTCAACCGTCCGCCATTTCCGTGAACAGGGGAACCCAGGCAGGTTTGCGGCCTAGCTCTGGATGCCCTCCTTCGCGAGAATGACGGACAAATTAAATTTGCCCTCGCTTGTGATTGCGGGCTGTCCCAGCCATCATTTGATACCAGGCATCATCTGGGCCACAAAGTTGGTGTACACATCGCCGCTAAGGAAGTTGGCATTTTCCAGCACCTTTTGGTGGAAGGGAATGGTCGTCGGCAGTCCGGTGATGGCGCATTCCCGCAGGGCGCGTTTCATGCGGCGGATGGCGGTGGGACGATCTGGCCCCCACACAATCAGCTTGCCGATCAGGGAATCGTAGTAGGGCGGGATTTCGTAGTCGGTGTAGACGTGGGAATCCATCCGCACCCCCATGCCGCCGGGAGCCAGGTAGCCGTTAATGCGGCCTGGGTTGGGGCGGAAGTTGTGGTCGGGATCTTCGGCATTGATGCGGCACTCGATGGCGTGCCCCCGGAACTGGATTTGCTCCTGGGTGAAGGGCAGTTTGTCGCCCTGGGCGACGCGCAGTTGGGCGGCAATCAGGTCTATCCCAGTAATCATTTCGGTGACGGGATGTTCTACCTGGATGCGGGTGTTCATCTCCATGAAGTAGAAATTGCCCTGGCTGTCCACCAGGAATTCTACAGTGCCCGCCCCCACGTAGTGGATGGCCTGGGCGGCGCGAACGGCGGCATCGCCCATCTTCTGCCGCTGCTCTGCCGTGAGGATAGGGCTGGGGGCTTCTTCGAGCAGCTTTTGGTGCCGTCGCTGGATGGAGCAATCCCGCTCGCCTAGGTGGACGACATTACCGTAGCTGTCGGCCAAAATCTGAAACTCGATGTGGCGGGGCCGCTCCACAAATTTTTCCAGGTATACGCCAGGGTTACCAAAGGCGGCTTGGGCTTCCCCTTGGGCGGCCATAAAGGCTTTGCTCATGTCGGCTTCGGTTTGCACTAGGCGCATCCCCCGGCCACCGCCACCCGCCGTGGCTTTGATGATGACCGGATAGCCGATTTCCGCCGCGATCCGGTAGGCTTCCGTTTCGTCCGTCAACAGGCCGTCGCTGCCGGGAACGGTGGGCACCCCGACCCGCTGCATGGTTTCCTTAGCCGTAGACTTATCGCCCATCTTGCGGATGGCCTCTGGCGATGGCCCCACAAAGACGATCTGGTGGTCGGCGCAGATTTCCGCAAAGCGGGCATTTTCTGCCAAAAAGCCGTAGCCGGGATGGATGGCGCTGGCGTTGCGGGTGAGGGCCGCTGCGATGATGTTTGGGATATTCAGGTAGCTCTTTTGGCTGGGGGCTTCGCCAATACACACCGCCTCATCCGCCAATTGGACGTGCAGGGCGTGGCGATCCACCGTGGAATGCACCGCCACCGTGGCGATACCCATTTCCTCACAGGTGCGGAGAATGCGGAGCGCGATTTCTCCCCGGTTAGCAATCAAAATTTTAGAAAAGCGCATTCTATAGGGCGATAGTCTCTCAACCAGAATCATACGACGGTTGCTGATCCTATCACGGTAGTGGGGGGAGAAAATTTGTGAACCGAGGGGGCTAGCAATGCCGCCATTATGGTTTATCCTGGTATGGCTAAGTTAATGTTCCAGACTAAGTTCCCTCAGCGGTCTGGGTAAAGTTGCTTAGTCCAATCTGCGGATGTGGTGGAATTGGTAGACACGCACGCTTGAGGGGCGTGTGGCTCACGCTGTGCGAGTTCGAGTCTCGCCATCCGCATTAGAACTTTAACAAGCAAACAGTTTCTACTGAATTGATCTTGGATTTGCCTCAAGCATCTGCTGGGGCGAGTTAAGGAAGACAATCATGTCTTGGTAATTATGGCTAGAGCAGTGATGATCAGTGATGATCGTCTAAGGGTGAAGGCAGAATCTCTTCCAAGAAAAGTTCTGCAAAAGCATTTGGATCTCCTGCATTTGGATTGATCCCGGCCCAAGCCAGGGCTAATATCCACCCAAGATTCGACTTCCATGGTGGGGTTAGACACACGTCGCTCAAAAAACTGTGGTCGTGAAGTTCATTTTTTTGTATTCTGCGCTACATTTACTCCCAATCACTACGCCTAACATCCACTCTGGGGGTTTGGCGCGTGATGCAGTGACCCAATATCCCTATTTCTTGAGTCAGGAGCGAGGTTGAATGGTCGCACGATTTAATCGACGAAAATTTCTGGTCTACGGGTCTGCCACCCTAGGCACGTCTATGCTGTTGAAGGCTTGTGGAACCACCACCACGACCCCCGAGGCGGGTAGTGGCACCACTGAAGGTGGCACTGCTCCCAGCGGCGAAACGGTCAAGGTGGGGATTCTCCACTCCCTCAGCGGCACCATGGCCATTAGCGAAACCACCGTGGTCGATGCTGAAAAGTTGGCGATTAAGGAAATCAACGCCGCTGGCGGTGTGCTCGGCAAGCAAATTGAAGCCGTTGTGGAAGACGGTGCTTCTGATTGGCCGACCTTTGCCGAAAAAGCGGAGAAGTTAATCGACCAAGACCAAGTAGCAGTGGTGTTTGGCTGCTGGACTTCCGCCAGCCGTAAGGCCGTGCTGCCCGTCTTCGAGTCGAAGGATCACATGCTGTGGTATCCGGTACAGTACGAAGGTCAGGAATGCTCTAAGAACATCTTCTACACCGGGGCCGCCCCCAACCAGCAAATTGAGCCCGCTGTGGATTGGCTGCTGGAAAACAAGAGTAAGGACTTCTTCCTGGTGGGATCCGACTATGTGTTCCCCCGTACCGCCAACACCATCATCAAGGAACAGTTGAAGGCCAAGGGCGGCAACACCGTGGGCGAAGACTACCTGCCCCTGGGCAACACCGAGGTGACCCCCATCATCACGAAGATTAAGGCGGCGCTGCCCAACGGTGGGGTGATCTTCAACAGCCTCAACGGCGACAGCAACGTGGCTTTCTTCAAGCAGTTGCAGGGCGCAGGCATGGGGCCAGATCTCTACCCTGTGATGTCGGTGAGCGTGGCCGAGGAAGAGGTTCGCCAGATTGGGCCTGAGTTCTTGGTGGGCCACCTAGCCTCCTGGAACTACTTCCAGACCGTGGAAACCCCCGAAAACGAGAAGTGGGTGGCGGACTTCAAAGCCGAGTATGGCGAAGATCGGGTAACCAACGACCCCATGGAAGCCGCTTACATCATGGTGTACCTATGGAAGCAGGCCGTGGAAGCCGCTGGCAGCCTTGACATTGCTGAGGTGCGTGCCGCCGCCTATGGCCAAAATATGGCTGCTCCCGAAGGCCCGGTGACCATGAACGCCAACCACCACCTCTCCAAGACCGTGCGGATTGGGGAAGTGAAGGAAGACGGTATGTTTGAAATTCTCTGGGCTACCGATGGCCCCATTGACCCTCAGCCCTGGAACCAGTTTGTGCCCGATACCAAGGGTTTTGCCTGCGATTGGTCTGACCCCGCTAAGGGCGAGAAGTTCGAGATCTAGGTTAGGTTGACGGAGAAGGACTCGCCCAACCTTCAACATTGGGCGAGTTCGATCCATCTACTGAAGCGAGGATGCAGGGTTGCGTCCTCGCTTTTTTGTTAAATATAGGGGCGCTGCAATCGGGCCGCTTGAGATGGCTTCGGCGGGGTGGAGTCTTCGGCAGTTGGGGAGTTCTTCCGTTCCGTTGAAGCGTCCTGATCGGCCTGGGTTGTTCCTAGGGAAGGTTCCCTTGATGGTGTCTCTTGTCCCATCGCGCCTTCCTCCGGATCAAAGGGCTGCAACTCTAGGCGCGGCTCGGTCATGTAGGGCTGAGTGAGGTAGGGCTCAATAAACTCCGGCATCACCATAGGGAGATCGTTGACCTCGTCAGTAGCTTCTGGCTCGATGGCATCTGGCGCTGGGACTGCTGCCGCAGGCACTTCGTAGACTGGAACGAGTGGAACTGGTTCGGGCTCCGGCTGGATAGTCCCAAAATCGGGTGGAGATTGCTGATCGGCCCATTGTTTCCAGCGATTGATCATGCCCTTGGCCCTAGCGGCGGGTGTTTCAGCGGGCGTTATGTCCCGGCTTTGGGTTTGGGACTGGGTTTGGGACTCCCCAGCGGCAGGAGGAGCAACCATCGGATTATCGTCCGTAGCCGTTGAGGTGCTGCCATCGTAGACAATATCGACCTCCATATCGGGCTTATCTCCAGCACTAGGATCAACCTCGACAGGATCGCTCACGTCAAAATCGCCCAGGTCAGCGGCGGGTTCACCGTCCACTGTAGCCTGTTCCTCTTGGAAGCTAGGAGCCGGGGAAGTTTCCTCCGCTGGAGTCGGGACGGAAAGGGCGCGTTCTTCAGCAGGAACCTCTTCAGCAGGAATCTCAGTCCCTTGGTCAGACACGGCTGGTTCCGCTTGCTGAGGTGCTTCTAAATCAGCGCTGGGCGGGGTAGGTGGGGTATAGGTGGGGTCTATGATGCTGGCGACGGACTTCAGATCTAGCTCGCCGCGCACCAGGCGCGACAGGGTATCGGTACCTCCGGGCTGGTAGTCAATTACGCGAACTGTGTTGTTAAAGCGGTTGTCGATGGGACGTCCGGTTTCGTCGATGAGTTCTAGCTGCACCCAGTTTTGACCGGGCTGGAACCCTTTTAGATAAATCGGTTGCCACTGGTCAAACACAAAGCTTTGGCCGTTGACAGTGCAGCGAATCCGCCAGTCGTGCAGGTCGTCCTTGGGATCAGCCTGGGCGCTGAGGTGCAGGGGCGCGTTGGTGAGGTAGAAGTCCAGCATGATCGGTTCGGCCCCGTAGGTGCCCTGGGGTCGGCTGTAGGTGAGCAGGGGAGCGCTGGCGTTGACCTCGTTTTGGGGCGTGGGGGCAAAAATGTGGAAGGTGCGCTGGTCAAAGGCTCCGTCGTTTTTGAAGCTCTCATGCCAGGGGCGGGAGGCAAACACGCGCAGGGTGTGGGTGCCGGGGGCCAAGTCTTCTAATACCAAGGCTTCCGAGGCATCGTAGACGGCTTTGTAGGGTTCGTCGTCTAAAAACACATGGAGGTGGGGGCCAAGCTGCCAGGTTTCATCTTTAAACAGGGGCAAGCCACGCACCTGAAACCGCACCGACACCGTAGCACTCTCCACCACTTCCCCCGGTCGGGGGCTGAGGATGCGCACCTGGGGAGTGTAGGCGTCAATAATTTGCTTCAGGGTATCCAAGGTTTCTGGCGGCGACACCTCGGCCATGGGGCCAGCCAACAGGTGAGGCGCTTCCGTAGGCTCCGATAGCAGCACCGTGGGTTCCGTGGGTTTGGCGCAGCCCACCATTGCCCAGGTCAACACCATCACTGCCAGAAAAGCGGCAACCTGCTGCCCGTAGCGGACAACTCCCCGTCCTTTAGCCATGGCCCTTGCACTACCCTAAGTTTGCATTATTACCATAGGGCACTTTTGGGCCTTTATAGCGCTGGGCCAACTAGGGATTTAGGGTATAGCTGGCTTCCCGTCAGGGTGGGCTGGCTCACAGCAAAAGAGCACGTTTGTAATCTAATGAGGCTTGGATACTGCCCATCCATAATCACTGATTAACTATCCTGAACCATTCCAGTAATAAAGAAGCTGGGATACGGTGGTACAAGGCAGTAGTTTAGATTCTTGATAAGCGGGTAACGCGATTCGAACGCGCGACATTCACCTTGGCAAGGTGACGCTCTACCGCTGAGCTATACCCGCATGTAAAACCGAAGCAGTTGTTAAGAATTTCTTAAGCGTTTCGGTTTTGACCTTACCTAGAATCTCAAAAAGTAACGTAAATGTCAATACCTTTTGAGATTTTTTCTTGGAGCCGCCTAAACGGCGTCGGAGATCATGGTCGAGCTGGTATCGACAATGTTAGCCCCATGGCTAGGGAGCATGGCCCCTACGGTTCCTGCGGTGCCAGAGACCCGACGAATTTGCTTCATCAGGCTGGCCATTTCTAGGGCGCTCATGGCGTAGTCCCAACCGTGGTTGGCCTTGATGCCTGCCCGCTCTAGAGCCTGCTGGAGGGTGTCGGTGGTGAGGACGCCGAAAACGATGGGCACCCCTGTTTGGAAGCCCGCCGCCGCAATGCCCTTCGACACCTCCGCCGAAACGTAGTCAAAGTGGGGGGTTTGGCCCCGAATGACCGCCCCTAGGCAGATGATGGCGTCGTAGCGTCCGCTCAAGGCGAGCTGACGAGCAACCAGGGGAATCTCGAAGCTGCCAGGAACCCAAGCGTAATCCACCTGGGAGCCCTCCGGGTTGGGGTCAACGCCGTGGCGCTTGAGGCAGTCTTGGCACCCCTCCAACAGTTTGCCCGTTACCAGATCGTTAAATCGCCCGATCACAATGGCGAACCGAAACGAGTCTGCCGCTGCAAAGGTGCCTTCAAATACTGCCATGGAAATCCTTGAACGATTTTTTGAGAGGGCTTAGACCACGAAGTAGTTGAGGCTACCGACCACAACCACCAGCACGCCCCAGATGATCGAGCCGAGCAGAATGAGCTTTTTAGACTGATCCCAGTTTTGGGGGGAGGCGTAGGCCACGGGCACATACACCACCAGCACGAAGGACATCAGAACCAGGGCGAATAGGGCAAGCTGAAACAGGATGACCATCTAAAAATCTCTCTTAAACACAGCAGGGGATTTAAGACACCACGCCCTCAAGCCAGCGCCCCTATTCTTCCAGCTAAGCTGGTTTACCCTGGGAAGCGCCGTGATGGAGGATTTGAGCACCACAGGTTCCGATGAGACGGCTCTAGGCGGCTGCCCTCGACTAGGCTGGGCGGCGACAGCAAAACCGGATCAAAACCCTGGGCTGAAACCCTCTAACCTTGAGTAGGGCAAGGCAAGTTGCCACAGTGATCTCAATTAGTAAGCTATCAGAAAGCGCGCCCCTTGGGAAACCGATATGGACTTAGTGCTGTGCCACACAACGGCGGATTTTGACACCCTGGGGGCGGCGGTGGGGTTGGCGCGGCTGCAACCGGGGGCGCGGGTGGTGCTGACGGGGGGCTGTCATCCCACGGTTCAGCGGTTTGTGGCCCTGCATCGGGATGAGTATCCGCTGATTGAACGGCGGGCGGTGAACCCCAACCAAATTCGCTCGATTACGCTGGTGGATGCCCAGCAGGCCCATCGGTTTGGCCCAGCGGCGGAGTGGATTGATCTGGCTCTGTCCCGCCACATTCCCATTACGATTTATGACCATCATCCCGCTACAGAGAATGCCGTTCATGCTCAAAAAACGGTGATTGAAGCCGTAGGTTCGGCCAGCACCCTAGTCGTCGAGGCGATGCAGCGACAGGGCATTGTGCCGACGGTGGCGGAGGCGACGGTGATGGCCCTGGGGGTACATGTGGATACCGGGTCACTGCTCTATGAAACGGCCACGGTGCGGGATGCGGAGGCGTTGGCTTGGCTGATGGCCCAGGGGGCGAGTGTACCTGTGATTGCGGAATTTGTGGAACCGGGGCTAACTCCCAATTTGCAAGACCTGCTGACGGCGGCGATGGAGCAGATGGTCGTCGTGGACATCCAGGGAAGTACCCTGGCCTCGGTGCTGCTGACGGTGGATCGCTATATTCCAGGCTTGTCGGGAGTAGCGGAACGGCTGATTTCCCTGACCGATGTGGATGCGCTGTTGTTTGGGGCACACTATCCCGGTAAAGAACTTGGCCCCGATGGAGAAACACCGCTACGCAAACTCCTGTTAATTGGTCGCGCCCAGGGACGGGTGAGTCTTAAACACGATTTGAAACAGGATCAGAGCCATGACCAGGGGCAGGGCATCGGGCAAGCACTCGGTCATGGACTAGGACAGACACTCGGTCAGCCCCTTGGTCAGGCACTCGGTCAGGGCATTGATTGGGGGACGATCTTTACACCGATTGGCGGCGGCGGACACCCCACGGCGGCTTCGGCCACGCTGACCACGGATGCGCCGGAACAGGTGATGGCCACGGTGCTGGCTCAGGCCCGCTTGCAGTTTCCGAAGCCTCCCACCGCCCGCGATTTGATGTCCTCTCCGGTGCGTACGATTCGGCCCGAAACCACCATTGGCGAGGCCCAGCGGATTTTGCTGCGCTACGGCCATTCGGGTCTATCGGTGGTGGATGCGGCGGATGCCCTGGTGGGGGTGATTTCGCGGCGGGATTTGGACATTGCCCTTCACCACGGGTTTAGCCATGCCCCGGTGAAGGGCTACATGGCCACTAACCTCAAGACCATCACCCCAGAAACCCCCCTCAGCGACATTGAGGAATTGATGGTGACCTACGACATTGGCCGACTGCCCGTATTGCAGGATAAGGCGCTGGTGGGCATCGTTACCCGCACCGACCTGTTGCGCCATCTACATCAGGTACAGCGGCTGAATGGATCAACCCGACCCACTCCCGGCCAGCCGCAACTGCCCCCGGTGCCCCCACTGACAGAGGTTTTGGCGCAACGCCTGAAACCAAGCCTGTGGGAAATTCTGACTCAGATCGCTATGGCGGCCCAGGATCGGGGGTGGCATCTCTATCTAGTGGGCGGCGCGGTGCGGGATTTGCTGATTCAGCGGGATACGGTTCCGGCGACCGAAGGGGTGAGCCTGCCCGATTTGGATTTGGTGGTGGATGGCTTTTATCAAACCGCCCAGGTGGGGGCTGGGATGGTGCTGGCGGAGCACATCAAGGCCCAATTTCCTGAGGTGGATATTCAGGTGCATGGCCGCTTTCAGACCGCTTCGCTGGTGTGGCGTCGAGAGTTGGATCATCCCCTGGCGGGACTGATGATCGACATTGCCACCGCCCGCACGGAGTTCTACCCCTACCCCGCTGCCAATCCCGAAGTGGAGGCCAGCTCCATTCAGCAAGACCTCTACCGACGCGATTTCACCATCAACGCCATGGCCCTGCGGCTGACGAATCCCGGCCAAGGGCAACTGCTGGATTATTTCGGTGGACTGATTGACCTGCACAATCGCCAGGTGCGGGTGCTGCATCCCAATAGTTTTATTGAAGACCCCACCCGCATTTACCGGGCCGTGCGGTTTGCGGTGCGATTGGACTTCAGCCTGGATAGCCAAACCGAGGGCTACATTCACCACGCCATCGACAGCGGCGTCTATGCCCAGATGCAGCGCCAGGTAAAGCGGGTACCCGCCCTGCAAGTGCGCCTTAAAAATGAGTTGAAATACATCCTAGAAGCCCCCTACTGGCAAGGGGCCTTGGAATTGCTGGATCACCTACGGGCGCTGCGCTGTATCCATAGCGATCTGGCCATGACGCCCACCCTGTGGCACCAGTTGCGGCGGGTGAGTCGCTGGCTAGATCGGTTTGACTGGACGGAACGCTGTAGCCCTTGGCAACTACGGCTGGAGGTGCTGTTGGCGACCCTGCCCCCCGGTCAACGCCGAGGCATTGCCGCCGCCCTGCAATTAACGGAGACCAGCATTCAGCGCCTCGTCCACCTGAGTGACCTAGAAACGAAATGGTTGGCCACCGTCACGCCCCCCCTACGCCCCAGCCAGCGGTATACCACCTTTACCTCGGTTGATTTGGCTACGCTGTTACTGGTCAGTGCCCGTCACCCGCGCACCCTTGGCCCGGTGATTTGGCGCTATCTCACCCAAGAACGCACGGTGGAACCCCTGGTCAATGGCGACACCTTAAAAGCGCTGGGCTATAAACCCGGTCGGCAGTTTCGGCCCATGCTGGATGCCCTGCTAGCAGCCCAGTTGGACGGGGAGATCGCCACGATGGAGGAGGCCCAGCAATTCCTTGGCCAACATTATCCGCTGTCCCCCACCCCACCCCAGAAGGACATAGGACAAGCTAAAGTAGCAAAGACTTGACCCTAACTCTGTTACTTGGGGATATTTCCTCGAACCAGCCCTATGACCCTAGCCCTCGGTACATCGCTCCAGCACGGCACCTACGTCATCGATGCCCTCAGTGGCGAGGACAGTATTGGGCCACTTTACCTGGCGACCCATGTGCCCAGTGGTCAGTGGGT
This sequence comes from Nodosilinea sp., assembly GCA_040396995.1. Lineage (GTDB taxonomy): Bacteria > Cyanobacteriota > Cyanobacteriia > Phormidesmidales > Phormidesmidaceae > Nodosilinea. Next base: position 26,516 of record JBBAWV010000028.1, on the reverse strand, counting down.
CTTGGTGCGGGTGTTGGGTAGTCGTCATCCAGAGGCGTTGCCAGATGCCTCCCAACGCGCCGCGTTTTATCAGTATCTAGAATCGCTAACGGCCATGGGGACATCCTTTATACCCAAAAGGCTGACCGGGTTTGAGGAGGATAAGGTCTGCTACCAAGTGTTTTCCTCGCCGCCGGGATCGCCCCTGAGTCAAGGTGTGGCGCAAACGCCTCGGCCCCTAGCCCCTAGTCTGGCCCTGGTTCGGCAGGTCGCACAGGACCTTGAAGCCCTGCGTACCGTGGGGTGGGCAGAACTGCAAATTGCCCCCGACCAAGTGTGGCAAGGCCCTGGGGGATCCCTCACCCTGACGGGGTTTGACTTTCCGGCCCCTGGCCAAGCTTCCGGCTCCAGCGAGGCGAGTTTGGTGCGAGGATTAACGGAGCTACTGTACTTTTTGCTGACCGGCCAGCGGGCATCCCAGGCTCCCCTAGGGGTTGACCTGCGCCATCGTCGCCCAGAGTTGCCCACGGGCTTGGATGCGGTGTTTCAGTGGGCCCACCCATCCCTAGCCTTGGCCCAGCCCCCCAGCCTAGAGGAATGGCTCGCCCTACTGCCCCACCCCGCCTCCTCCGACCTCGATCTAGGGACCCCTAAACACCCTCAATCCTTGGAGCGGGCCAAAGGCAATTCTTCCATCCCAGCGACACCAAAAGCACAGCGGACGACGGCCACCACCGTTTTGGCGGCTCCGACGGCTCCACCCCCCACCCAAATTGCATCTGCGATGATAGCTCCCCGTGCCGCCGTCTCTGCCCCCAAACGTGGGCCTTGGATGCCGTTGGCCTTGCTGACTACGGGGTTTATCTTTGGCATTGGTGGAGTGGCCTTTGGTCTCCAGGCCCGCCTCCAGCCCTCCAGCCCCGCCGCCCAAACCCGCTTTAACCCCAACCAAGCCTTTCCGCCCCTGCCCAACTGGGATAACAGCGAGCCAGGGTTTGGTAATCCGACGGTGGAAAGTCGCCGTTCTGGCCCCAGTGATCGTCCCGACAGTCCCAATGGTCGCCCCAGCAATCTCCCTACACCTGCATCGGAACCCGTCATTCGTTCGGCTCCCTTGGCCCAGCCCAACGGTGATGCGAACCGTGGGTTAAACCCATCTGGCCAAACCACGTCTCCCCCTGGGCGTACGCTCCAATCGGCTCCTCGGCCTGTGCCCTCCGTGGAGAATGAAGCGCCCACGTTTTCCGGTGATGACAGTGCACCTAGTTTCCCCGCCAGCCCTGATCCTGCCCCGCCCATCCGTGAAGCGGCCCCGGCTCCAGTCGTGGCCCCCACCCCGGCGGAGGCGGCTCCAGCCCCGATAGAAGCAGCTCCGGTGGTTCCGGCCCCAGTTGCACCGCCGCCCCCGGTGTTGGCTCCGGTAGCGCCCCCGGCCCCCTTGGTTCCGGCTCCCGAATCCCCGGCCCCCTTGACCTCCAGTTAGACAGCCCCCTTGCTCGGAGGTTCGGGCCTGCGCTTGGGGATAAGAGCGTTATAATTCTAAACAGTTGGGTTTGGTACGAGGTTTTTATCGATGAGTAACCCGGTGCTTCACGCATTTTTCGTAGGCCGAGCCGTCGCTGAGGTGATTAACGACCGTACCGAGCGCTTACTCACCGACTCTCTGAGTTGGCTAGGGCAGTTTGACGCCGAACAGCGGGAAGCCCTACGGCAGTTCACCGAGGAGGTGATGGTTCGCGCTCAACAGGCTGAAGCCGCCCACGGTGGAGGTTCAACCAGCCCGTTCTCTAGTGGTGCCGCATCGGCGGATTCCCCGGAAGACCTCCAGGCCACCATCGACAACCTGCGGGCGGAAATTGCCCAGGTGCGGGTGGCTCTTCAGCAGTATCGCAGTACCGCCGCCTAATTCGGTTGCCCTATTCCATTCCCCCTTGCCGTCTTCATCCTTGCATTGGTCTAGCCCGCTAGGAGCCTGAGTGTCCGCAGTTTTTGATTCATCGGCCCAATCCCCATCGTCCTTGCCTCTTCCCGGTCAAGGCGATCCGGTGCTATCCCCGGCACCCCAGCCGTTGACCTCAGAACTTGGGGCAAACGGTAGCTATATTCCAGTCCCCTTGGCGGTAGGAGGGGGGATGCCCATCGCCCGCTCAACGCTTCCGATCAGTCCGGATCCAGAGCCAGAGAAAGCCTACCGCTTCCAGCAAAAAGCCTACCGCTGGAACCGAGGTCGTTATTCCCGCAATCGTCGATTTGTGGATATTTGGGGCTTTGTGTTGCGGCTATTGGGGGCACGATGGCTCTACGGCAAAGCTTGGAGCTATGGCGGCACCATCACCCCCGAAAAGCAGGCGGAACGACGGCGCAAACTAGCGGTGTGGATTCGCGAAACCCTCCTGGATCTTGGCCCTACATTTATTAAAGTAGGTCAGCTCTTTTCTACCCGTGCCGATATTTTCCCGATTGAGTTCGTTGAGGAGCTGTCGAAACTCCAGGATCGGGTGCCCGCCTTCAGCTACGAACAAACCCGCGCCATCCTTGAGGACGACCTCGGCAAGCCCATCCAGGAGCTATACCGCACCTTCGACCCCATCCCCCTAGCGGCGGCCAGTTTGGGCCAAGTACACCGGGCGCAACTGCACAGCGGCGAAGAGGTTGTCGTTAAGGTGCAGCGGCCGGGGTTGCAATCCCTGTTCACCATCGACCTGTCGATCCTGAAGGGCATTGCTCAATATTTTCAGAACCATCCCACCTGGGGCCGAGGGCGTGACTGGATGGGCATCTACGAAGAATGTTGCCGCATCCTTTGGGAAGAAATTGACTACCTGAATGAAGGGCGCAACGCCGACACCTTCCGCCGCAACTTCCGGGCCATGGATTGGGTGCAGGTGCCCCGCGTCTTCTGGCGCTACACATCGCCGCGCATCCTCACCCTGGAATATATGCCGGGGATTAAGATCAGCCACTACGAAGCCCTAGAGGCGGCAGGGCTAGATCGCAAGCGGTTGGCCCAGTTGGGTGCCCAAGCCTACCTGCACCAACTGCTGGACGATGGCTTTTTCCACGCCGATCCCCACCCCGGTAACATCGCCGTTAGCCTCAACGGGTCACTCATTTTCTACGACTTTGGCATGATGGGCCAGGTGCAGCCCCTCACCCGTCAGCGCCTGATGGGCACCTTTATGGGCGTGGCCCAGCGAGATGCCACCCAGGTGATGAACTCCCTGGTAGAACTGGGAGCCTTGGCTGAAGTAGAGGACATGAGCCCGGTGCGGCGGGCCATCCAGTATATTCTGGACAACTTCATGGATAAACCCTTCGAGGAGCAGTCCATCGAGGCGATCAGCGATGACCTCTATGCGGTAGCCTACGATCAGCCCTTTCGGTTTCCGGCTACCTTTACCTTCGTGATGCGGGCCTTTTCCACCCTGGAGGGCGTTGGCAAGGGGCTAGACCCAGACTTTAACTTTATGGAAGCGGCCAAGCCGTTTGCAGCACAGCTTATGACCAGCGGGAATTCTGGCGATGGAGCCAACAGTCTACTCGGTGAACTCAGTCGTCAGGCCGCCCAGGTGAGCACCACCGCCTTCGGGCTACCCCGACGCATTGAGGATACCCTCGACAAGCTCGAACGGGGCGATATTCGGGTGCGGGTGCGTTCCGTGGAAACGGATCGGGCACTGCGGCGCATCGGCACCGTCAGCATGGCCAATAACTATGCTATTTTGGTGGGCGCGTTTACCTTGTCCGCTACGGGTCTCCTGATGACGCCTTGGCCGCTGATTGCCATTGCGCCAGGGGTGTTGGCGACGGGCTCTGGGATAGCCTTTCTGCGAGCCGTTATCAAGGTAAACCGTGCGGATCGGTTGCCCTAGGGAGTAGCGACGAGTTGGTTATGGTGGAGCACCAATTTTCAGGGCTAACGGATCCAGGTCTACTGAGAAGTAGCAACCAGGACGATTACTACATCGATCCAGAGGGTCGCTTTTTCATCGTGGCGGACGGCATGGGTGGCCATGCGGGCGGTCAGGAGGCCAGCCGTTTGGCCACGGCCACCGTCAAAACCTTTCTACAACATCATTGGCAAGATCCCCAGCCCACTGCCGATTTGCTGCGCCAAGCCCTAGCCCAGGCCAACAACGCCATCCTGCACGACCAATTCCATCATCCTGAACGCTCGGATATGGGCACCACCGCCGTAGTACTCACCTTTCGACCCCAGGATGACCAGCCTTGGTGTGCCCATGTGGGAGACTCGCGGCTGTATCGCCTACGGGGACACCAACTCGATCAAATTACCGAAGACCACACCTGGATTGCCCGCGCCATCCGTGAAGGGGAGCTCACCCCAGCCCAGTCTCGCAGTCACCCCTGGCGGCACGTATTGGCCCAGTGCCTAGGCCGAGAAGACCTCACTCAAATTGACGTACAGCCTATCGAGATCCACTCCGGCGACCGTCTGCTGATGTGTAGCGATGGTCTCACCGAAGAGCTCTCGGATCACCTGATCGCCTCCCACTTGAAATCGATTCGGGCCTGCGAAGCCGCCGCCGCCGCCCTTGTCAGTTCCGCGAAAAAGCGAGGGGGCCGCGACAATATTACCGTCATCATCATTAACCCCCTTCCCCCCCAACCCTCACCCCCTAAAGCTCCTACCCATGGATGAGTGATGACCGTAACCCGCTACAGGTGGACGCCAGATCGATACCACGCGGCCATTGATGCTGGGCTGTTTGAGGATCAGGCGGTTGAGCTACTGCGGGGAGATCTGGTGATTATGGCCCCAGAACGCGAATCCCATGCCTGCTATAGCCGTATGGGGGCAGACTACCTGCGGCGATGTTTAGGCCAACGGGGAGCCGTGCGCGAAACGAAACCCATCACCCTACCCAACCAGGAGGAATACTGGGTTGTAGACCCCAAACATAGACACCTCAAGGTTTTTCGTGATCTGGCCAAGGGACAATACCAAACCGAACTGACGCTCACCGAGGGATGTCTATCCCCTGCCCTGGTTCAGGATGTGGTCATCGAGGGGCGGCGGTTGTATCGCTAGATCGGTACTTTGTATCCCTCAACCTAGGAGCAATGCGGTCAGGCTACCAGCCGCGTCACCCATGACGCAGGGCCACCATAAAGAATCCATCCATCGATTGGCGGTGGGGCCAGACCTTCAGCCAACCCTCCGGGGTAGGGACAAGTCCCGACATCCAATCCGTGGCTGGGGGCTGGATCTGCCAGTGGGGATGATCCTGCAAAAAGGCTTGGATCACCGCTTCATTTTCGGCGGGATGGAGGGTACAGGTGGCGTAGACCAGGGTGCCGCCCGGTTTGGTGCAGCGGGCCGATTCGGCTAATAGGGCTTGCTGTTGAGGCACAAGGGTTTGGATGGATTCTGGGGTTTGTCGCCAGCGGGCATCGGCGTGGCGGTGTAGGGTACCTAGGCCGGAGCAGGGGGCATCCACTAAGACCCGATCTCCCAGTCCGTGGAATTGGGCCAACTCGGTGCTGTCGCCCAGATGGGTTTGAAGGCTGTGGAGGTGTAAGCGCTTGGCATTGGCCGTGACTTTTTTGAGGCGAGAGGCCGTGCGATCACAGGCCCACACTGTGCCCTGATCGCCCATGAGTTCCGCTAGGTGAGTGGCCTTGCCCCCCGGTGCGGCGCAGAGGTCAATCACCGTTTCCCCCGGTTGTGGGTTCAGCAGTTGGCCCACCAGTTGAGCGCTGGCATCCTGCACGGCCCACCAGCCCTCGCCATAGCCCGGTAGGTCGGTGATGGCCCTGGAAGGCTGGCTTAGCCGCAAGGCCCAGGGCAAGCCGGACAAGCGTTTTGTGGCCATTCCCGCCGCTGCCAGAGCCGCTTCGACGGCTTCCACGGTGGTTTGCAAACGGTTCACCCGTAGATCCAAACTGGGCACCTGGTTAAACCATTGGCAAAGCTGGTCGGTCTCCATCTCGCCAAGCTGTTGCCACCACAGGTCTACAATCCAGTCGGGAAAGCTATGGCGCAGCCCCAACGCCGCCGTGGGGTCTTCTGGTAGCACTAGGGGATCGGCCCCTTCTGCCGTTAATCGTTCGTACTGTCGCAGCAGGCCGTTCACCACCTTCGACAGTTGCCCCAAGCCGTTGGCCTTAGCCAAATCCACGCTGGTATTCACCGCCGCCGAGGCTGGCATCGCCTTCAGATAGCGCAATTGATACAGGCCCAACTGCAACACCAGCCGCAATACGGGGGGCTGCTTCTCGGCGGGACGGGTGCCCAATTGGGAAATCAGCCCATCTAAGGTTCGCTGTCGCCGCACGGTGCCATAGACCAATTCCGTCACCAAAGCCGCATCCTGGGCCGATAGTTTCGCCTGGGCCAAGGTACGATGCAGCGCCACGTCGGCATAGGCTCCCCCCTGCACCTGAAGTAGTGTGGACAGCGCCCATTGCCGAGCCGTGGGGGGATTTGTCTTGGGAACCGTTGCCGCCATCAAATCTCGTGAACCTCAGGTAAACAATCTCTCTTCTGTGGAACGCAACGTCTCCGCCGCCCTCGCCCCTGATCTCGGCCCAAATTCGACCTGCATCTGCCCAAAACAAAGACCCGGATGCCAGCTAATTACCGACGATCCGAGCCTTGGCAATGGGAGTTGAGAGGGCTACTTTTTAGCGGCCTTCGTAGTCTTTGCGGCCTTTGCAGGGCGGTGCTTAACGGCATCGTGGTCATTTTTGCGGCGACGACGATCCCGCCAGTCGGCAGCCGTGAGGTAGGCGACCCCCCCAGTGACAACCACCAGGAGAACCAGGGCCAACACCGCTAGGATACTAAAGGCTTGTGCTTCAAGGGTTGCTTCCATGGCTAACGTGGGTGATTTAGGTGAGGATCGGCTCTAGAAGCCGTTGCGGCCCCACACCACCATAGACATCGAGAAGGTGAAGACAACCAGCAGAGATACCCAGCCCAAGGTCAGAATGTCCATAATTGCAACGAGTTGATAGAAGACAACACAGCCATACCTATCATACGGTAAAGGCTTACATCTGCTGACACCTAAAGCGATTGGTGAGGGGAGGAATCCGTGGAGACAACATCAGGGGAGACCCAACAAGGGCAAGCCAGCCAAGACCGGATTGCCTCGGTGCAGGCGGCGGGGCTAACGGGTCTAATCGCAGGCATTGTGGGGGCAGGGCTGTTGCTGCTGCATCGGGCGGCGGCCCTGGGCTGGGCGGCGGCAGCGGCGTCTACCATCGACGGCCTAGCGGGGCTGACCTTCTGGATTAGTGTGGCGATTGCGGCCCTGTCGGGGGCCTTGTTTGGCATCACCTACCGCTACGCCGTTCGCCAAGACACCAGTTCCTACCTGCGTTCTGGGGTGATTTTTGCCTTTAGCTTCGTGCGGGGGCTGGCCCTGGTCAACGTGGGCGCAGCGGTGACCATGATGGGCTGGCCGTTTCTGGTGGCCATCACCGAAAGCCTGCTGATGTTTTCCCTCGCCGCCGCTGGTTTAGAGGTGGCGCTGCGCCAGGGCTGGATTGCTAGGGTGGCGGGTTGTATGGAGGATCACCCCAATTGAGCCCATCCTGCCTTGAGTCCATGCCACCATCGGACGTTTTCAGGATTGCAGCTAGCAGAACATAGACGAGCAGAACCCTATGGCAACCGCCCTATCCAGCCCTCCATCCTTTACGATTCCTGGCCCTCGTCCCTGGCCCGTTGTGGGGCGCACGCTGAATAGCATTCGCTTTGCTAAAGACTCCGTAGGCTATACCCGTGAGCTGTTTCACACCCATGGCAACCTAGTGGCCCTCACCGCTGGGGGTGGAACTCAGCTCTATTCTCCCCGTGATACCTGCCCCGGCACCGTGTTTGCCTGCGGCCCCGATCTGGTACGCCAGGTGACGACCCAGCACGACGTTTACTTTAAGTACCCCCTCACTGGCACGCTATATCGCCTGCGAGGCACCTCTCTCCGCACCGAACCCCTCAACCACTTTTTGGTGGGCCTGTTTGGGGTGAATAGCAATGAACATCTGCGTCAGCGCAAACTGATGCTGCCTGCCTTCCATCGACAGCGGCTAGAAACCTATGCCCAGGACATGGTGGCAATTACAGCGGATCAACTCCAGCAATTGCGGGTGGGGCAGGTCAACGACATGGCCACTTGGCTGCGTCAGCTTACCCTGCGGATTGCCACGAAATCCCTCTTTGGCGAAGACATTGGCCAGGATGGCGTTTCCACAGGCCAAATCATTCAAGATGCCCTCAAACTTCAGGGCAACCTTCTGCTCAAGGCCCGCCCCCTCGATTGGCCGGGGCACCCCTGGCGACAGTACCTCAATTTGGTAGCTCGCTACGAAGCCCGCATGGCCGACCTTATTCAAGCCAAACGACGGGCCGCTACAGATGATCCCGACGTGCTGTCGATGCTGTTGCAGGTGCGGGATGAAGAAAGCGGTGCGGCCCTCAGCGAAGCCGAACTGTTGGGCCATGTGGGGGTAATGTTTGTGGCAGGGCACGAAACCAGCGCCAATGCCCTCACCTGGACGCTGCTGTTGCTGTCCCAACATCCCCAGATCATGGCCGACCTGCTGGATGAGATGGAGGGCGCACTCCACAGTGATGCCCCCACCGTCGATCAACTGGCGCAACTACCCCTGTTGGATCGGGTGGTCAAGGAAAGCCTGCGCATCCTGTCCCCAGTGCCTTGGAATGGACGGGTAACGGCTCAGCCCACCGAACTGGGGGGCTACGCTATTCCTGAAGGCACCGAGGTGTTGGTCAGCATTTACCAAACCCACCAAATGCCCGACCTCTATCCCAACCCTGCCTGTTTCAATCCAGATCGCTGGACGACGATCCAGCCCGACGCCTATGCCTACAACCCCTTTAGCGCTGGCCCTCGGCTTTGCATCGGGGCCGGGTTTGCCATGATGGAGATCAAAATTGTGCTGGCCATGCTGCTCCAGCGCTATCGCCTAGAATTTGTCACCCAAAAGCCCGTGGATCGTTCCGGCATCATCGTGCTGGCCCCCAAACATGGGCTGTCCCTAGGCGTACATCCCCAAGATCGGCAGTTCCATTTGGGGGTAGGCTCCGTCCAGGGCAATGTGCGAGACATGGTGCAACTACCCTAGACAAACTTAACTCACCCCCACCGGCTGGGTTTCCCGACTGGCCTCGCGCACGCCTTCTATCGCCCATAGCATCGCCTCCGGGGTGGCGGGTAGGCCCAGGGGCACCGCCTTACGATGATCTCAGATCTGAAGCCATACCTCGCCACTCAGACAAGAACCGCTGTAAGCTGTTAGTCATCCAAAATACACTGGCCAGATCGCTCTGATACCAAATCCGAGCTAGAAAACCCCGATTCTTAACCCCGCAAACAGTAGGGGCGAGGTTTCCTCGCCAGCTAATAATACCGGGGGCAAACGAACCGGATTTAGTATGAAAGCCTTCTGGCAAGAGCTTAGAGAGAGTTGATATGCAATTTAGATGCACATCAGCTTATTTCGTCGCCAATACAAATCGTTCATGCCACTAGTGTGTCCCCCAACGCTGAAAAAATCTATTTTTTAGAGCACATCTGGCTGTAGGTGACTCCATCAACCAGGGAACCGCAATACGGCTCTCAATGATGGACAACAGTATTATGAACAACAGTCATTCTTCGCAATAGACATGGCGAATCTTTTGGCGGCGGGGGGCATCGTGATGGTGCCACTGCTTTTGTGTTCAGTGCTGACCGTAGCCCTGGTGGTGGAACGCGCCCGGTTTTGGTGGCCACTGCTACAGCAGCAGCGGCCTTGGCTGACGGCAGTGCTCAGTGCCTATGCCGACCATCCCCAACGGGCGGTAGCCTTGCTAAAACAACGACCCGAAAGCCCCGTGGCTCGAATTTTTCTGGCCGCCCTCAGCCTAGAGGACGCCACCCCCGACGAATTTTCCCTGGCCCTAGAAACCGCTGCCCAGGCAGAGGTGCCCCAGCTTAAGCGGTTCCAAACCTGGTTTGAAACGGTGGTGGGCATTGCGCCATTGCTGGGCCTGCTGGGCACCGTGCTGGGGCTGATGGAAGCCCTGTCCTCCCTGCGGCTGGGGGAAGGGGGCAACGAAACCGGAGTTACCCTAGGGGTGAGTGAGGCGCTGATCTCCACGGCGGCGGGCCTCGTGGTGGCTATGGTCACCCTCCTCCTCGCCAACCTGTTCCAGGGGCTGTATCGACGGCAGCGAGCCTTGATTCAAGAAACCGGGGGCAAGTTAGAAATCTTGCAGCGCCGCCACTATCGCCAAACCCTTAACCGGGAATCGGAACGATATCGGTAGAGCTTTGGAAAGCGGCCACCCCAGGCACCCGAAACCTAGATTTTCTGCTACAACAACCCATAGCCGAATTTCCTAGCCCCATGCTCCACCAGATCAAACAGCGTTTGCCCCTGCTAGCCCTAGCTGGCCTCAGCGCCCTGTCCTTTGGGATGGTGGCGGCCTTTGTGAACAATACCGATCTCACGGCTCCGGGGGGTGAAAACGCAGTAGCAGAGACTGCGCAGGGCGGACTCGGAGAACGCAGCCGTCAGGATGATCCGGTGCTCGATTTAGCCCTGCAATCGGCGGAACAACGGGCGGACGCCTTGGCCCAGTATGCCCAGGGTCGCGATTCCATCAGCCAACACCGGGCTAGGTACCTGCTGGCGCTGGATTTGATTGCGGCGGATCGGGGCGGCAGCGCTCTTCCATTATTAGAAGGGCTAGAGGCGAACTATCCCGAAATGGCCCCTTACATTTTGCTGGCCCAAGCCCAGGCTCAACGCGCCGCTGGCCAAGCCGAAGCCGCCCAGGCCACCCAAAATCGCCTGCTGACGGACTATGCCGACGACCCCGCCGTTGCTCCCTTGCTCTACGACCTCGGACAACAGGATCCGGCTCGGTGGGATGAATTGTTGCAGCGTTTCCCCGACCATCCCAAATCCGTGGAAGTGGCTCACCAGCGGTTGACGGAAGACCCCAACCGAGCCGATGCGTTGCCTCTGCTGCTCACCATTGCGCGGGCGGGGCTGCACCACCCCAGCGTGGGAGATGTGCTGCTGCGATTGAAAAATCAGTTTGCCGACCAGCTTCAGCCCGAAGACTGGCAAACTGTGGGCTTTGGCCTGTGGCGGCGAGATGTGTACGATGAGGCTGGCCCCGCCTATGCCCGTGCGACGCCCTCCCCGCGCAACCTGTACCGAGCCGCCAGGGGCTTGCAGATTGGCGACCAGAAGGATCGCGCCATCACCCTCTACAACCAATTGGATCAACAGTTCCCCGATGCGCCGGAAACGGCCACGGGCTTGATGCGCCTGACCCTCAGCCTGCCGGACGAGCAAGCCCTAGGCGTGCTGGATCAGGTGATTGCCCGCTTCCCCGACCGCGCCGCTGAGGCCATGCTGAAACGGGCGGAAATTTTGGACAAGCTCAACAGTGCCGACTCCGCCCAGGCCACCCGCGAGACCATCCTGAAGGACTACAGTTCTAGCGAAGCCGCCGCTGAAATTCGCCTAGAAAACGCCCGCAACGCCGCCCAGCAAGGGGATTTGGCCATGGCCGTAAGCTGGGGCCGCGATGCCCTCAAGCACAGCCCCGATGCCGACGATTCTGCCGAGGCCGGATTTTGGGCCGGAAAATGGGCCAGCCAGCAGGGCCAAACCGACGTGGCCCAAACCCTCTGGGAACAGGTGATTGCCGTTCACCCCGAATCCTACTTTGCGTGGCGTTCTGCCGTTTATCTGGGCTGGGACGTGGGCGATTTTCAAACCGTGCGCGACCAAGTGCCTGCCATTGCCCCCCTCACCCGCCGCAACCCCCTGCCCACCGGGTCGGACACCCTCACCGAACTCTACCTGCTGGGCCAAGACCAGGCCGCCTGGGAGCGTTGGCAAACGGAATATGTCAACCGCCAAGATCCCTCGGTGCCAGAGCGGTTTGTGGATGGCCTGATGCGCCAAACCCACGGCGACTACATCGATGGCATCTACCAAGTATCGAGCTTGTCTTTGGTGGATGAACCGGAGGAAGTCGAAGCCTACAAGGCCCTCAAGCAAAAGCCCGACTATTGGCACGGGGTCTATCCCTTCCCCTATGCGGATTTGATTCAAACCTGGTCGGCAAAACGGCAGCTTAACCCATTGCTGGTGCTGGCGTTGGTGCGTCAAGAGTCCCGCTTTATGCCCAAAATTCGCTCCGTCGCTGGGGCCACGGGGCTGATGCAGGTGATGCCCGATACGGCGGAATGGATTAAAGACCGGGATCCCAGCATCACTAGCTACGAAATCACCGACCCTCACGACAACATCAAACTGGGCACCTGGTATTTGGACTACACCCACCGCGAGTACGACAACCACTCCATGTTTGCCATCGCCAGCTACAACGCAGGCCCCGGCAACGTCTCCGAATGGATCAGCCGAGGCGGCTATCGCGACGCCGACGACTTTGCCGACAAAATCCCCTTCCCCGAAACCAGAGGCTACATTCAATCCGTCTTTGGCAACTACTGGAACTACCTGCGCCTCTACGATCCCACCATCGCCGCCCAGGTGGAACAGGTGCAACAGCGCCATCGGTAAGCCCAAAGCTGAACCCAATTCTCCCCATGATCCTCCCAACTGTGGGGAGTGGCTTCTCTATCCGGCCCTCTGTGCGAATCTAGGAGCATCGACCAGGGGGAAACCCAGGGCCAAGTCATCAACGTTTCAGCATCACATCGCGATAGTGGGGTTCCACCGAGTGGTGCTGGGTTAGGGCTTCCTGAGACAACGGGGAGGGTTGGCCCAGGGCATGGTATAGGGCCGCGACATCCACCGTCAGCAGATGGCCTTGATCAACGATCTGCCGCCCTTGCACCCAGGCGGCTTCTACCACCTCCGTGGGACGTCCCAGCACCAAGAGTTGCAGCGGGTTGGCGCGGGGCAACAGAGAGGGATGATTGAGGTTGTAAAGGACGAGATCGGCCCCTAGGCCAGGGGCAATGCGGCCTGTGCGATCCCCTAGGTTGACTCCCTTGGCACCGCCCACCGTGGCCATCCGTAGGGTTTGGGCTGGGGTCAGCCAGTGGTCATAGTCCGCTTCGGTGACGGTGTGGAGGATGGTGCCTAGCTTAATCACCTCCAGCAGGTTTTGGGCATCGTTGCTGGCGGATCCATCGCAGCCAAAGGCCACATTCAGCCCCTGCTGAACGCATTTCAAAATTGGGGCAAGGCCGCTACCCAATCGCAAATTGCTAACCGGGTTATGCACCAGGGTGGCCCCAGCCTCGGCCATGCGGTCAATGTCGGCCTCATCAATCCAGACCCCGTGGGCGAGGGAGGTGCGGGGACTAAGACAGCCCAAACTCGCCAAATGCTGCACAGCGCTGATGCCGTAGCGCTCCTGGGCCAGCCGATACTGGGCGCGGGTTTCTAGCAGATGGGTATGGTAACAGAGGTCGTAGCGCTGGCTAAGGTCGGCACAGCCCGCCAGCAAATCATCCGAGCAGCGGTGAAACCCCGTTGGCCCCACACCGATGTAGATGCCATGTTCAGGATCGTGGAACTCCGCCACCATCGCCTCCATCAGCGCCAGCAGTTCCGGGGCCGACCGGGGCGACGCCGACTGAGGCAGCAGGCAACCCTTGGGAAATCCAGAGGCAAAGGGCAAATCCATAATTAGCGGAGCTACCACTGCCCGAATGCCCACCGTCCGGTAGCCACGCACCAAGGCCGCCACCGTTTCCATCTCCTGACCGGGGATGACGTAGGCATGATCCATGACGCAGGTGCCGCCAGAGAGAAGGGTGTCCACCGCTGTGCTCACCGCCCCCCAGTAGATTTGATCAAGCTGTCGGGGGGTAGACTCAAACACATTGGCCAGCCACAATTCCAGGGGCAACTGAGGAATCAGCCCCCGTTGCCACACCTGGGAGGAGTGGGTATGGCCGTTGACAAAACCGGGCAGCAGCAGATTGTCTCGTCCGTCAATCACTTGCTGATCCGCCGCTCTGGGTAGGGTACCCGCCGGAGCCACCGCCTGAATCTGGGTGCCCGCCAGTAGCACATCCACCGCTTCTAAGGTATCGGCTTCTAAGGTATCGGCTAGGGCGTCCCGTTCTGACGCATCACGGCGCAGGGTGAGGACAGATTGGATCAGCGTTTGCATGGGTCAGCGTGTCACGGATGGCTAACACCGTAGCGCATCCCTCAATCGCATCCGGTGACGATGACTACCGCCGCCGATGCCTTTGCCCTATTTCCGTTAATCCAAAAAACAGCGGGCCAAAGTCCAAAGCCTTTGACCCGCTATTTGACCAGTTGGCAATCGAGGTTTTCTCAACCCGACCCAGGTTAGCCTACTGCCACTTGGCGGCCATCAGTTCGGCGAGGTCAACCACGCGCTGGCTGTAGCCCCACTCGTTGTCGTACCAGGCCACGACCTTCACCATGTCACCGCCCATCACCATGGTGAGGCTGGAGTCTACGATGGAGGATTCATCGGTCTTGCGGTAGTCGATGGAAACCAGGGGCAGGTCGCTGTAGGCCAGGATGCCCTTCATGGGGCCTTCGGCGGCTTCCTTCAGCACTTGGTTCACCTGTTCGGCGATGGAGGGCTTCTCCACCTGCACCACTAGGTCAACCACGGACACGTTGGGGGTGGGCACCCGCAGGGCGATACCGTTCAGCTTGCCCGCCATTTCGGGAATAACCAGGGCCACGGCCTTGGCAGCTCCGGTGGTGGTGGGCACAATGTTCAGAGCAGCGGCACGGGCACGACGCAGGTCGCGGTGGCTAGCGTCCAGCAAGCGCTGGTCACCCGTGTAGCTGTGGGTGGTGGTCATGGTGCCTTTGATGATGCCAAAGCTTTCGTGCAGCACCTTCACCACAGGGGCCAAGCAGTTGGTGGTACAGCTTGCATTGCTGACCACGTTGTAGGCATCGTGGCTATAGTCTTGGTCGTTCACACCCATGACGTAGGTGCCAATGCCCGTCCCTTTACCCGGAGCGGTGATCAGCACTTTTTTGGCCCCGGCTTCGATGTGGCGAGACGCGCCTTCTTCGCTGACGAAGACCCCAGTGGATTCGATTACTAGGTCAACGTCCCAAGCGGCCCAAGGCAAGTTGTTGGGGTTACGATCCGAGTAGCACTTGATGGTTTTTCCGTTGACAATTAGGGTGTCTTCCCCAGCCTGAATGTCAGCGTCGAGACGACCCAGCATCGAGTCGTACTTCAACAGGTGGGAGTTGGTTTTTGGATCCGAAGTGTCGTTAATAGCGACGACCTCAAGGCCACTGTTTTCCCGCGTTAACCAACACCGCAAAAAGTTCCGCCCAATGCGGCCAAACCCGTTAATGGCTACTCTAATCACTGCGTTTAACCCTCTGTTGTACTCGGAATAAGTATCTATTCTTAGACGAAACCATAATATCGCAAAGGATGATCCACTTTATACAGAGTCGCTAGACAGAGTCGGCCCATGGAGCTAAATCGATTCTCTACAGGTGCTGAGCGGTGCTTGGCCTGAAGAACGGCAATGACCACCGCCTATGGATGCAGGATCCGCACCCTATCGATTTAGCTTTAGCGATGGGATAGGGCGATGGGGCAAATGAACAGGTTCCACGTTCACCACAAGGGTGGGGACGATGCGCTCCCCTCCTCTGCCCCCGCCGATGATAAGGATTTCTGCTACTGATGGCGATGGTTGATAGAGGATTTCTATGGCCGAAATGACTATTCTGACCTAGGGGCAATTTTCCCCAGGAGACACCCCGGCGACGGAACCCCAGGGGTTAGCGACGTAATTATCTGGTTTTTACGGATTGGGGTTGTATCAAACCGTGGCGTCGTCGCCCTTACAAGCAATGAACTATCGGACTAAGCTTTTGGGTGGCCTGCGGTACAATCGTCGCTAATTTTAAGGAATCCCCAGCCCAGTCTTTTAGGCCAACTTAGCAAATCTTGCTATGATGACGCCGGATACGTGGTGCGGTGTGGTGTTGTGAAGGAGTGAAAGATGCCAAATTCTGTAGATTTTAACGGCAGGCCGTTCCATTTTATTGGGATTGGCGGGATTGGCATGTCTGCCCTAGCCTATATTCTAACGAAGCGCGGAATTCCGGTATCGGGGTCTGATCTGCGGCTCAGCCACATTACCCGCCGCCTGCAAGAGGCCGGAGCCCATATTTTTTGGCAGCAGGAATCAGCCAATCTACAGTACTTCAGCGACACCCTCGCGACCTCCCATCCCGGGTCCCAAGACGTCGTTCCCCAGGTAATTTGTTCCACCGCCATTAACGACCACAACCCAGAATATCGGGCTGCCCTCGCCTTGGGTTGCCCGATTTTTCATCGGTCGGATGTGCTCGCGGCTCTCATCAACGACCACCGCAGTGTGGCGGTAGCGGGAACCCACGGCAAAACCACCACCAGCAGCATGATCAGCCAAATGCTGCTCCAAGCGGGCCTAGACCCGACCATTGTGGTCGGCGGGGAAGTCTCTAGCTGGGGTGGCAATGCCCGATTGGGCCAGAGCGAATATCTGGTGGCCGAAGCCGATGAGTCTGACGGCACCCTGGCCAAGCTGTCGGCGGCAATTGGGGTGGTCACCAACATCGAACTGGATCACACCGATCACTACAGTGGCCTCCAGGATGTGATCAATATTTTCCAGCAATTCCAGCGTCAGTGCGAGGTGTTGGTTGCCTGTATCGACTGTGCGGTGGTGCGGTCGAGTCTGCAACCTACCCTCACCTACAGTCTAAATACCTCTACGGGAGCAACCTACGTAGCCACCGAGATTCAATTCACCCCCAGCGGCACCAGTGCAACAATTTGGGAGCGGGGTGTGGCGTTAGGGCAGCTTCACCTGCGGCTGCTGGGCGAACACAACCTCAGTAACGCCTTGGCGGCGGTGGCAGTGGGTCGATACCTCGGCATTGCCTTTGAGGATATTGCAGACAGTCTCAGTCAGTTTTGTGGGGCACGGCGGCGGTTCGAGCACCGGGGTAGCTACGGCGGTATTCAGTTCGTAGACGACTATGCCCACCATCCCAGCGAAATTCGGGCTACCCTGGCAGCGGCGCGCCTCAGCATTGGCCAAACCCCCAAGGTTTCTCGCTTGACCCCTGGCCCCCGTGCTTCTGAGGAGCGGCGGGTAGTCGCTGTTTTTCAGCCCCATCGCTTTAGCCGTACAGCCTCCCTGCTGCCCGACTTTGCCGATGCCTTTGCCGATGCCGACCAGGTGGTCATGGCCGATATCTACAGCGCTGGGGAAGCCAATACCTATGGCATTTCCGGCAAACAGGTGGCCGATGCCGTGGCCCGTAACCACGCTGGCGTCTGCTACGGTCACACGCTGGACGACATTGAAGCGGTGCTAACCAGCAGCCTACGACCGGGCGACCTGGTATTGTTTATGGGGGCCGGTAATCTGAACCAAATTATTCCCCAGGTGATGGCCCACTATGCTGAGGCGGAAGCCCCCTCGCTCCAGGAAGCCTGTTAGGACATGGAAGGATGGGGAGATTGACCGCCCGGAAAACTCTAGGGCTAGGGCTGGTTTAGGTGAGACCCATGACCGTAACCATCGATAGCATTCCCTCCTTGGCCGACTTAGCTCCCCAGGTATCGCTGCAAAAGTTGAATACCTTTCGAGTGGGAGGATCGGCAGAGTGGTTGGCTCTACCGCGTCAACGCCAGGATTTTGAGGCTCTCCTTGGATGGGCCACCAATCTGGGTTTGCCGATCACGGTGCTAGGTGCCGGGTCTAATCTCCTCGTCAGCGATCAGGGACTACCGGGGCTGGTGGTCTGCACCCGTCGTTGGCGCAGCACCTATTTTGACGAAGCCCAGGGTCAAGTCACCGTAGCGGCTGGAGAACCGCTGCCTACCCTAGCCTGGAAGGCTGCAAAACGGGGCTGGCGAGGGCTGGAATGGGCGGTGGGCATTCCCGGCACCGTGGGCGGGGCCGTGGTGATGAACGCCGGAGCCCACGGGGGCTGTGTGGCGGATTCCCTAGTGTCGGCTACGGTACTCGATCCAGCGCGAGGGGTCGTGGAGGTTCTCCCTCAAGACTTGGCCTTTGCCTACCGCACTTCGGTGTTGCAGGGGGGGAGAAGGGTTGTGCTAGAAGCCACCTTTCAGCTCGAACCGGGGCACGATCCAGCGGTGGTGACGGCGGATACCCTCAGCGGACTCAATCGGCGACGCTCGACCCAGCCCTACGACTGGCCCAACTGTGGCAGTGTCTTTCGCAACCCCCTACCGCGCACCGCTGGCGGATTGATTGAACAAACGGGACTAAAGGGGCACTGCATCGGCAAGGCCCAGGTCGCTGACCTCCACGCCAACTTCATCCTCAACCTAGGAGGGGCGAGGGCGGAGGATGTCTATCGGCTGATTCGCCACGTCCAGGAAAAGGTCTACGACCGCTGGGATCTGTGGCTGCACCCCGAAGTCAAATTCATCGGCGAATTCCCCGACCTCGGCCCCATTCCTGGGGAAACAGCGATTTCTGACGCCACCTGTTAGCCCGTCCCACCGAATTCCTGCGGCCAAGGGGGCACGGGTATGAGAGGCTGAAATATTGGAAAATGGATACAGTTCTGGATAAGCGCCCCATGCAGGTTGAATGGCACCCGGTTAAACCCTACGAAGACATCCTTTACGAAAAGGCCGACGGCATCGCCAAAATCACCATCAATCGGCCCCACAAGCGCAACGCCTTTCGGCCCAAAACCGTCTCGGAACTCTACGACGCCTTCGTCAATGCGCGGGAGGACAGCCGTATCGGGGTGGTGCTACTCACCGGGGCTGGCCCCCACACCGATGGCAAGTACGCCTTTTGCTCCGGCGGCGACCAAAGCGTGCGCGGCCAGGGCGGCTACGTGGACGAAGACGGCACCCCTCGGCTGAACGTGCTGGATTTGCAGCGGCTGATTCGCTCTATGCCCAAGGTGGTGATTGCCCTGGTGGCGGGCTATGCCATTGGCGGGGGCCATGTGCTCCATGTGGTGTGCGACCTCACCATTGCCGCAGACAACGCCATTTTTGGCCAAACCGGGCCAAAGGTCGGCAGTTTTGACGGTGGCTTTGGGGCCAGCTACCTAGCGCGGCTGGTAGGCCAGAAAAAGGCCCGGGAAATCTGGTATCTCTGCCGCCAATACAATGCCCAGGAAGCCCTCGATATGGGCCTAGTCAACGGCGTCGTGCCCGTAGATCAACTGGAGGCCGAGGGGATTCAGTGGGCACAGGAAATTCTGCAAAAAAGCCCCCTGGCCATTCGCTGCCTCAAAGCCGCCTTCAACGCCGACTGTGATGGGCAGGCGGGTTTACAGGAACTCGCAGGCAACGCCACCCTGCTCTACTACATGACCGAAGAAGGAGCCGAAGGGAAACAGGCGTTCCTCGACAAACGCCCCCCCGACTTCCGCCAATATCCCTGGTTGCCGTAGGAGTGACGGCTAATACCCAATTCGCCCCGTGCCCCCCGGTATCTAATGCGAGAAGCCTCTGCCCCTAGGGTATTGGCTCCCAGGAACTCCCGGTCACGCGATAGATTATGCATGGAGTGGTACGACATAGCTACAATGATTCATTGAGGTAGGTTGGGTGGAACGGAGTGTAACCCAACGCTAGCCTGGGTTGTTGGGTTCCGCTATCGCTGCACCCAACCTACGTGTTTAGTCGTGTCATCCCAGTGGGAGATGTTAGCGGTAGCGTACCTTATCACGCCGCAGCCTTGATGCGTGATGACATTAAAGCCACGCCGATTTTCTAACCCTGTCTTCGCCCTCTTTTTGCCCATCGATTCCCTCCTCGCCCAATGCCCATGCTTGCCCCCGATACCGCTGATTTTTTGGATGAATACGATGTCATCGTGGTTGGCGCAGGGCATTCGGGCTGTGAGGCGGCGTTAGCGTCGGCGCGGCTGGGTTGTCGCACGTTGATGATTACCCTGAATTTGGACAAAATCGCGTGGCAACCCTGCAATCCGGCGGTGGGTGGCCCTGCCAAGTCCCAACTCACCCATGAGGTGGATGCCCTGGGCGGCGAAATTGGCAAAATGGCCGACCGCACCTACCTGCAAAAGCGCATCCTCAACAACTCCCGTGGCCCTGCGGTGTGGGCCTTGCGGGCACAGACCGACAAGCGCGAATACGCCGCCGTGATGAAAACCATCGTGGAAAACCAGGAAAACCTGACCATCCGCGAGGGCATGGTAACGGACTTGCTGCTGGGGCCAAACGACGAGGTAATCGGCGTTCAGACCTACTTTGGCGTAGCCTTTCGCTGTCGGGCGGTGATTCTCACAACCGGGACGTTTTTGGGCGGCACCATCTGGATTGGCGACAAATCCATGGCCGCTGGCCGCGCCGGAGAGTTCGCGGCGGAAGGGTTGACTGATACCCTGAATCGCCTGGGGTTTGAAACGGGACGGCTAAAAACGGGCACCCCGGCCAGGGTAGACCGTCGTTCCATCAATTTTGATGTGCTAGAACCTCAACCCGGTGACGAGGACGTGCGCTGGTTCAGCTTTGACCCAGAGGTGTGGGTCGAGCGCGAGCAAATGCCCTGCCACCTCACCCGCACCACCGCCGCCACCCATCGCCTGATTCAGGAGAACCTGCATCTGTCGCCCATCTACGGCGGCTGGGTGGATTCTAAAGGCCCCCGCTATTGCCCTAGCATTGAGGACAAAATCGTCCGCTTTGCCGACAAGGAAAGCCACCAAATTTTCCTCGAACCCGAAGGGCGCGACATCCCCGAAATCTACGTCCAGGGCTTTTCTACCGGATTGCCCGAAGCCCTTCAACTGGCCATGCTGCGCACCCTGCCCGGTTTGGAACACTGCGCTATGCTGCGCCCCGCCTACGCCGTGGAGTACGACTATCTGCCCGCCACCCAGTGCTACCCCACCATGATGACCAAACGGGTGGAGGGGCTGTTTTGCGCCGGACAAATCAACGGCACCACAGGCTACGAAGAAGCCGCCGCCCAGGGCTTTGTGGCCGGGGTCAACGCCGCCCGCCTAGTGAAAGGCCAAGACCTGCTGATTCTGCCCCGCGAAGGCAGCTACATCGGCACCCTGCTGGACGACCTCTGTACGAAAGATCTGCGGGAACCCTACCGAATGCTGACTTCCCGCTCGGAGTATCGCCTGCTGCTGCGGTCTGATAATGCCGACCAACGGCTGACTCCTATGGGACGGGAGATCGGCCTGATTGACGACCGCCGCTGGGAACGGTTCACCCGCAAGTACGACCACATCGCCATCGAAAAAGATCGCCTGCACAGCACCCGCGTCAAGGAAAATGATCCCGTTGGGCAGCAAATCGCCGCCGACACCGACCAGCGCATCAAAGGCTCCATTACCTTGGCTGACCTGCTGCGTCGTCCCGGCTTCCACTATGTGGATTTGGATCGCTACGGCCTAGGCCATCCCGACCTGAACCGTGAAGAAAAAGAAGGGGCCGAAATCGACATCAAATATTCCGGCTACATCCAGCGGCAGCAGAATCAGATCGACCAAATCGCCAAAAACGCCAACCGCAAACTGCCCGAAACCCTCGACTACATGGCCATCGACACCCTCTCTAAAGAGGCCCGTGAAAAGCTCAACCAGGTCAAACCCCTCTCCATCGGCCAAGCCTCCCGCATTGGTGGCGTCAATCCCGCCGATGTCAACGCCCTGCTGGTGCACCTCGAGATTCAATCGCGCCGCAGTGCTACTGCTCCGGCCTTGGCGGGTTCCTAAACCGTGCCCAGAGGTGTTATGGTAGAGATGACTCGGACCCATGCGGTCGCAACGCCCAAATCATGTCAGGACCGGAAGGTAGCAGCATTACGGGATGCTTGTGACAGGCGTGGACTCCGGGTCTTTTGCGTTTTTAGGGGTTTGGCCGCATCGATGCCCAAGCGATTGCTGAGTTCGGCGGTCGCTGAATGCAGGGGCCGCTGACTACATGGATGGTTCTGATATCCCCCCTAGGCATTCCGCTGGATGGCCTCCTAAGCTGGCGATAGGTCAACACGCATTGGTTAATCGGCAAGGGAGGAGCACATGGCTGGTTTTGGAGATGTCGTCAAAAAAGCCTTTTATCTTGGGGTTGGGGTCGCCTCCTACGCGGGCGAAAAAGCGGGGCACACCCTGAAGGACTTGCAAGAGCAAACCCAGGTGGTGGTAAATGAACTGGTGGCCCGTGGGGAAATGACCGCCGAAGAGGCCCAACGCCTCGTAAACGAGATGGTGAGCCGTGCCCAGGGAACCATGCCTGAGCATACCCCCCCGTCTGAACCCCGCCGCATCGAAATTCTCGACGATGAGCCGAGCGCTCCAGTCCCAGCGGAAGATCCCGCCGAAGCGCTGCGTCAACAGGTATCGGCCCTACGCAAAGAACTCGATGCCCTGAAGCGCAAAGCCAGCCATTCCTAGGGATGTCTCCCCTAGTTGAGCCACCCTCTAACGCGAGTTACGCAGCCCCCAACCGTTACGCCATACACAACCCGAAGCGAGTCAGCACGAATGGACGATTGGTCTAAGCACATTTTGAATGCCTTTGGCGATGCCGTACAGGAGTTTGCCCAGCAGCTTTCCCAGGAAACCGAGCGCTGGCTGGAGGACTTGACCGACCACATTGCCCAGGCGTCAGACCCCTTTGTGCAGGCGGCGGATCAGTGGGCCGAACAGGTGCAAGATGCCCTAGAGCCCGAAATTGAGCGCCTGATCGACGACCTCAATCAGGTGATCCAGCCCCTCGAAATTACCATCACCCATCAAGTAGACGAGGTGGCGGAGCAACTGGACACCCTGATCGAACCCATTGTGGCGCGGCTGCTGGAGCTAGACCCTTGGCTAGAGCGGGCCTCGGCCCCCATCAACAGCGTGGTAGAGCCCATGCTGCAAGACTATCCAGCCTGTGTGGGCTGTCGTAATTTTTTTGGCGAAACCCACGGCGGCAACACCCTCGTCTGCGCCATGCATCCCTTTGGCCCCGACGAAGATCGCCACTGCCCCGACTGGGAAGGATTTTATTAGGGAGTCTTCATCAGATGCCAAGTCCCCACAGCCCTCACCCCCAGCCCCTCTTCCAGAAAGGAGCGGGGATCTGGTTCAGGTTAAGTTAGGGCCAGGAATGGGTTTGCGGTCTACTAATCCTTTCTGCCCAAACGGGCGGCAGACACCTATTTATCCCCTTGAAGCACCTGTTGATAGTCTTCGGCTTTGAGCTTGCGTTCCATCAGGGCGGCGACGGCTTCTTCGGCAGAAATATCACCATTGAGGAGGCGATACACCTGCTGAGAAATGGGGGCCGAAACGTTTTCCCGCTGGG
Source organism: Nodosilinea sp. (assembly GCA_040396995.1). Classification (GTDB taxonomy): domain Bacteria; phylum Cyanobacteriota; class Cyanobacteriia; order Phormidesmidales; family Phormidesmidaceae; genus Nodosilinea. The sequence continues at coordinate 3,218 of JBBAWV010000028.1, read as the reverse complement.
CGATGGTCATCAACACCTTGGCGGTATTAACCCCTTCGGCGGTGCTGCCCAATTCCGCCAAAATTTGCCCTAGGGATTTGCCCTGGGCGAGGCCATAGCCCACCCGATAGTTGCGGCTGAGGGGGCTGGTGCAGGTGGCCAACATATCCCCCAAACCAGAGAGTCCCAAAAAGGTTTCGGGATGTCCGCCCAGGTGGGTGCCGATCCGCATGACCTCCGGTAGGGCGCGGGTAATCAGGGCCGAGCGGGCGTTGGAGCCAAGGTTCAGCCCTTCGCACACGCCGACGGCAATGGCGATCACGTTTTTGAGGGTGCCCCCCAGTTCGGCCCCGAGGGGATCGGTGCTGCGGTAGGTACGGAAATTTTCGGAGGCAAAGATATGCTGCACAGCTTCGGCGGCGGTTTCGTTGTCGCAGGCGATCACCGTGGCAGCGGGGAGCCCCTGCTCGATTTCCTTCGACAGATTGGGGCCAGACAGAACGGCAATGGCGTGGTTAGGAAAAGCGTTTTGGAAAATGCGGGAAGGGGTGAGTGTGGTTTCGGGATCGAGGCCCTTGGTAGCGGTGACAAGGATCGTCGTTTCAGGAATATGGAGTTCCTTGAGCTGAGCTACCAAGTCCGGCACGCCCTTCATGGAAATGGCGGAGATAATCACCTCAGCCCCCTCAACGGCTTCTTTAAGGGACATTTCCCCCCGCCGAGACCAGATTCTGACGTTGTGATGGTTGCTGCTGGCGATGCGAGCCAAGGCACTGCCCCAGGCTCCAGCCCCCAAAATGGTGAGGGTGATTTGGCGGTGCTTGTAGGTCTCGAAAAGGGCGTTGGCGGATTGGGGAGAGGGGAGGGGGGCAGGCATGGAGATGGGGGGTGAGGAGGGGAAAATGAGGGGTTGGGCCCAGTAGGGGGCCTTGTGGAGTTTTCGCATTCGGCGACGCTGTTCTTCGGGAGACGTAGAACAGGCTATCGTGTACCGCTGTTAGCCTAGGTCACAGGATCGGGCACGCCATCTGCCAAGGGAGGGATGTTCGTGGATCCGACCCCTCAATACAACCTATGTTGAAACAGCGATCATGATCAGGGCAACGATAGCCGTGCTGTATCCCTCTCAATTCATGTCAGATTTTAGGGAAAACTCATCAAATTTCACAACGGCGGAGTTGGGTTGACGGGTGTCGAAGTAATAGCTGCTGACGGTGCCGATGGTGGTATCTAGGATACTAAAAGCAGTTAAATCGTTGCTGTCCAAATAGGGCAGTGGTTGGCCGTTTTCGTCCACTAAAGGCGGGGCGATAGTAGGCAAGATGGGCTGTAACCCGTTGGGGTCACCTTGGGCGATATAGTCGCTAGAATTGAAGCTACCGCAGTGATTATTGTTATCTGAATGTTCTGAATCTGTGGGAACGGGACGGCGACGATCTTGCCAAAAAGCTCCGTAGGAATTACCTACATTGGAGGTTTCTAAATAATGGGTACCGTTCGCAGATTTAAAGCGATTCCACAGGTGAGAATGGCCGTAGAGCACCAAATTTACCCCCGCCGACTCCAGCAAAGGTACCAGATCACGGGCGATGTAGTCCTGCTCTAGGGGATATTCGTAGCAGACGGAGGTTAAGCGACCGTCGGAGGCGTAGTCATACACCGGGATGGGGGTGGTGAAGGCGGGCACAATGTTGTCGCCGAGGGTGTGGGGTGGATGGTGGAGCATCACCATCTTGTATGTGGCCCGTTGAAAGGCATCGCTGGCCAGTTCTTGTACTAGCCATTGGTACTGGGGGCTGTCGCGGTCGATGGCTTCAAAAATGTGCTGGCCATAGCCCCATTTTTCGGGATGGTCTAAATCGGCCTGCCGTTCCTGGTAGCGCCCTCGCACCGTGGGATCGAGGCTGTAGGGTCGCCAAATTTGGGTGACGTAGAGGGTGACTAACCGCACATCACCTAGGGTGAGGGCATAGTAGCGCCCCTGGGCTTCGGTGTGGACGGCTTCGCCCTGGGGATGGCCAAAAATTTCCTCGTAGGTAATGGTATTGAAGGACTGGTTCAGGATCCAATCCCGGCGTAACTGCGGATCAGCCGCTGGATTCACGCTCTCGGCCATGGCTCGATACCTATCCTCCGCGATGCCCCTGGGGATGGCCTGATTGAATTGATCTTTGAGGGGAACGGTATCGCTAAACGGCCCCATGATCTCATGGTTGCCGATGGCGGGGAACAGGGGCGCGTGTTGGATGAGTTCGCCCCCGTGGTAGGTCGTGGTTTGGCCGTTGCGCTCTAGGGTGTGGTGTGATCGTCCCTGCAAGGCTGGGAAAAAGCCGTTGCCCTGGCGATTGTCGAACCATTCTGAGGCCCGATCCGGCACGTTGATCAAATCCCCCGCTACCAAGACCGCATCCACTTGGCCCAGGGTTTCTGCAACCTTTTGCAAGTTGGCCACCACCATCGGTAAGTTTTGGTGGTCGGAGGTCAGCAATATTTTCATGCCCTGTCCCGCCTTTGGAGAGGCTGCGAGGGTAAAAGCACCACTGCCCACCCGTTGCCCCGTAACAGCCTCGCTCACCACTCGGTAGGGGTAGCGCTGCCCTGGGTTTAGCCCGGTAATGGTGGCTTGGTGTCGCCAAATGGGCCGCTGTACCACACCCGTTATCCCCTGAAACTGGGGATGATCGAGCCGGGAGTCGGCATCTTCTCGGCTGCGGCTGAGAAGAGTCGTCACAGCAGGCTTCCGATGGCGCAACGGGTTATCCAGCGACCTAGGGTTCAGATCTGAGGCGAGGTTTGCCCCAGGCTGGCCCCACTCTACCCAGTGGGCTTGGCCTTCAAATTCGGTGAACCACACCACCTGCACCGAGTTGGCGGTGGGCCACAGCAAAAACGGATCGCTCAGTAGAGATTCGGCCATGGTCGTTGCCCCCTCCTGGAGGCCCGCTTGGGATAAAACAGCCCCTCCGCCCGATGCCGACAGCAGCACCAGCAACCCGGTTATGAACGCTACGACTACAGACCACCGGAACCTGGCATGGAGCCACCTAGGACGCATGGGGATGGGGAGCATAGGGCTTGGGGGCAAGGATTTAGCCCTAGGGTAACGATAAATGAAGCGCGTGGGGACGTTGGCAATATCGCCAGTGTAGAAACTGTCTGTTCACGGCAAACGGTAGCGAGAACCCGCTATGGGATGGAGGATGCCGCTTTGAGCGCGTTTAGCGTGTTCTTCACCCAAA